>JAEKKK010000245.1 GCA_019510405.1 Gemmatimonadota bacterium | reverse complement strand
CGCCTTCGACTTGGTGTTGGCGAACTTCGGGATCGCGATCGCGGCAAGAATACCGATGATCACGACGACGATCAGAAGCTCGATGAGGGTGAAACCCTTGCGCATGTTCTTCATGGTGAAGCTCTCTCCGGAAGGATGAGGGTGACGGCGCGGCATCGCGGGCCGTCGGGCGGGGTGCTGTTGGATCTTCCAGCCGGCTCCCAGTAAGGCAACGTGCGGACCACCTCGCGGCATCCCCGGAAGGCGTTGGCCCGCTTGGACTTACGGAGCAGGCCCCTCCAGCGACGGAGGGACAGCGCCGCCGGATTCTGCACGGTTCACAGCAGTTTGCGAGTGCGGTCCCTCACAGTTAGCGTGAGCGTTGGCGCACATGGGCAACCCGGGCGTTGCTTCTATTGAGAAGGGCAGCACGCATTCCCACCTCATGAACGAGGCACGCTGATGTCGTGGATCGCCTCGATCCTCGTCGCACTGCTCGCCGCCGCGATCGGGCTCGTGCTTGGCGGATTCATCGCGTCGCACGCGGTGAGCTGGTATCGCATCTCGTCGTTCGAGGGAGGCGCCGGCTACTTCGTCGTCGGGATGGCGCTGCTCGGCTTCGTCGCCGGCTTCCTGATCGGGCTCGTCGCAACCCGCGTCGTCGCGGCGTCCGCGCATCCGGGTGTCTGGCGCGCGATCGGCTGGTCGCAGCTCATCGTGATCGGGGTCGCCGCGATCGTCGCGGGGATCGCGCGATTCAGCGCGGACGTCGCACCGAAGCTGAACGGCGAGGAGCTGCTCCTCCAGGTCGAGCTCAGGTGGCCCGCCACGCAGACGACGTCACCGGCGACCGACACCACACCGCGCCGGCTGAAGCTCTACGCGAGCCACGACCACGTCGCGCGCGCGCGCCGCGATGGCGCGCTGTGGATGGAGGACGCGCATCAGGTGGACGGTCGCTGGGTCGTGCCGGGCGCCGTCGCCGTGTGGACGAGCCGAGGCGATCGCGTGCTGATGGTGGAGCCCGCGTTCGACGGCATGCACGCGTTCCTCGTGCCACTGCCGGCGTGGCCGAAGAATGCACAGCTCGAGTGGAGCGAGTGGATGCCGCGGGCGCGCGAGGGTGCGCCCGCGCTGCCCGACGGATTCCGCATGCGCTTCCGCGTGCTGCCGCGCAGCCAGCCCGTGCGCGCGCAGACCTTCGGCCCGTGGCAGATCGCGACCGTCGCGGATGGGTTCTACGACTACTATCGTGGTGGGCAGCCGAGCGCGCTCGCCGCGTCCGCGCGGTTCTTCATCCGCTACCGTGGCACGCCCGTGACGATCGACTGGAAGAGCGACGATGCGACGGAATCGGCGCGCTTCGATCGATTCGCGTCGGTGGCGCTGCTGCCCGGCGCGCCGGACGCGCTGTTCGTCCACGCGGCGACGGAGGACGACGAAGGCCCGTTGTACCTGCTCGTCGCCGACGGCGAGCGAGTGAAGAGCGAGCTCGTGGCGGAGAGCCAGCCGCTCGACGCCGGCACGTTGCTCACGAACGACGTGGCCGCGTTCCGGCGCGCGAAGGAGGCGGACATGGTGCCGGGCATCATCGACCGGACGACGTACGCGCATCCGGGCGAGTACCTGTTCCAGGAGTCGGTGCTCTCGACGCAGCCTCCCGCCGTCCATCACTTCACACCTTCAGCAAACGCGACGATCGACGTGAACGTGCCGCCATTGGGGGTATCGCCTGATGGTCGGCGCTTCGTCCGATTCGGCTGGAACGAGGAGAACGTGCGCGTGCTGATCGTCACCGACGTGACCACCGGAGAGCGCACCATCGTGCCCGTCGACCTGGCGCGGATGCGCTTCTCCACGGTCGGGCTGCTCGATCCAGCGTGGCTGGCGCACTACTGGATGTGGACGCGCGGCAACAACGGAGAGTACGAGCTCGAGCCGCGCAGCGGAGTCGCTCCGCTGCCATGGAAGGGGTTGTTGACCCCGCCGGGCCACTCCACGCCCGAGTACCAGGTCGGCCCAGCGGGAGAAGCGCTGTTCGAGGCGATGGCGTCGTTCTTGACGACGGAAATGGGTGCGACACGCACTCCGGAAGATCAGGCCGCCTCCGGCTGGCAGGCGCACCTCGACGGCACGGTCCTCTTTCTCTTCGACAACACGAGCGAGCACCACGTCACCATCTGGCTCGATCAGGGCGGGGATCAGAAGATCCTCGCGCGGATCGCGGAGCGGTTCGACGCGGCGCTGGCGACGGGTAAGTACGATGCGCTGTTCACGCCGGACGTGGAGCGATAGTGGGCTCGCACGCGGAGTGGCGCTCGCTGCACTGACCACCGGGTTCGCGGCTCCGGTCGCTGCAGCGCAGCACGCCGCGTCCGGCGTTCTGCGCGGCGACGTGACCGACACGGCGGGAGTCGCGCTGCAGGGCGCACGCGTCGGATTGCCCGGCATCGGCCTGGCGACGCGCAGCGACGCACGCGGCCACTTCGCGATCGCGAACGTGCACCCCGGGCGCTACGAGCTCGTCGCCTCGATGATCGGCCGGATGCCGGTCGGCGATAGCATCGTCGTCCGATCCGGCGAGACGACGTGGGTCAAGCTGGTGATGCGACAGCCACCCGTCCGCGTCGAGACATTGCCGCCGCGCGTCGCGCGAGGGACGCGCCCCGACACGGCGCCGGCCGGCGCGGAGACGATCGACCGCATCGCCCGCGTCGCGCGGCTGCCGGCGCTGCGGCCGAGACCTGCCGACACGTCGCAACGCGAGTTGAGAATCTGGCTCGCCGGCGGCCGCGGAATCCCGATGCAGCTGCTGCGCATCACCAACGACGGCGGACAGGTTCGCGGCGAGGTGATCCTCTGGCTGGTGCAGACCATACCGGACAGGAAGGTCGATCCGGAATGGCGCGCCTTCATCGACAGTGTTCCAACGTGGCTGCGCGACACCTTTCACTGTGGGCGCGTGTCGACCGACACCACGCGCTCCCGTGATCGCGACGAGCTGGTCGCCGTGTGCCGCGTGCAGTTCGGCCGTGAGCCCGACTGGCGCGCCGCGTTGGTCGAGCTCGAGCGACACCATGTGTGGAACCTGCCGGACGCCTCTGAACTTCCTGTCGAGGTGACACGCCGCGAAGGCGACGAGGACGTCGTCATCCTCGATGGCGTCGGCGTCACCGTCGAGACGTGGAACGGAACCCGGTACCGCGCGTATACCATCGGCAATCCGGATCGGCAGCCATTCCCGGAATACCGCGACGCATGGGCGATTCTCCGCCTCGTCGTCGCGTTTCCGGCGACTCACTCCGCCGCAGCGAGGCAGTGACGTGATCTATCTCGTCGTCCGACTCACCTGGGTGCCCGGCAGGGCCGCCGACGGCTCGGACTACGAGCGCACGGTGATGCGCTTCTGGGTCGAGCACGGCGGCGAGATCATCGCCGCGTTCAAGCCGCAGGCGCAGGCGGACGGCCTGCCGCCCGCCGACGAAGTCCAGATCCTCCGCATCCCCACGCAGCCCCAGCTCGACGCCTACCTGAGCGACCCGCGCCGCCTCGCACTCTCTCCTCAGCGCGCCGCATCGATCGCGGTCACGGAGATCACGTTCTCGGAGCGGTTGATCGAGTACTGAGCCGAGGGGATGCGGGGATGCGGAACGACGTCGCTGGGGTCAGATACCGAAGGTGTCTGACCCCTTGGCTCACCAATGTCATCCCGAGCAGCGAAGCGAGTCGAGGGATCTGCACTTACAAGTCGCTGCGCCAGCGGTCGGGTTCACGCGGAGCACGCGGAGCCAACTGAGAGGCCGCGGAGAAGCTTCATCCACGGATCACTGCGCCGCAGTTTCGCGCGGAGGCGCGGAGGATCGCGGAGGCGCGGAGGACAGCCTGCGGGGTCGAGCACCTGGCACCGGCGCAGCGCGCCTCTCCATTTACGACCCCAACATTGTCGTATGAGTGCGGTGGAGAGATCTCTGCCCCACGCTCCGCGCCTCCGCGGGCCGCGGCGTCAATAGTCGGCATTGGCGCACCGCTCCGCGCCTCCGCGCGAAATCCGTTGCGCGAGAAAGCCGGACAATCAGAGGCCGTTCGGATCGACCTACCGCCGCATCAGCGGCACGGCACGCACGGAGTCCCACACCGCCAGCGCCGCCTTCGGTCGATAGCTCGCGTCCACCAACCCGAGCTGCGCGAACAGAGGAAGGATCGATCCGGGCGGCAGGTTGAACGACGCGACATCGAGATCCGTGTACGTGATCTGGAAGACGCCGAGCAGCTTCGCCGCGTCCGCGAGCTGCATCTGCCGCCGGATGTAGCGCGCCTGCAGCTCCGGTGAGGACGTCACGCCGGTGACGGAGCCCGACGTCCACCCGCCCTCCGTCACGATCATCGGCAACGAGGCACCATCCGCGACACGCGCGTAGTAGTCGAGCGGGATCTCCTCCGGCGCCTTGAAGCCGGCGAGATACGGGTACGACGACAGGCCGAGCACATCCACGAACGGAAAGTCGGCCCGATCGCGCGCGATCCCGACGAAGCTGCCATTGCCGCCGGGCAGCCGTCCCCACGCCACGTCCACCTGCACGCTCACCATGAGCTTCGTCGTCGAGCCGGCAGCGCGACGCTCCGCCGCCGCCGCATTGCTCATCGTGACGAGCGCCGCATACACGGCCGGCTTCGACGCCGCACGGATGAGGTTCGTCTCGACGGCGACGATGAGATAGTCGGGGCGTACGATGCTGTCGAACGCGGCGACGTAGTCGCGATACAGGCGCTGCACGGCCGGCTCGGTGATCGAGCGCCCCAGCGCGACGAGCGCCGCCGCCTCCGTGCCGCGATCGAGTCCGTTCGCCGGCTCCAGCTGCACGACGAGCGGCACACCGCGCTGCCTGAGGAGCTGTGCGAGTTGGAGCTGGTCGCGCCGCACGAGCAGCGCCGCACTCGTGTCGGCGAGCAGCGCCGTCCACGGGATGTCGAGCACCATGAGCGCGGCATCCGCATGCCTGCTCATCTCGTCAGCCGTCCGCAGCACCTCGGCCGTACTGAGCCGCGGCGGGATCGGCGAGAACCCCATTCGGAACGTGCGACTGCCGGACGCCGACGCGGGCGCCTCGGCGTGCGACGACGCGCAGCCGGCGACCATGGCGAGTGCGAGGATGGAGGATCTCATGTGACTACCACTCCCGGTACTGAGTACCGAGTACCTGGTACCTGGACTGGCATAAGCGCTCCCGGAAGGCCCGCGTAGCGCCCTCTATCTGGAAGAGGATTGGGGTCAGAGTACACGGGGTCAGAGTAAACGGGGTCAGAGTCAAGCTACTCTGACCCCGTTTACTCTGACCCCAATTACTCTGACCCGAGTGCCTCTGCGGTAGAGGGCTCACCCCTTCATTCCGGGAGCCCGTATGCCAGTCTCGGTACCAGGTACCAGGTACCTGGTACTCGGTACTGGGAGTGGTAGTTCACTTCACCACCGCCACCACCTCCAGATACTCCGACTCCACGTACGTCGTCCCGTCCGTCGCCCGGTTGTTCTCCGTCCACAGCGTCTCCAGATCGCGCCGCAGCGCGTTGCGGCCGTCGTAGTCGAGCGAGGCGTACGCGCGCAGCGTCGGGCCGTACCAGGTGATGAACTCGTTCACCACGGCCACCGGATCCATCGCGAACTCGAAGGCGATCAGCCGCTCCCGCGTCTCGATCGCGCTCGCGCCTGGACCGAGCCGCTCGCGCACCGCGTACTCCGTCCCCCACTGCAGCGGCGAGAGCACGCCGACCGGTGCGGGCGCGTAGTGCTGCGTCGTCTTCAGCATCTCGCCGATGAATCCCATCGGTGTCCAGTTGGCCATCACGATCCGGCCTCCAGGACGCACGACGCGGATCAGCTCCGCCGCGGCACGCTCCGGCCGCGCCGCGAACATCGCGCCGAACATCGTCACCGCGATGTCGAACTCGTCGTCGGCATAATCGAGGGCTTCCGCGTCGCCGACGTCGAACAGGATCGACTGGTGCTCCTCCGCCGCGCGCGCCTTCGCCTGCGTGATCAGGTTCGGCGCGATGTCCACTCCCGTGACCGTCGCGCCGGCGCGCGCCGCGGGCAATGCGAGGTTGCCCGTACCGCAGGCGACGTCGAGCACCTCGACGCCCGGCTCGAGCTCGAGCCGCGCGATGAACTCGGCGGCGCCGCGCTCGTAGCTGCGCGCGATACGGCCGAAGTCGCCCGACGTCCAGGTCGACTGCACTCGCGCCGAGATGAGATCGGCGTGCAACGGCGTGCGGCTCTGCTCGACGGGCATGTGAAGGGTGGGATAGAGGGACGGGATTCGCGTCAGGTTGAATGGGCGACGTGCGGGCTGCATCGCGATCACCGCTTCGGTTTCATGGCCACGGGAGCGTCCGCCGGATTGACGTAGGTCAGCGCGAAGGGACCGATGGCGTGGATCTGGACGACGGTCTCGCCGCGTGCCTGGGCGTAGTGCGCATGCTCGGCCGGCGCGGTGACGAATCCGCCGGGTGCGAGCGCGATCATCTTCGTCGCGTCGAACGTCGAGCCCATGCCGACGAGGAACGTCCCCGCGAGGACGGTCACGTGCTCCGCGGTGGGATGCGTGTGCGGCTGGACCTTGTAGCCGTTCGGGAAGCGGAGGCGCACGGTGAACTCCTCCCCCGCCTTGCTCGGGTCACCCTGGACGACGGCGAACTGCGCCCCGGGCTGGAACACGGGCGGCGCGGGACTCCACTGCACGTCCTGTGGGGTGGCGACGGGTGCAGCGCCCTGGGCGGCGCCCATCCGCGGGAGCGAGAAGCTGGCAGCGATCGCGACGAACGACGCGACGACGATGGTCTGGTGGTGACGCATGGTACGGTCTCCGATGTCTGGTTCGCGCTCGCCGCGCCGGACCGGTCGGCCGACGCTCGAACGCGAATGCAGGATATCGGGACCCGGCGCGCGTCACAGCGTGGAAACCACGCGAAAATTTCCCCCGTGGTACGGGGAAATTCAGTCTGCGCGCGGGTTTTGTACGGGGTGCGCGGGCTCGGCCAGTCCCTTCGTGACCGCCCAGGCAGCTAATCGCGCCCGTGAATCGAAGCCGAGCTTGGCCAGCGCGCTGGCGACGTACCCCTCGACGGTACGCTCGCCGATCCCGAGGTCGTGCGCGATGACCTTGTTCGCCTTCCCCAGCGCGACGAGCCGCGCGACGTCCCGCTCGCGCCGGGTGAGGCCGTCGGCTTCCGCCTTGGCGATCCGCGCCGCGGACGGGGACGGTGCGGACGGAATGACGGTAGCGACACCGTTGAGAAATTCGGCGCGCAGCGCGGCGTCCTCGATCTTGTGCGCGAGCTCCTCGGCGATCGCGCTCGCGCGGTCGAACGACTGCCGTGCCTCGAGACGCTCGCGCCGCGCCCGATGCACGTGCCCATCCGTCGCCTCGATGCGCCAGAGCAGGGGTCGCGCACCCTGCCGCGTCGCCTCCTCCCTCGCCGCCGCGAGGGCGCCGGTGGCCTCATCCAGCCGCTCGAGCGCGAGCAACGCTTCCGCGCGGACGAGCGTGAGGCGCGGCACGCCGAGCACGCTCTTCGGGTTGGCTGCGTACTCCGCGGCGAGCCGCGCGTCGGCGATCTCCAGCGCGCGCTCGGGTTGCTCGGCCGCGAGCGCCAGCTCGGCGCGGGCGAGCCAGAGCTGCCGTTCGCCCAGCGTGAGCGTCGTCGAATCCATCGGCGTGCCCGGTGTGCCGTCGACTGCACGCGCGGCGTCGTCGAGCAACGCGTCGGCGCCGCCGAGATCGCCCGTCTGCATCCGCGCGAGGGCGAGTGGCGCGGCGATCCAGCGGATCCAGACGCGCGAGCCGAGGGCGCGCGCGATCTCGTTCGCCGCCTCGAGCTGCTCGCGGGCGAGCTCCGGCGTGCGCAGGGCGAGCAGCGTATTCCCGAGGAGGCATCGCGCAGCCCCCGTCCACTGCAGATGTCCGAACTGCTGGGCCAGCTCGAGTGCCTCGCGCATCATGGGAAGCGCGCGATCGTATTCGCCGCGCCACGACAGCGCGTCGCCAAGGCAGTAGCCCACGAACGACTCACCAGCGCGCCAGCTGATCTCGCGCGCCAGCCGGAGCGACTGCGTCGCGACGAGCTCCTCCTGTGCCCGTGCCGTCGTGAACGGTGTCGTCCCGGAGATATGGTGCGCGCCGCTGCATATCGTGAGAAGGCAGAGCGCATTTGCGAGCCCGCGCCGGTCGTCCGCCGCGGTGAACAGCGCGATCGATCGCTCGAAGTGCTTCACCGCGGCGCACTGGTCGCCGCCGAGATGGTGCGACATCGCAATGAGGTCTACCGTTTCACTCACGCCGCGCTGGTCGCCGAGCCGCTCGAACAGGGCGAGCGCTTCCTCGTGATGGGGCAGGCCGGCGCGCGGCTCGTCGAGGTTGCCGTGCCAGTTGCCGACGCGGTTCAGGCTGCGCGCCACGAGCGCGTCGTCGCCGATCGCGCGTGCGACGGTGAGCGCGTCGCGGCGATAGTCACCCGCCCGTGCGTAGTCGCGCGCCGCCCAGAGGAGGCCGAGCGCGTGGAGCGCTTCCCAGGCGGTGCGCTGATCGCCCGCGGCGCGCGCGCGATCGAGCGCCGTGCTGAAGTCCTCGCGCGCACGATCGAACTCGGCGAGCGTCTCGTTCGCCCACCCACGCGCCAGGAGGAGCTCGACGGAGACCGTGGTTTGTGCCTTCTCCGACGCCTGGAATGCGCGGTCCAGCTGCGCGACCGCCTCGCGCGGTGCGGAGAGTGCCATCGCGTGCCGCGCCGCGCGTGCCGCGAACTCAGCGGCGCGCGTCCACTCGCCGGCTTCCCACGCGTGATACGCGAGCGCTTCCACCACGCCCTCCAGTGCGCCGGCATGGGTGCGCTCGAGCGCCGCCGCCACGGCGCGGTGGAGTGCGACGCGCTCGCGCACGAGCAGGTCGGCGTAGATCGCCTCGCGGGTGAGCGCGTGCCGGAAGGCGAACCGCTCTCCCGTCTCCTCGATGACGAGCTGCGCGGCGATGAGCTCCTTCACGAGCGCGAGCAGCTCGTCCTCGTCCACGTCGGTGAGCGTGCGCAGCAGCTCGAAGTCGAACCGGCGCCCGGTCACCGCGGCGATCGACGCCACCGAGCGCGCCGGCACGGTGAGCGTCGCGATGCGGCGGCGCACCGCTTCGATCGCCGTGCGCGGCACGCGCACCCGCTCGAGCGCCTGCGCGCGCCAGCCGCCGTCGCGCGGCACCAGATCCCCCGCGACCATGAGCGCCTTGAGCGTCTCCTCGACGAAGAACGGATTCCCCTCGGTGAGTCCGTGGATCAACTCGAGGAACTCGTTGCCGAGGTTGGTCTTCGAGCCGAAGATCGCGTCGAGCATGGCGCGCACTTCGGCGCGGCCGAGTGGCTTCATCGGCAGCTCGGTGACGAGCCGCGCGCGCTCCAGCTCTCCGATCAACCGCGCGAGCCGCGGGCCCACCTCCTCGCCGCGGTAGGTGAGCACGATGACCACCGACTGCGCCGCGTGGCTGCGCGCGAGATGGAAGACGAGATCCAGCGTCGCGTCGTCGCACCAGTGCACGTCCTCCACGGCGAGGAAGACCGGCTGGGTCTGCGACAGCAGCGTGATCGTCCGCGCCACGGCGTGGAACAGCCGCCGCTTGTCCGTGTCGGGATCGCTCGACGGGGCGGGGGTCGTCTCGGGGAGGAGCGGTTGCAGCTCGGGGAAGAGCGTCACCAGCTCCGACGCGGCCGGCGAGAGCACGTGCGCGACGAGCGCCGGCGACGCCGACTCGGCGAACAGGCGCACGAGGTCGAGCAGAGGCGCGTACGGGATCGAGCTGTCCGACCAGTAGATCGCGCCGCGCATGATGAAGTAGCCGCCGCGGCGCGCCTCGTCGATCATGGCGCGGAGGAGCCGCGACTTGCCGACGCCGGCCTCGCCGACGATGAGGGCGACCTGACCCGCGCCGCTGCGCGCGCGGTCGAGCACCGCGCGCACGGCGCCGAGCTCGGAGTCGCGACCAACAATGGTCGGGCAGACGACGTCGTGCCGGATCATCGGAGGAAATTACCACTCCCAGTACCGAGTACTAGGTACCTGGTACCGAGACTGGCATACGGGCTCCCGGAATGCCGGGCGAGATCTCGCGCCGACGTGGAACTCGGGGTCAGAGTAAGCGGGGTCAGAGTAGCTTTACTCTGACCCCGCTTACTCTCCGCCTCCCGGAATGAGGGGTCAGATCCTGGGGTCAGATACCGC
>JAEKKK010000117.1 GCA_019510405.1 Gemmatimonadota bacterium | reverse complement strand
TGGGCACTGCCGCGGCGTGATTGGTTGGTGTGCCGGCCAATCACGCCGCGGCAGTGCCCAGTTGACGCAGTAAACCGATCACCGTTCACCGATCACTGTTCACCGATTTCTCGCGGAGCCAACAATGCACGGAAAGGGCACCTTCGACGTCACCATCACGCCGCAGCAGACCGCCGACGATGCGCCGGTCGCGCGGATGACGTTGTACAAGGAGTTCCACGGCGACCTGGAGGCCGTGGCGAACGGAGAGATGCTCGCGGCGCACGAGCCGCTGACGGGAGCGGCCGTCTACGTCGCGATCGACCGGCTCACCGGCACGCTGCACGGCAAGGCGGGGAGCTTTCTCTTCGCGCACCGTGGCCTGCGCAACGCCGAGGGGCAGTCACTCGACGTCGTCATCGTGCCCGGCTCGGGGACGGGGCAGCTCACGGGAATCACGGGGACGATCGGCATCGAGATCGTGGAGAAGAAGCACTACTACACGATCGACTACGAACTGCGGGGATGAGGGGATGCGGGGGTGAGGGGATGCGGAAAGACGAACGGCCTCGGGAATCTCGTGCATCCCGAGGCCCTTCCGCATCGCCGCATCACCTCATCCCCACACCCCCGCGCTTCTCCCAGTACGCATCGTCCGGCACGAGCACGTCCAGTGAGATGGCGCCGGGGCCGCGCTCCAGGCTGTAGTCGGCAATGTGGATCGCGGCGGTCTCGATGGTGCGGCCGCGGTCGTCCTCGAGGCGGAGCGGGAGCTGATCGCGCGCGGCGAAATAGCGGGCGAGCTTGATCTCGTCGCGCGGCTCGCCGCCCGGCATCGGCGTGGCCTCGCTGAAGAGGCGGAAGATCGGCTGCACGAGCTCGTAGCCGAATCCGGGATGGAACTGGCCCCACACCCGCCGATCGACCGCGTCCACTTCCTCGAGCAGAGAGTGGCCGAGGATGACGTCGTTGAGCTTGAGGGTGTGCCGCATGTCAGGACTCCCGGGCGATACGTCGCACCATGACGAGGTCGGTCTGCAGATCGGTGCCGAGCAGGAACGGCTGAGTTCCCGCCGGATGGAAGTCCCACTGCTCATAGAACCGGATCGCGCGCGCGTTGTGCTCCCACACGCCGAGCCAGACGGCGTCCTTGCCGCGGCCCGCCGCTTCGGCGAGCGCGTGCTGCATCAGCGTCGCGCCGACGCCGGTGCCGAGGGTCGACTTGCGGGTGTACAGCCGCGCGATCTCGAGCGCCTCTTCGGCCGCGACGCACGAAGGCGTGCGTCCCTCGCGCACCATGATGTAGCCGACGGCCTCGGCGTCCCGCTCGGCGAGGAACACGATGACGTTCGGGTCCTCCAGCTCCGCGCGCTGGACCGCCTCGCTGAACGACGCCGCCATGTACGCGGCGAAATCCTCCGGCGTGTTCGCCTCGGCGAAGGTCTCGGTGAAGGTCGCCGCGCCGAGCTCGGCCAGCGTGGATGCATCCGCGCCGACGGCGCGTCGCACCGTGATGAGTGACTTCCCGTCATTGCTGGGCATTGCTCGCTCAACCTACGATGGCGGTCAGCGGCGCGCGAGCGTGCGAAGCCCGAGCGCAGCATTGAACCACCGCACGACCGGCAGCAGCCGCGCGTAGTCGCGCGCGAGCAGGTCGGGGAGCTTCGGGCTGTACAGCTCCTTCTCCGTGAGATCGCGCCCGAGGGTGTAGGACTGATGACGGAGCAGCGCGGCGGCAGGGTGCGACTCGGCGTACCCGCGCGGCATGCGGGTGAGCATCGCCGATTCCTCCAGGCGGCCGAACCGCTTCTTGATGGTTGCGTCGCCCAGCGCGCGCGCGAGCGCGCGATGGTCCTCGTCGATCCGCTCGCGGATGCGCGCGAGGGTCGGACGGGGCGGCATCCAGATCCCGCCGCCGATCATCGAGCCGCCCGGCTCCATGTGGAAGTAGAAGCCGGCACCCCCGTGCGGCGTCGTGCTGCCGACCCCGCGGCCGGCGTCGCCGTGATAGAACCAGCACGCCGCGTTCGTCTTGTACGGCGACTTGTCGCTCGAGAAGCGCACGTCGCGATGGATGCGGAAGAGCGACCGCTTCGGGTCGCCGACGATCTCCGGTGCGAGCTCGGCGAAGCGGACGTCCATCTCCTCCACGAAGGCGGCGAGCGGCGCGCGGACGTCGCGCTCGTATTCCTCGCGATGTGCCTGGAACCATTCGCGCGTGTTGTTGCGCTTGAGCGCGGAGAGAAAGCGAATCGCGGCGGGGGTGAACCCGCGGAACTCGGCGGTGCTCACGACGCCCGCTCCGCGAGCGAGCGCAGCCCGTCGCCCGTCACCCGGCAGAGCTCCCATCCCTCCACCATGTTCGCGCCGAGCGAGCGGTAGAAGCGGATCGCGTTCTCGTTCCAGTCGAGCACCATCCACTCCATGCGGCCGTAGCCGCGCTCCACCGCGATGCCGGCGAGGTGCGCGAGCAGGCGTCGGCCGAGCCCGCGTTTCCGGAACGCGGGATACACGAAGAGATCCTCGAGGTAGAGCCCGGGGCGCGCCAGGAAGGTGGAATAGCTGCGGAACCAGAGCGCGTAGCCGGCCGGCGTGTCGCCATCGAACGCGAGGACGACCTCGGCGACGGGATTCGCGCCGAACAGCGTTTCGTGGAGCAGCGCTTCCGTCGCCACGCACTCGTGCGCGAGACGCTCGTACTCGGCGAGGGCGCGAATGCCCTGCAGGACGAGCGACACATCGGCGGGCGTGGCGGTACGGAGCCGGAAGCCGGCGGCCTCGGCGGGCGCGGTGACGTCACTCACAGTGGCAAGGGGGAATGTCGGGCGTAATTCGTACTGGAAGCACCGCACGGAAGCAGGTAGTTTAGCGCGACCCGCCGAGCCTCAACGAGCCGTGAAAGATACTCCGCCTACACTGAAAGACATGCTCGCCGGGGACTACGTCTTCAAGCGAGACCTGGGCGGGGGGCGATACACGCTGAAGCGCGAGATCGGGCGCGGCGGCGCGGCCACGGTCTATCTGGCGCGCGACGAGCGCCACGAGCGATTCGTCGCGATCAAGGTACTGCACGCCGAGCTGTCGCACGCGATCGGCGCCCAGCGGTTCCTCCGCGAGATCAAGCTCACGGCCAGCCTGCAGCATCCGCACATCCTGCCGATCCACGACTCCGGCGGGTCGGACGATCAGCTGTACTACGTGATGCCGTACGTCGAGGGCGACTCGCTCCGGCAGCGGCTCACCGCCGACAACCGGCTCTCGATCGAGGAGGCCGTGCGGATCGGGCGCGAGGTGGCGGGCGCGCTGGCGTACGCGCACGAGCGCGGGATCGTGCACCGCGACATCAAGCCGGAGAACATTCTCTTCTCCGGCGGTCACGCCGTGGTGGCGGACTTCGGCATCGCGCGCGCGATCGATCGGGCGAGCGAGAAGATCACGCAGCAGGGGACGATCACCGGCACGCCGGCCTACATGAGCCCCGAGCAGGCGCGCGACCGCGCGTTCGACGGGCGGAGCGACGTCTACTCGCTGGCCTGCGTGCTGTACGAGGCGATGGCGGGGGCCCCGCCCTTCCCCGGCGAGACGCCGATGCAGCAGCTCCAGGCGCGGCTGAACAAGACGCCCCCGCCGCTGAGCGAGTACCGGCACGACGTGCCTCCGCCGATCGGGGCGGTGATCGCGAAGGCGCTCGCCACCTCGCCCGACGACCGCTACCCGGACGCGCGCGCGTTCAGCGCCGCGCTCTCGACGGCGATCGGCAACTCGGGTGAGACGCTCACGGCGCGGCGGCGCCTGTCGCGCGGCACGTGGATGTGGGTCGCCGGGTTGACGCTCGCGGCGCTCGGCGTGGCGTCGCTGATGCCGCCGGTGCGCGACCGGATCGACCGCCTCACGGTCCGCGTGGACACGACGCAGCTCGCGGTCGTGCCGTTCCAGTACGTCGGCGCGCGCACCCCCGACGCGGCGGCGGAACCGGCGGCCGTGGGACTGTACGACGCGCTGAGGCGCTGGGACGGGCTCAAGCTCGCGAGCGACGCGAGCGTGCAGGAGGCACTGCAGCGGCGCGGCAATCGCGTCACGCTGATCGACGACGTCACGCGGGTCGCGCGCTCGGTGCGGGCCGGACGCGTGGTGTGGGGCCGCGTCGTGACGCAGCACGATTCGATCGTCGTGCGCGCGGCACTGTACGACGCGCAGACCGGCGAGAGCCTGCGCGAGGTGACGGAGGCATTGCCGGCGGCGGGGGGCGCCGCGGCGCTGCGCGGGTTGGACTATCGCGGGATCGTCGCCGACCTCCTGCGCACGCCGAAGGCGCGCGGCATCTCGACGCGCGCCGACCGGGGGACGACCTCCTACGCGGCGTGGCGTGCGTTCGAGCGCGGCGCCACCGCACTCGCGCGATGGGACGTGGACGCCGCGATCCCCGCGCTCGACAGCGCGGTGGCCGCCGATCCGGCGTATCCACAGGCGAACCTCTGGCTCGCGCAGGCGAAAGCGTGGCGCCACAAGCCGGCGCAGGAATGGACGCCGACGTGGATCGCCGCCGACAAGGGACGCACTTCGCTCGACCCGCGCGAGCAGGCGCTTGCCGCGGCGCTCGGCGCGCTCTCGCGTGAAGACTATCCGGCGGCGTGCCGAAGCTACGGCGAGATGCGCGACCGCGACACGCTCGACGCGATGGCATGGCTCGGCCTCGCGATGTGCCAGGCCTACGACCCGGCCGTCGTGCGCGCGCCGGCATCGCCGTCGGGATGGGCGTTCCGCGGCAGCCACGAAGCCGCGTGGCGTGCGACGACCCGCGTCCTCGAGCTGGCGCCCGAAGCCTTCGCCGCGCTGCCGAGCGACTTCCTCATCCAGGTCGCACGCATCGAAGAGAACAGCTTCAGATGGGGCACGGCGGGGAACGATCTGTTCGGCGCCATGATCGCGCTGAAGAACGACACCATCGCTTATGTGCCGCTCCCGATCGCGGCGTTCCGCTCATCGCCCCTGCCGGCGACGAACGACGCCGCGCTCCGGTTCAATCGCGACCGGATGCTCGCGCTGCTCGAGTTGCTGACGCAGCGGATGCCGGCGAGTCCCGATGCATTCGAGGCGATGACGAATCTCCTCGAGGCACGTGAGGAGATCATCGGGACGCCCAACGGACGCTACTCCGCACTCTCGGCGCTCGAGCGGGCGCGCGCGCTGAGCACCGATCCGGAACAGCGCCTCCGTCTCGCTGCGGCCGACGTGCGCCTCCACCTCAAGCTGGGCGACTTCGGCCGCGCCACCGCGACCGCCGATTCCGTCCTGAACGCCGAAACGGCCACGGCGTCGCCGCATGCGTCACAGCTCGCAGCGCTCGCGGCGTTCACCGGCCGGACGGGACGCGCCACACACTATCTCGGCGCGAGCGAGTTCCAGTTCAGCAGCGAGGCCGTCCCCGCGGTGAAGCAGCCACTGGCCGCGTTGTTGATGCGCGCGGCGCTCGGCGTGTGCGACGACTCGCTGCGCGCGCTGCCGCAGGCGATCGTCCGGACGTTGACGAGCTACGTCCAGCCGGCGGAGCGCCAGCGCGCAACCGACCGTCTGCTCGCGCGACCGCTCTCGCTCGCGGTGCCCTGTCTCGGTCCCGCGGCAACGCTGATGGTACAGGAGCCGACGAGCACGATGCTGCGGATGCAGCAGGCAGCGGGCCGCGGCGATCGCGCCGGCGTGCGTCGGATGCTCGACTCGATCGATGTGTCGCGCCGCGGCACGCGCCCCGGCTCGATCTCGCTCGACGCCATTCTCGAGGAAGCGTGGCTGGCCGACTTCTCCGGCGACGTCCCTCGTGCGGCGGCGCGGCTCGACGTGTCGCTCACCGCGCTGCCGACGCTATCGACGTTCATCGTCACGGAGCCGGCGATGGCCGCCTCGGTCGGACGCGCGATGGCGTATCGCGCCGAGCTCGCGTCGCGGCTCGGCGATCCGTCGGCGGCGGCGCTCTGGGCCAGCCGCGAGCTCACCCTGTGGGGGCACGCCGACGCGAGCCTCGAGCCGACGCTGGCCCGCATGCGCCGCCTTGCGGCGCGCCAGCCGCTGTCGTAGTTCGCGGTCGTCGGTTCGCGCGCCGGCACCGGCGCACCAGGAAGTCCTCCCGATCCCCAACTCTCGTGAGACGATACCTCGTTCCATCGGCCGTGCGCGTCGGCCTCGCCGCGCTGCTCGCCGGCTCGGCGCTCACTGCCTGCTCATCCAAGGAGCGCGCACCTGACAGCGCCCGCGCCGGTTCTGCGGCCGGCGGTGCGCCGCCACAGGCGCCGGCGAACTCGGTCGCGGCCGCGGCGCCCACCTCGGCGTCGCTGCCGGGTGCGCTCACCAAGCCGATCGACCAGTACACCGGCGACGAGTTCTACGACTTCGTGCAGAAGCTCAAGTGGGGCGGCGGCGTGGAGAAGGACCGCACGTGCAAGGGGAATCCTGGCTGCGGCGGCACGAAGCCCTCACAGTCGACAAAGGTGCGCGTCGACGCCGTCGACCGGCAGGACTCGATCACGACGACGACGTTGCCGCCCAACGGTGTGGTCACGGTGCGCGCGCTCAATCGCGGCTCGCTCGACGAGGAGCGGTACGGCTTCAAGGCCGACAAGAAGTTCGAGTACTACGCGATCGTGCTGCCGGGCGCGGGGGAGAACGGCAGCTGGCGCATCGAGGAGCTCGACACGACACCCGGCGCGCGCAAGCACTCCAGCTTCGGCACGGGCACCTTCGAGCCGTGCAACCATCCCTTCCGGCCGGGCCGAGTCAATCGCGTCAACTTCTACACGTGCGCAAACTCTCCCTCCGGGAGCGACTCGGCGCAGACGTCGAACCTGATGATGTTCGACGCGACGGACCCGATCTGGGTCGAGTGCGCGCGGGGGTGCTGTATTCTCAAGTGAGATGCGGGATGCGGGGATGCGGGGATGCGAAACGGCCTCGGGAAGCTTTCAGCTCCCGAGGCCGTTTACCAACTCACCAACTCACCGCCGTCACCTCACCCCGTATCGCTCCCGCAGAATCTTGAGGTGATGCATCGCGTGGCCCGTGGTGATGTAGGCGAGCGCACGCACGCTGATGTCCTTGCCGCTTGCCACACCGGACCGTCCCCACGCGTCGTCGGGGAACGACTCGAAGAGCTGAACGCTCGCCTCGCGCACCGCGCCGAGCTCGCGCGCCAGGTTCGACAATGTGCGCGCTTCGGAGCCCGCCGTCTTCGTGTACTCGTTCTCGTCGAACGAGGCGAGCGGCGTCGTGTCGCCGCGCGCGATGCGCAGCGCGCGGTACGTGAAGATCCGCTCGGCGTCGATCATGTGGCCGAGCACCTCGCGGATCGACCACTTGCCCTCGCCGTAGCGGAATCCGCCGCGATCCTCGGGGATCGTGGCCACGGTGTCGAGCAGCTCGCGGCCGCTCTGACGCAGGAGCGCGACGACGTCTCCCTCGGGGACCGTAGCGACGTAGCCGTGATAGAAGGATGCGTACTCCGACGTGTCGGGGCGGGTGCGAAGCGAAGACGCCATGTCGCGAAGGGAGCGAGAGGTCAGCGAGCGACGGCGAGCGGCGTCGCCGGCCGCCGTGAGGTGAGCAGGAAGACACCGACCGCCGTGATGGCGGCGGCGACCCACTGCGCCGAGGTGAGCGGACCGACGATGTCGCCCTTGGCGCGGAAAAACTCGACGAGGAACCGCTCGACGCCCGCGAGCACGCAGTACAGGCCGAACAGCCACCCTGCCCCGCGCGCGTGGTGACGATACCGCCATAGGATCACGAACATGACGAAGCCGAGCAGCACCTCGAGGAGCTGCGTCGGATAGACGCCCACCACCATGTCCGGCGGCAGCGTTGCCGGCAGGTTGGCGTGGAACTCGTGATTCATGTTGTAGACGGTGGACGGCGGCGCGCCCTGTGGGAACGCGACGGCGAGCGCACCATCCCACACGCGGCCGTAGTCGTCGCCCACCGCCCAGCACCCGGTGCGTCCGATCGCGTAGCCCGCGGCGATGCCGACCGCGGCGCCGTCCGCGACGCGCAGGAAGTTCTGCTTCCGCCAGCGGATGACGAGCCACGAGAGCAGCACGGAGCCCATGAAGCCGCCCCAGTACACGAAGCCCGCGCGGCTGAACAGCGCCGAGAAGCGCGCTTCGTTGATCGCGAAGTAGATCTTGCCGCCGATGATCGTCCCGAGTAGCGCGGCGAACGTCACGTCGTTCATGATGTCCGGGTCGTCGCCGCGCTCCTCGAGCACGCGCTGCGCGACGAAGTGCGCCACGCCGAACGCCGCCATCATGGCGAGGCCGAAACCGGTGAGCTCGATCGCGCCGAGGTAGAACTTGAACGGATAGTGCGTGATCGGCGACTCGATCATTTCGATCTTGCCTTGCGGTTGACGTTCAACTTGGTCCAGATGACGACCGCGGCGCAGTCGGAGCCCGACGTCTGGAACTCGACCGGCGTCGCGGCCCCGGCGGCATACACCTCGATCGCCGCGGCCTCTTCCGGACGGACGAAGGAATCGAGATCGCCGGCCTCGAGCTGCTGCCACTGCGAGCCGTCCACGTACACGGTCACGCAGCCCTGGCGCCCCACGGTGCGCGTGGACCTGATGGCCATGTGGCCCATCGTCCCCTCGATGCGGATGCCCGGCGCGGTGGTGAGCAGGTCGGTGAACTGCGCCGCCTTGCGGTTCTCGATCATCTGCGGCGTGATGAAGTAGCCGCCCGCGCCGCCGCGCTTGCGGCCCGTGAATCCGACGCGGTCGAGTCCCTGGTCTATCTGCGAGACGACTTCCACCGGCGCGAGCTCGGGGACGTACGCGCCGAGCTCCACGTTCACGCGCGCCGGCGTGCGCGAGGACAGCTCGACGGTGACTTCCTTCGGTGCGTAGCCGAGGTGTCGCACGGTGATCGCCTGCGTGCCGGCAGGAAGCGAATCGAGCAAGAAGTCACCGCTCGCCCGCGTCGTCGTCGACGAGCCTCCGCCCAGGAGGCTGACACGCGCGCCATCCACCGGCGCGCCGGCCTTGTTCGTCACGCGCCCCAGCACGCGAGCGCTTCCCTTCGGGATGCGCACCGGCGCTCCCTTCGCCGTATCCGTGTTCGCCGCCGTGACGGTGAGGGGCGCGACGCTCATGCTGCGCAGCGTGAGCAGTCCGCCATCCTGCTCGACCGGCACCTCGGCCGTGGTCCCACCATCCTTGCGCTGCGCCTGCAGCTTGCCCTCGTACTTCTCGGGGAGCCCGCACAGCCGGTAGGTGCCATCCTCGCCGACGGTGGCCTCACGCACGCGCGGCTCCTTCTTGATCTTGATCGGCAACCCCGCCACCGGTGGCGGATCAGGGTCGTACCAGACGAAGGAGACCCGCGCGCCCACCGCTGCCTTGGGGCTGTCCGGCTCGCGGACGCGACCCACGAGCACGCCGGGCCCGAGCGCGCGCCGTGCCGGCGTGCAGAACCGACTGACGAGGAAGTCGGGGCTCGGGATCCCGATCACGACGCGCGTCACGCTGTTCGCGGCGAACTCCATCGGTTTCGTGCTCAGCGAGATCCCGAGCGTGTCGAGGATGTCGTGGTCGACGAGCACCTTGTAGTTGCCCGGCTTGATGCTGTCGATCAGGAACCGCCCGAGCGAATCGGTGATGCCGAGCCGATCGGTGCCCTCGAGTTGGATCGCAGCGCCGATGAGGGGCAAACCATGGATGCTGTCCACGGCGACACCCTGGAGGTATCCCGTGGTGATCCCGCCAGGCTCGCCGGCGCCCGACGCGCCCGACTTGGGTGCGGCAGTCCTCGGCGGCGCGGCCGATGGCTTCGTCGTCGGCGCAGCCGGCGCGCTGGGCGCGCCCGACGAGCCCGGCAGTGGGGTGACCTTGGGCCGCGACGTCGGGCCCTGGGCCGCGAGCGGGTGCGCGAGCAGAAGCGCACCCAGCACGGGGGCGATGAGCGTAGTCAGTCGCATTCTCTGAATATAGGGCGGAAGCGGTCGCTTGATGGCTCTACCCGGGATTCCGGGAGCGGGTTCCTCTCTGCCGGCGGCATGCTTTCTGACTCCATGGCGAGCACCTTCAGCATGGAGCACGGCATGGGATCCAAGGCCAGCAACTTCTTCCAGAGTGATCGGCCGGAATCGGGCGGCGCGGACAAGGACATGCTCCGCGAGAAGTCCGGCCTACCCGATCGCGACAAGGAGCGGTTCGCTCAGGAACAGGCGAAACGCGCCTCGGCGCCGCGCGATCCGCGCGCGATCACCCCGGAATTCTCGATCGACAACGAGCCGAACAACGTCCCCGATCCGGACTCGCGCGAGTCCTAGCTACCGAACGGCTTCCCGCCCCCCTCGAGCGAACGTGGCTCGTCGGAGGGGCGGGCGAGCCCGGGCGCGCGCACGGCCGTCGCGGAGGCGTGCTCGACGAGCCGCGACATGAGCGTCTGCAACGCCTCGCCCCGCCCGCGTGCGACGCGTCCGAAGATGGTGCGCGCGAGGAGATAGCTGCCGGCGACGACGCCGCCCCAGATGCCGGCGAACGCGGCCCACGAGTGGAGCACACCCATC
The DNA here is from genome assembly GCA_019510405.1 of Gemmatimonadota bacterium. Classification (GTDB taxonomy): domain Bacteria; phylum Gemmatimonadota; class Gemmatimonadetes; order Gemmatimonadales; family Gemmatimonadaceae; genus AG11. Next base: position 24,864 of record JAEKKK010000117.1, on the reverse strand, counting down.
CCGATGCCGGCGGAGATGCCCGTCGTCCCTCCGCCGATCCCTCCCATCAGCCCACCGAAGAGGCCACCGGCTAGCCCGCCCAGCCGCTCCTCGATCCGGATCGTCGTGCGGCCATTCCGCGGCGAGATCGTCACCTGCACCGTGCGTGTGGAGGCGCGCCGGCGGCCCGCACCCTGAACGGTCCACTGCAGGCTGCGCCCGATCGTCGACGCCGAGCCCACCTCGCCGAGCTGCCGCTGGATCTCGAGCACCAGCTGCTCGTATTCGTCGGCGGGCACCTCGCCGTCGATCGTGCGCTCGAGTCGCAGCGCCGTCGCCGCGCCGAGGAACCTGTTCGGCGTCTGGTCGGTGACGCGCGTATCGAGATCGACCGCGGCGCGGCGCACGAGCGCGGGATCGAGGCCGGCCTCGCGCGCAACCTGCTCCAGCTCCGCGAGCGACATCCCCGTGCTCGATTCGGTCGTCGTTTCGAGCTGCTGCAGCTCGGAGGCGTGCTTGATGATGAGCGCGACCTCCTTCTCGTTGAAGCGGCGGCTGGGAGTCGCTCCGGGATCGGTCATGTGCGCACTCGCTCAGCGCTTGCCATCGCGCGGCTTCGTTGGCGGGCGCGGGGCGGCGAAGCCGGTGAAGTGCCCGGTGTGGCGGAAGGTCTGGGTGTACATGCTCGCGTCGCCTTCGACCGGCGCGTCCTCCGTCTCGCTCAGCCGCGACACGTCGATCGTGATGGTGCCGTCCTCCAGCACGGGATTGTAGATGCTGGCGAACTTCCGGCCGAACACGATCTCGTCGGGCTTGTAGCTCGAGCGCGCGTGCACGGTCTGCGCGAACGTTTCGTCGATGCCGCTCAGCAGGATGAGAAACTCGGCGTCCTGGTCGATGAGATCGAAGTGCGAGCACCCCCAGAGCGGGCTGTCCTCCGTGATCGGATGCACGATCGTCCAGCTCAACGGGAAGAAGACGACGCGCGTCCGCTCGAGCTTGAGCTGATCGTAGCGGCGGCCGCGACCGTCCAGACGGCTGAACAGCACCTTGGCCTCGAGCTCCATGAGCTGATTGCTCCGCGCGTTGGTGATGCGGAACATGAAGCCCGTCACTCCCTGGTATGGCGCGACGACGGCGACCTCGCTGAACAGCACGGCCGCGGTGGGACGCGAGAAGCGCGCGAACACGATCCCCGTCATCAGCGCGACGAAGAAGAGGCTCACGAGCGACTCGAGCGTCACGACGACGTTCGCCGCGCTGCCGAGCGGAAAGACGTGGCCGTAGCCGATGGTGGCGAAGGTCTCGACGCTGAAGAAGAACGCGCGGAGCCAGTGTCCACCCATACTGAGCTCACTCTGGCCGCCCAGGCTCCCGAGCCCGCAGAGCAGATACGCCCAGGCGAACATCGCGTTCAGCACGAGGTACCCTGCCGACACGAGGCCGAGGAACCGCGGCCAGGTGACGGTGAGCAGGGCGTGATAGCCGTTCAGGTAGCTGAGCGGCGAAAAGCCGAGCCGCCGCGAGGTGAAGCTGCCGTCCCGGTTGAGGAGGCGCTTCTCGTGCGCACCGCCGATGATCGACCCGAAGCCGAGGTCCTTCGGCTCATCGAGAATGGGCTGCGGGTGCGAGGGCCGGAGCGGGGGTGACTCGGGAGGGGGCTCGCGAAGGTCGGAATCGGTCATCGAGGCAGAAGCTAGTGTCGGGAAAGCTTGCGTCAAACGACGAAATGGTCGCACCTTAGGGCGGGGCTCGTGTGGCCCACCCCGGTTCGATGAGCACCCTCCTCCCTCCCCGCGCCCTTCAGGCGCACCCTCCCACACCGCGACTCCCCGTGTCGGCGACCTCCGTCGCCGCCGCCGCTGCCTACCTGCTCTGGCTCCGCCTGAGCGGGGGAAGCCCGGGCGCGCACGGCCGGGTGGTCTCCAGCCTGTTCATCGCGCTGGATGTGGCGCTGCTGGTGCTCTTCTGGCGCGCGTCGAAGCGAGACGTTCTCGCCAGAGGCACGCGGCGCGCACTCCGGCTGATGACGACGGTCGCCGCGCTCGCGGTGGTCGGACGTTCGCTGGCGCTCTGGCTGGATTTCGGGGGCGGGACCGCTGCCGTCGTCTCCCTGGCCGACCCCTTCCTCCTCGCGATCTATCCGCTGACCCTCGCGGCGTTCCTGTCGATCCCGACGGGCGGGCGTCCGACGGATCGCTGGAAGCTGGCGCTCGACGCCGGGATGGTCATCTCGGGGGTCGGCGTCGCGCTCTGGTATTTCGTCCTGCGCGACACGGCGGCCCGCGGTGCGCCCCCGCTGGGCGTCGCCCTTGCCCTGGTGTATCCGCTCGCCGACCTGCTGATCCTGGTCGCGATCGTCACCGTCCTGCTTCGGCATCCGACGGACGGCAATCGCTCCGCGATCACCTGGCTCGCGGTGAGCGCGACGCTCGGCGTGGCGGACGATCTGTTCCGCTCCCTGCTCCTCGCGCGCGGCGGCTCGCTGGGAACGGTGTGGGCCGACGCGCTGCATCTCGCGGCGAGCATCGCGCTCGTCGTCGCCGCGGAGCTCTTCCTGCGGGCGCAGCAGCCGGCGGAGGGTGTCCGCGCCGCGGGGCCGCGCTTCCGGTTCGTGCCGGCGCTCCCCTTCGTCGCGGCGGGGATCACCTACGCTCTCCTGTTCGCCGTCGCGATGGAGCGCTGGGTCGCGCCGCTCAGCGGGCTCGCGCTCGGCGCCATCCTCGTGTCGTGCCTCCTCGGGGCGCGCCAGATCCTCACGCAGCGCGAGCAGGCGATCGTCGTCGCCGAAGAGACGCTCCGCGCGAGCGAGGCGCGCTTCCGCTCACTCGTGCAGCAATCGTCCGACCTGATCTTCGTGCTCGACGCGCGGGGCCTGATCCAGTTCGCCAGCTCGTCGGCGTCGCGGATCATCGGCTACAGCCCGGAGTCGCTCATCGGCGTCGCCCTCTCGGCGCTCAGCCATCCGGAGGATTCCAGCCGCGTCGCCTCGTTCATCGAGATGACGACCAACCTGCCCGGCGTCTCGCCGCTGGTGGAGTGGCGGATGCGGCGACCCGACGGCGAGGACGTCGAGGTCGAGGCCATCTCGAGCAATCTGCTCGCGGACGAATCCGTCGGCGGGCTGGTGCTCACCGCGCGCGACGTCGGCGAGCGCAAGGCGCTGCTCGACCAGCTCGCGCACCAGGCCTTCCACGACCCGCTCACCGGGCTCGCGAACCGCGCGCTGTTCCACGACCGCGTGATGCACGCCATCACGCTCGCGCGGCGTCAGGGCCACGCCGTCACGGTGCTCTACCTCGACCTCGACGACTTCAAGCAGGTCAACGACTCGTTCGGCCACGCCGAGGGCGACCGGCTGCTCGCCCTCATCGCCGGCCGGTTGCGCGCGTGCGCGCGGTCGACCGACACGGTGGCGCGGCTGGGCGGCGACGAGTTCGCGATCCTCGTCGAGGATCCCGACTCGGCGAGCTGCGCCGAGGTGCTGGTCGAGCGGATCCGCGAGCAGATGGCCTTCCCCTTCTCGCTCGCGATGGGCGACGTCACGATCTCGGCGAGCGTCGGCAGCGCGTCCACGCTCACCGGCGGTCTCGACGAGATCATGCGCTACGCCGACGTCGCGATGTACGCCGCGAAGCGCAGCGGCCGCGGACTGCATCGGGCATTTGAGGATGGAATGCTGGCGTGAGCGGGGATGCGGAGATGAGGTGATGTGGAGATGCGGAACGGCCTCGGGAAGCACCTGCCTCCCGAGGCCGTTCGTCTTCCCACATCCCCGCATCACCTCATCCCCGCATCCCCTCGTCTCCGCCTCCAATACACCACCCCGCCGAGCGCCACGAACGCCAGCGCGCCGCCGATCACCTTCAGCTCGAAGAGCAAGGGATCCGTGTCGCCTGGCGGCACCATGGCCACGCCCATCGCGAACAGCGTGACGAGCAGACCGCTCAGCCCCACGAGCCATGCACCCGCTGCGCCGCCCGGCACGCGGATCGTATCGACGGGTGCCTCGGTGCGCCGGTGCAGCAGGAAGGCGATGAAGAGGTAGACGTACGGGATGAAGTAGATGAGCAGCTGCGTGTCGAGAATGATGAGGTACGCCTTCTCCACCGTCGTTCCCTTGCCGAGCACGGAGAGGAAGAGGAAGACCGTCGCCAGCGCGGCCTGCACGATGATCGCCACGTACGGCGTCTTCCACCGCGGGTGGATCTTCCCGAACGCGGGCGGGAAATAGCTATCGAGCCCGATCGCGAAGGCGACGCGCGCCGGCCCGGTGAGCCATGCACCGACGCCACCGATGTTGCCGAGCGTGTAGGCGATCGCGGCGAGCGGCGCGAGCCAGGCGAGTCCGGGCCCGAGTGTGCGCGCGCCGACGTCGATCCCCTGCAGGAAGCCCGACACGACGCTGATGTCGCCCTTCGGGACGAGCCGCAGCAGTGCACCCGTCCCGAGCACGTACGCCGCGGCGATGAGCGGCGCGGAGATGAGGATCGCGCGCGGCAGCGTGCGGCGCGGGTTCCGCACCTCGCCGCCCATCGCACTCGACAGCTCGAGGCCGGCGAAGGCGAAGGCGATCGACGCCCACAGGTTCAGCTCATCGAAGTTGGCCAGATCGGGGACGACGTTCTGCGCCGTGATCGGATTCGCCGACGGCCGGCCGCCGATCATGAACGCAGCGCCGAGCACCACGAGGATCACGCCGGGGATGTAGGAGCCGATCCCGCCGGCGTTCTGGAGCCATTTGCCGGTGCCCACGCCGACGATGTTGAGCAGCACGGCGAGCCACAGGCATGCCAGCGTCACCGAGAGCACGTACGTCCAGCTCGACGCGAGCGCCGAATCGCCCTTGCCGATCGCATACGTCGCGATGACGGCGGTCGACATGAGCAGACTCGGATAGTACAGGACGTTGTTGACCCAGTAGCACCACCCGCACACATATCCGTGTCGCTCGCCGAGGGCGCGCTTGGTCCACTGGTAGATGCCGCCTTCTTCGGGGAAGCGCGACGAGAGCTCGGTGACGACGAGTCCCTGCGGCACGAAGAAGAACAGCGCGGCGAGCAGCCAGAGCGCGATGGCGCTCGGTCCCGCCCTGGCCGCCGTGGCGAGCCAGCGGAGCCCGAGCACCGCGACCAGGTTGAACAACACCAGGTCGCGGAGCCCGAGTGCACGGTCGAGCGATGGTGCGTCGTCGCCGCGGAAGGATCCGTGCAGCGCCGACGTGCCGGCCTCGCTCACCGGCATGCGATCACTTCTTCGCGATCGTCAGGTCGCCGACGTGGACGTCGAGGTTGTGGTTCACGCGCAGACCGACGAGCCCATGCCCGGCGCCCAGCTGACTCACCGGCAGCGCGGCGACCTGCTTGTCGTTGACGAGGAAGCGGATCGAATCGGCCTTCGTCGCGTCGACCGTGAGCTTGTTCGTCGCCTTGCCGTTCGCGTCGGCCTTCACGACGGCCGCGTTCTCCGTCCACGGAATGAGCTTGTGCACCTGCTCACCGGCGCGGTGGTTCACGAGGAACTTCCCATCGCCGCGCACGATGAAGTACGCGTAGCTCTGGTCGGGCTTGTCCAGATTGCTGCCGGCGAAGAAGAGCCCGTACGCCTCGGGGTGCATCGGCGCCTTCGTCTGCGTCATCGTCGTCGAGGCCGTGAACGGACCGCTCGTCACGTTCTTCGGGTTCCAGTAGATCGCCGCGGGACCGGAGGTGACGTGATAGCCGGGTCCCATCGCGACGAACTTCGCGTCGGTCAGCTTGTCGGTTGCGTGATCGGTGCGTCCCATCCAGCCGGCGGGGAGCGCGCCACCCGCGATCTTGTGCGTGGGATCGGACGCGTCCTGGGCCGCGAGCGGTGCGGCGGCGAGCGCGAGGAGCGAAAGTGTGGTCAGTGAACGGCGAAGCATCGGGTCGAGCCTCCGAGAGTGAAATGATGCGCCGGACATCCGATCAGGATGCCGGTGCGACCTGTGCGACCACTTCGCGGAGCTGCGTGACGTGTCGCTTCTCGTGCTCCGCGACGAACAGACACCACTGATACAGATCCAGCTCTCCAAACCGCGGGTGCGTGTGACGTATCTCACCAAGCGCCAGCCCGTCGCCGTTCTGCATCGCAGCGAGAAGCGCGGCGCGCGACTCGGCGAGCCGGCGCTGCGCCGTCTCGCGATCGGGATTCTCCGCCGGCTGGACGCGCTCCGGCGCCACCAGCTTGCGGTCGAGCTGAGACACCCCAAAGTGATCGAGGGTTCCCAATACGGAGCTCTCCTCGCGCTCGGCGGGGTGACCTGCCTCACGCGCCTGCGCGATCCGCTTCGCCAGCACGGCAGCGCTCCCCGTCTCTACCTGATGCAGATGCTGGAAGATCTCCGACACCGACCAGCGATCCGCGCTGGGACGGGTCTGCCAGCGGTCGGCGGGAACGGCGGACGCAACGTCGAGCAGTTCGCGGCGCTGCGCCGCAAGCCGCTCGGAAAGCTCGGCCAATCGCGAATGCATGGTCTGTGGTGTGGGACTCGTCGAAGCTGCCGACGCGCGCACGGCCACGCAAGCCGAGTCGGCGGCACGTATCGCGTGCACCCTCGACGCAGGCTTGCCCGGCCGGTACGCTTGTGTGTCATGGATCTGACCGCTCCCTGCCCCCTTGCCGGCGTGCTGGCGCAGCGCATGCGCGACGAGCAGGAGCATCTCACGATGCGCTGGCTCGAGCGCATCAGCCAGCGCGTCGATCTCCATCCGAATCGGATCTTCCCGACGGAGGAGCTGCTCGACCACGTGCCGATCCTCATCCTCGGCATTGCGACCTACGTCGAGAATCCCGGACAGCCGGTCAGCGCGGACACCCCCGTCATCGCCAAGGCGATGGAGCTCGGCGCGCTCCGCCACTCGCAGGGCTTCGACGAGTACGAGCTGCTCAAGGAATACGAGATCTTCGGCGGGATCCTCTACTCCTTCCTCGCCACCGCCGTCGCCGAGATCGACCAGCCGTGCACGCGCAGCGAGCTGATTCTTTGCGCACACCGGTTGTATCACGCCATCTCGGTCATCCAGCAGGCGACGACGACCCAGTTCCTCGCCCTGATGAAGGAGCGCCTCAGGGAGCGCGAGGACCGGCTTCGTGCCTTCAACCGCACGCTCACGCACGAGCTGCGCAATCGCATCGGCGCCACGATGGGCGCCGGCCAGCTGCTTCAGATTCCGGAGATCGCCGAGGCGGAGCGCGAACGCCTCGTCGGCGTCATCGTGCGGAATATGGAAAACATGCGCGTCGCACTGGACAACCTCCTCGAGCTGACGCGCCTCTCGAGCGACAGCCGACAGCAGCGCCACGTTCTTCTGCCACGTGCCGCGGCCGAAGTCGTGCGCCAGCTGCGCGAGCTCGCGCGCTCACGGCAGGCGACCGTGCGCGTGCAGCCGGATCTTCCCGAGGTCGAGGTGAACGCGGCCGCGGTGGAGCTCTGCCTCATGAACTACCTGTCCAACGCGCTCAAGTACGCGGACGAGGAGAAGGGCGAGCGCTGGGTCCAGATCTCCGGGCGCATACAGCCGGCGACGCACGACGCGCCATCCTACGTCGTGATCGAGGTGACGGACAATGGGCTCGGCGTGCCGGTTCAGCATCGCGACAAGCTGTTCCAGCGATTCTTCCGCGCCGGCGCGGACTCCGTCACCGGCGTCGAGGGAACGGGGCTCGGCCTCAGTATCGTGCGCGAGGCCGTCGAGGCGCTCGGCGGACGCGCATGGGCCGAGTTCCCCGAGGACAGGAGCGTGTTCGCCTTCTCGCTGCCGGCGCGTCGCGCCACCGATCCGATGCCGAACGACGGCAGCGGCGGGCGCTAGGCGCGGCCGCGCCGCTCGAGCTCCTCGGCCACGGCGCGCAACGCGTCGGGCGTATCCACGTCGATCGGGCGCGGCCCGGCGATGGTGAGCAGGTCGACTCCGTCGCCAACCGAGTCGAGCACGGCCCGCGCGCCGACGTCGCCCTCGAGCGCGCGCAGTGCCGGGAACAGCGTGCGGTCGAACAGAACGGGATGTCCGCGTCCATCGTCGTAGTGCGGCTGCACGGCACGCGCTTCACCGTTGCGCCAGCGCGCGACGAGCTGCTCGACGACACGTGCATCCACGAGCGGCTGATCGCCCAGTGCGACGATCGCGGCGCCGACGTCGTCCGTCAGCGTGGCGATCCCCGCGCGAATCGCGGTGGACATGCCGCGCTCGGCGTCGCGGTTGATCGCCCAGCGGACCGGCAGCCCGTCGAGCGCGGCGCGAATTGCTGATCCGTCGTCCCGCACGACGACCACCAGCACGTCCACCGCGCCGGCGAGCGCCTCGGCGCTCCAGCGCACCACCGGACGGCCGTCGAGCATCGCGAGCAGCTTGTCGCCGCCGAACCGGGTGCTCGCACCGCTCGCGAGCAGGATGCCCGCGATCACACGTCAGCCCGCGTCGAGCGCGCTGCGCCAGACGCGCCGGATCTCGTGCGCGCCCTGCGCGTTCGGCTCGATGAGCGACCGGTGCCAGTACCATCGATCCGCTTCGCCCACGCTCGCGCCGTGACCGAGGAAGTGCTCGTACACGTCCGCGAGCGCCACGCCCGGTGTGCCGCGCGCGAGCGTGCGGATGTGCGCGTTCAGCCCGTCGAGCACGGGGAGTGGAAGCTTCCCTGCCTCCTCCAGCACGCCGGGGATGCGCGCGAGCCGGTCCGACGGGTCGTAGATCGTCGTGAGGAGGACGAGTGCGTTCGGACGGGTGCGGCGCAGCGCGTCGAGCAGGAAGTCGTACGCCTCGGCCACGTCGCGCGCGATGGCTTCCAGCAGCGAGCGTCGCGGCTGATTCGCGAACGCGCTGAGCAGGTCGTTTCCGCCGATGGTGATCGTGATCAGCGTGCGCTCGTCGCTCTCGGTGAGCTGCGGCAGCTGCGCGCCGAACACGTCGCCGATCGTCGCGCCGTCCTCGGCGAGGTTCTGGTGCTCGATGCCCGGGTACCACGACACGAGATCCGCGCCCTGCTCTTCAGGGTATCGCTGATCGTCGTTCCGGTAGAGCAGCGAGGCCGCGCCGATCGGCGCGACGGCCCCCGCGCTCGCGACGCGCTCCAGCGCGACTGCGACGTCGATCTCCCCCGCGTCGAGCGCCGGGTAGAGATCGATCGACATGGAATCGCCGAGCGCGACGTACGCGGTGAACGACTCGTCGGCGCTCACGCCGTCTGCAGCACCAGGCCGCGCGTGGCGAGGATGCGCGCCACCGTCTCGCCGATCTTGTTGTTCGGCGTGCTGGCGCCCGCGGTGAGTCCGACGCGCACCGGCCCCTCCGCCGGCAGCCAGTCGGCGACGGTGGCTTCGACGTGCTTGATGCCGGCGCGGCGGAAGTGGACCGTGCCCGACTCGGGGTCGATCCCGCTCGCGTCCTCGATATGGTACGTCGGCACCCGCTCGTCGCACAGCGCCGCGAGGGAGATCGTGTTGCTCGAGTTGAAGCCGCCGATGACGATCATCGCCGTCAGCGGCTCCTCGAGCAGCGCCGTCACCGCGTCCTGCCGCTCCTGCGTCGCGCTGCAGATCGTGTCGAACGTACGAAAGTCGGCGGCACGGGCCGCAGCGCCGCGCGCGCGCTCGATCGCCTGACCGACCTCCTCACCAATCGCGAGCGACTCGCGCGCGAGCATCGTCGTCTGGTTCGCCACGCCGATGCGTCGCAGGTGCACGTTGGGGTCGAAGCCGGGCGACGCCGCGCGGGCGAACTTGGCGAGAAACGCGTCACGATCGCCGCGGCCCTCCACGTAGTCGCACACCTCGCGCGCCTCGTTCATGTCGCGCACTACGAGAAACGCGCCGGCCGGATACTTGAGCACCTGCGACGCCGTGGCGCGCGTCTCCTCGTGGTAATGCTTGCCGTGGATCAGCGCCGTATAGCCGTCGCGCGCATACACCTCGACCCGCTTCCACACGTTGAGCACGGAGCCGCACGTCGTGTCCACGAGCACGCACCCGATCGCCCGCAGTGCCTCGAACGCCGCGATCGTCACGCCGAACGCCGGGAGGATCACCACGTCCTCGGCACGGACGCCGGAGAAATCGAAGATGCCTTCGCTGTTCGGCTCGAGGATCTCGATCCCCATGCCGCGCAGCTTGGCGTTGACGTGCGGGTTGTGGATGATCTCGCCGACGAGCAGCAGGCGCCGGTCAGGGAACTTGCGCCGCGTCTGGTAGGCATACTCGACCGCGCGCTCCACGCCATAGCAGAAGCCGAACTCGCTCGCCAGGCGGATGGTGACGTCCTCGACCTGGAGCGTGTACTCGTGCTCGCGCAGCGCATCCACGATGCGCGCGTTGTAGTCCGCGGACAGATCGCCCTGGACGTCCGCCTTCAGGCCGAAGCCCTTGCGGTAGTAGGTGCTGGGCTCGTCGGCCATGCGTGAAATCTAGTCGCGGGAATGAGGGGATGCGGAGATGCGGGGATGCGGAACGCCCCATGTCGTCCCGAGCGAGCGCATGGAGAGCCCTGTCATCCCGAGCGAGCGCATGGAGAGCCCTGTCATCCCGAGCGAGCGCAGCGAGTCGAGGGATCTGCACCTCGACAGTTTGGTGGGCCGTCTCGCCCCGACAACCGTGTTACGCTCGCCGGTGTCTATTCGCCCACATGGAGGGCCGTCTCAATAGTCCAAATCCCCCCATCCCCGCATCCCCGCATCCCGCCATGGACGCCGAATTCATCGCCCTCCAATCCGCCCTCGCCGGCGAATACTCGCTCGATCGCGAGATCGGCCGCGGGGGAATGGGGATCGTCTACCTCGCCCGCGAGGTGCGGCTCGCGCGGCCCGTCGCGATCAAGGTCCTTCCGCCCGCGCTCGCCGAGCGCCACGAGCTGCGCGAGGCCTTCCTCCGCGAGGCGCAGACCGCCGCCGCGCTGACGCACCCGAACATCGTGCCCGTGTACGCGGTCGGGGAACGCGGGGGCTTCGTCTACATCGTCATGGCGTTCGTCGAGGGGACGACGCTCGGCGAGCGGATCCGCCAGCGCGGCCCCCTCCTGCCCGGCCAGGCCGCGCGCGTGCTCCGCGAGGTCGCCTGGGCGCTGGCATACGCCCACGGCGCGCGGCTCGTCCACCGCGACGTCTCGGCCGAGAACATTCTCCTCGAGCATGGCAGCGAGCGTGCGCTCGTCACCGACTTCGGCATCGCGAGCGCCGCGCAGACCAACGCGCTGTCCGCGGATGGGCGCGTGATGGGCAACGCCCACTACGTGAGCCCCGAGCAGGCGAGCGGCGAGCCGGTCGACGCCCGCAGCGATCTCTACTCGCTGGGTGTCGCGGGCTACTACGCACTGACCGGCCGGCTCCCCTTCGATGGCGAGACGAGCGGCGACGTCGTCCGCCAGCATCTCACCGCCACTGCCTCGTCGATCACCAGCGTGGCGCCCAGCGTGCCGCCGCGCCTCGCCGCCGCCGTCGAGCGCTGCCTGCACAAGGAGCCGATCCGGCGCTACCGCAATGCGGAGAGCTTCGCCGAAGCGATCGACCTCGCGTTCGAGCACGCGAAGGAGATCCCGGCGCCGCTGCGCGTGTGGCTGAGTCAGGGACAGAAGGAGCTGCCCGCGCGGCTCGCGTTCGTCGGCATCGGAGCGATGACCGGCGTCGCGTTCGCCTCGAACATCACGAACGGGTTCGGGACGCCGCTCCAGCTCGCGGGCTGGTTCGTGGTGCCCTTCTTTCCGCTGCTTGGCCTGAGCTTCGTGCCGAGCTACTTCCGACTACGGCGCATTCTCGCTGAGGGCTATCGGGTCGACGACCTGCATGCTGCCATGCGAGAACATCAGCTCGCACTCGCCGAGGAGATCGAGTACGAACGGCGTCAGAGCTCCCCGCGGTTCCGACGGGTCATGCGCATCCTGCTCGGCGCTGGCCTCGGCGGACTGGGGATAGGGGCGTACATCTGGGACCACGCGACCGATGCCTTTCATCTCGGATTGAAGGAGAACGCTCTCGGTGTCTACTGGGAGATTCAGGAGCTGGCGGTTCGGACGCTCTTCTTCTCCGCGTCGGCCGTCACCATCGCGGCTGTGGCACTTGGCGGTGAGTACGTACGCCTTCACCTCGCACACCGCATTGCTTCGCGCGCCATCGGCTTCTGGAAAAGCAAGTGGGGCGCGCGCGTCGGGAAACTCGCATCACTTGGCCTGAGGAAGACAGACAGGCCCGCGATCGGGATGCCGCTTCTGACGGAGATCGCGCTCGGCCGCGCCACCGATCACCTCTACGAGGCGCTCCCGAAGGAGGCGCGCCGCGAGCTCGCCGCGCTCCCCGAGACGGTCCGCCGTCTCGAGGCCGACGCCGGCCGCCTCCGCGACAGCATCGTCAGGCTCGACGACCAGCTCGCCGTCTTCGAGCGCGGTGGCGAGACCCTCGCCGGCGACGAGCGCGCCGGCGTCGCCGAGGAGCTCCGCGGCACGCGCGCCACCGCCGCGCAGCGCCTCGCCACGACGGTCGCCGCGCTCGAGAGCATCCGGCTCGACCTGCTGCGCCTCCAGATGGGCGCGGCGGGAATCGAATCGGTCACCGCCTCTCTCGATGCCGCGCGCAGCATCGGTGACCTGATCGCCGACTCGCTCGAGGCCCAGGCCGCCGTAGAGGCGCTCCTGCGCAATCCGTCCGCCGCGCCGGTCGACGGCGAGGACGACCAGTCCGACACTCCGGTCGAAGGGGTAGCGGCCGCGGGCGGCTGACCGCGCTCTTGCGCTCGCGCCCGATCATTGCGACATACCGGCGCGAGCGGAACCAGCACGCCCGCGAGGACGTAGGGTCGAGTGCTCGTCACCGATCCTCTCATCCCACCCGATCATGATGATCCCCGAGGTCCAGGTCTTCGCTCAGGTCGCCGCGATCTCCGCCGGCCTTGTTGGCGCCATCTGCGGTATCGCCGTCGCCACCTACCGCTCCGTCAAGCACACCGACAACAAGCACCTCCCCGCGAACACCGACGTCAGCCAGCGCATCGACCAGCTCCAGCAATCGATCGACGCGATCGCGATCGAGGTGGAGCGGATGGCCGAAGCGCAGCGTTTCACCGCCCGACTCGAGGCCGAGCGGGAGAGTCGTCAGGCCCTGCCGGCGCAGAGTTGATCCGTGACTGAACGCCCTCCGCTGCTGCGCCCGAAGCCGCTGCAGAAGGGGGACACCATCGGCATCGTCGCTTCGTCGTACGCCCCGCGCGCCCGCTGGCTGGCACGCGGCATCCGGGCGCTCGAGCGCGCCGGCTACGGCGTCATCGTCGACCCCGAGCTCTCCACCGTGCGGCGCTACACGCGTGCCGAAGACGAGCGCCGCGCGGCACGCTTCACCGAGATGTGGATCGACCCGCGCGTCGACGCCATCATCGGCGGCACCGGCGGCTACGGCGCGGTGCGCATGCTCCCCTATCTCGAACCCGCCATCTTCGCCGCGCACCCCAAGTCGTTCGTCGGCTATTCCGACATCACGGTGCTGCACATCTGGCTCGAGCGCCTCGCCGGCCTGCGCGCGTTTCACGGACCGACGGTGGACGACCTCATTCCCAGCGCCCGCGACATCACCACGGCGTCGCTCCTCACCGCGCTCACCACTTCGCGTCCGACCACGCGCATGGGACGCGACGTCGCGCGCAGCGCGCGCCCGGGCCGCGCGACGGGACGGCTCGTCGGCGGCAACCTCGCGCTCGTGCAGCAGACCATCGGTACGCCGTACGAGATCGACACCACCGACGCGATCCTCTTCCTCGAAGAGGTCCGCGACCCGATGTCGTTCGTCGACGAGCGGCTCGTCCAGCTCCGCGCCGCGGGACTGCTCGCCAAGGTGCGCGGGATCGTCTTCGGCCACCTCTCCCTCGACCGCTCCGAGGAGGACGACTTCGAGGACTTCCTCCTCGATCTGGTCGCCGATCTCGGCGTTCCGGTGCTGATGGACTTTCCAGCCGGACACGACAGTCCTAACTTGACGCTGCCGCTCGGGACCGAAGTCGAGCTGGTCGTCGAGGACACGACTGGCTGGCTCGTGTACCGTGAGGATGCGCTGGCCAGTGGCGTCCCCTCCCCGCCCTCTGCGTAGTGACCGAATCAGCCGACAGCGAGCATTTCGATCTCGTCGTGATCGGCGCCGGCCCTGCCGGCGAGAAAGGCGCCGCGCAGGCGGCGTACTTCGGGAAGCGCGTCTGCATCGTCGAGCGCGCCCCCAAGCCGGGCGGCGCCATGGTGAACACGGGCACCGTTCCCTCTCGCACACTGCGCGAGACGGCGACGTACTTCTCCGGTTTCCGCCAGCGCGGCGTGTACGGCGTGGACCTGCGCGTGAAGCCCGGCATCACCATCGGCGACTTCATGCAGCGCGAGCGGAACGTGATCGAGACCGCGTGGGAGCTGATCGACCACAACCTCCAGCGCCATCACATCACCACGATCCAGGGCACGGCGCGCTTCGTCGACGCGCACACCCTGGAGGTGACGCGCTACGGCACGACGCCGCGCCGCCTCACCGCCGACGTCTTTCTCGTCGCCACGGGAGCGCGGCCCGAGCCGCCGGTCGGCTACGCGCTCGACGGCGAGGTCGTGGTGGACAGCGACTCCCTGCTCACCCTCCAGCGCATTCCGCCGTCGATGATCGTCGTCGGCGGGGGTGTGATCGGCTGTGAGTACGCCTGCACCTTCGCCGCGCTCGGCAGCCGCGTCACGGTGATCAACGAGCGCGGGCGCCTCATCTCGCACCTCGACCGCGAGGTGAGCGATGCACTGCGGCGCGCGATGACGGCGCGGCTCAACGTCACCGTGTACGGCAACGCCGAGATCCGGAGCGTCGAGGTGACCGACCGTCGCGCCGCCGTCACCCTGCGTGACGGAACGATCATCGCCGCCGATCTCGTGCTCGTCGCCACGGGCCGGATCGGCAATACGAAGTCGCTCGGTCTCGAGGCGCTCGGCGTGCGCACGGACGCGCGCGCCTTCGTGCAGGTGGACGCCAACCATCGCACGGCCGTGCCGAGCATCTACGCCGCGGGTGACGTCGTCGGCTTCCCCGCGCTCGCTTCGGCGGGCATGGAGCAGGCGCGCGTCGCCGTCTGCCACGCCTTCGATCTGCGCTACAAGCGCGCCGTCTCCAGCGTGCTGCCGTACACCGTGTGGACGATCCCCGAGCTCGCGACCGTTGGCGAGAGCGAGGAGTCGCTCCTCGCGCGCGGCGTCCCCTTCGAGATTGGACGCGCCAGCTTCCGTGACACCGCGCGCGGGCAGATCCTCGGCGACGTCGATGGGTTCGTGAAGCTGCTCTTCGACCCGGAGACCCAGCGCGTGCTCGGCGTCACGGTCGTCGGCGAAGGCGCGTGCGAGTTGATCCACGTCGGGATGAGCGTCATCGCCCTCGAGGGCACGCTCGACTTCTTCATCCAGGCGGCGTTCGGCTTCCCCTCGCTCGGCGAGACGTACAAGTACGCTGCTTACGACGGGCTCCAGCAGCTGCAGCGCCGGCAGGCGCGCCTCCGGACGCCGGTGCACGCCGAGGCGGCGACCGACGTCCGAGGCTGACGCGGTTCAGCGCTTGGAGCGCTTCTGGTCGCCCTTGTCCCCCATCCCTTTCGGGACGACCGTCTTCGACTTGCTCCGCTTGTCGGCCGAGAGCGAGCGCCCCACGTTCGCCTGATCGTCTGTGAAGCGCCCCGCCGCGTCGCGGCGTACGTAGCGCTTGTCGCCCTGATTCGGTTCGATCATTTCACGCTTGCGTGCCATGCTCGAGCTCCTGTGATGAGTCACCGGTGCGAGTTGCATCGTGTGTGCCGGGCGTCACACCGGCGCGCAACGATCGTCGCTCGCCAGCCTCAGCTGAACCCGAGCCCTTCCGGACACTGGTTGCTGGCCGTCGAACCGCGCCGTAACGTAGGGTCAATGTCTCCCTCGCTCGAGCTCAGCGCGCACGTACACCACGATCGCGAACGACGTGACCGTCCGCAGTTCGCGTTCGTCGCCGAGCGGCTGTGGCTCGATTTCGTGAACACCGACACCGGTGTGCGCGGCCCCGACGCGCTGCACGATTTCAATCGCTTCGTGCTCTGGCTCGAGGCGGCACACGTGCTCGACGCAGAGCGCAGTGCGACGATGCGGCGGCGCTCGGAGCAGCAGCCGGCCGGCGCGCTCGCGGTACTCGGCGACGCACGGCGCGTGCGCACCGTGCTGCGTGCGCTCGCCGAGCGCGGCGTGTTCGCCAGCGATGTGCGCATGGCGGCGCTCAGCGAGATCAATCGTGTGCTCGGCCGCAGCGCCGGTACGCGGCGCGTCGAGTTGCGCCCCGATGGCAGCTTCGCCCGCGCCTTCGTCCCCGTCGGCGACGCCTTCGCGGGGCTGCTCATCCCCGTCGTCGAGAATGCGGCCGACGCACTGATCCTCGATCAGCTCGGCCGCGTGCGCCGCTGCGCCGACCCGCGCTGCGGCCGCGTCTTCCAGGACGAGACGAAGAACGGCCGGCGGCGCTGGTGCGACATGGCGACCTGCGGGAACCGCGCGAAGGCGGCGCGACACCGCATGAAGCTGCACGCGTGAGGCCTGAAGTTCTGCTGCACCGCAGCAGTCCTTCGATCATCGCCGCGTCCCCGCCCCGTCGTTAGCTTTTCTGCTATGTCACGCGAAGGCTGGACGCGCGTCGCCGTGCGACGCACCTACCTCGAGCTGCGGTCGCTCGCGGAGCTCAAACCCGGGCGCCTCCCCGCCGAGCACGTCGAGCTGCGTCGCCGCTTCCCGATCGAGCCGGCCGACTACCTCGAGCTCTACACGCTGGTCGGCGAACGCTGGCTCTGGCGCGACCGACTCGCATGGAGCGTCGAGGAGCTGCAGCGCTATCTGGAGAACCCCGACGTTCACGTCTGGTCGGCTCACCTGCGCGGCCACACCGCCGGCTACTTCGAGCTGAAGCGCCATCCCGATCGAGTCGTCGAAGTGATGTACTTCGGGCTCGCGCCCGCGTTCATCGGGCGCGGGCTTGGCGGCTGGCTGCTCACCCGTGCGGCGGAGGAAGCGTTCGCGCTGGATGCATCGCGCGCGATCCTCAATACCTGCACGCTCGATGCGCCCCAGGCGCTGCCCAACTATCTCGCCCGCGGCTTCACGATCGTGCGTGAGGACCAGTATCTGCTCGACGTCCCCGAGACGAGCGTGCAGCGCCAGACGGATCTGCAGCGACTGACGACCCGGAGCTGACTCCGCGTCATCCTGGCGGTGACTACCGTCGCGTTCTCCCAGGACCGCGTCCCCCGCCCCGTCCGGGCCCACCACGCGGCTTGCCTCCGCGCCCACCGCCCGGCCGCTCGCCGCCGCCGGTCTCGTCGCGTTGCGCCTGGCGCTCGCCGCGGCCCGGCCGCTGGCTGCGAGGCCGGTCGCGCAGTCCGCGCTTCGGCTTTTGTCCCCCGCCGATCCGATCGCGTCGCTCGCGCGACGCCGAGCGCGCCGACTCCCGCTGCTCGTCGCGCTTCCGATTGAACCGCGCGATCTCCTCTTCCGTCCACGGCTGATCGAGCAACGTCTGCAGCTCGTCGAGCGTTCGCGCCCGCACCGAGCCACGCTGTCCCCGCGGTACGACGAAGCGCACCGGCCGATCCAGCGCGGGCACCTCTGCCTCCGTCAGCGTCCGCGCGACCTTCTCCGGCAGGCGAAGCCGCGCCACACCGATCGTCTGGCCGTCCGCTTCTTCCACGTCGTAATCGATCTCCACCTCGCGGTCGCGCACCGTCGTGCGCGTCGGCAGTGCATCGTAGCGCGCCCGCTGCGCGCGAGGCGAGCGCGTCTCCAGCTCCGCCGACAGATCGAGATCGGTGCTCTTGAATTCCGTGAGCGAGTGGACGTTGCGCAGCTTGTCGACGTACAACGCCGCGAGCTCCGACTGGTTCAGTCGCGGCAGCGTCCCCCCCGAGCGCCGCCACGCTTCTCGCACGGCATCGATGCGCGGCAGATTGTCGCGCACCGAGAAGTGCCGCGCCTCGCCCCGCGCGAGCGCATCGGCCAGCACGCGGCGCGCGTCATCTTCCTTCCCTTCAGGGAAGACATCCACCACCTCGATCTCGCGATCGAGCTCGAAGCCGAAGTACTCGACGCGGCGCGTGAGCACGAGCGGCGCCTTTCGCCGTTCGCCATCGTACGCCATCGTCGCTTCGTCGCCCGTCGCGAAGCGACGCACGAGATCCATCGGCAGCTGCGTCCCCTCGATCGACGCGCGCGGGCGGCCGAACTTGTCGGCGAAGTAGCGCAGCTCACCCGCGATCGCGCCCCAGCTGCCGCACACGCTCGTCTTGGAGACGCGAGCCTCCTCGCCCCACGACGTCTGCTCGTCGATCACCAGATCGAACGGCATGTACTCGGCGAGCAGCAGCGCGAACTGGCGACGCGTCCCCTCGTGCGCCATCGGCATGTCGGCGGGAAGTCGCATGCTCAGACCGCGATACACGCTCGCCATCCCGAGCGCGGCATCCTCGATCGACTTCACCAGCACGCCGCGCCGCTCCGCCCACTCGTTGATCTCCTCCTCGTGGAACAGATGCCGCTCCAGTCCATAGACCTCGCCGATGTATCCCGCGACGCGGAACGCCTCGGCGTACACGTTGTACGCGGTGAGGTGGTCGCTGCCCGGCACGATCAACCCGTCGAGGTCGCGTTCGTCGCGCGTCATCCGGTGCAGCGACTCCACGCCGCTCATCACGGCGAGGTACGGCACCATCGCGTCGTCGGCATTCACGAGCAGCTCGGCCCACTCGCGCTCCACCGGCATCGCCTCCACGGCGCGCCCGTATCGCGTGAGTCGCCCGTCCTCGATGATGCCGCGCGACTCGAGGAACTGGAGCGCGCGCCGATACGCCACCCGGTCCAGCGGCACCGGCAGCGCGAGGTCCGACGCGTCCACCCCCAGGTCGGCGCAGGTGATGGCGACGCGCTCGGAATCTCCCGCGAGCTGGAATTCGGGCTCCGTCGGCTTCAGCGAGAAGAAGTCGATGTCGCGGTCGCTGAGGATGAAGACGCGACCGCCCGCGACGCGTCCATGCACGCGCCCCGCCATCTGCAGGATCTCGTTCGCGCCGAGGTGCAGCTTCGTGAGCACGTTCTTGCCGCGCTCGACGATCGAGGTGAAGCGCACGTCGTCGATCACGACGGTATCCAGCCCGTGTACGTTGAGCGCGCTCTGCCCCGCCGCCGTCATCGCGAGGAAATACGGTTTCTGCTCTCCCCCCTCGAGGAAGGGGCGCAGCTTCCGGATCGGCTCACCGCCGTGGTAGAACGCGGTGTTGATGCGCGGCGCGCGCTCCTCCACGTATCCGGCGGCCTGCTCGACACCCTTGCGCGTCGGTACGAACAGCGCGACGCCGCGCTTCTGTTTGTAGACGCCCTGCAGGAAGCGGTCGTCGAGGAACTCGGTCGGCTCCTTGTTCACCACCTCGACCTTCGCCGCCTTTTCAGGATCGAAGGCGTACACCTCGAGCACGTCCGCGCTGTCGAGATACCGCCGGTAGAACGCCGGATCCACCGTGGCCGAGAGCCAGATGAATCGGCAGCCCACCCGCTTGCCGAGCGCCAGGCACAGCTCCAGCTCGGCCGATGTCTGGTGGATCTCGTCGATGATGAGCGTGTCCTGCGGCAGGATGTCGCCGTCCTGGAACCAGCGCCGCGCGATGCCGGTCGTCACGATGACGATGTTCCAGCTCGGCGTCTCCGGCGTCGCCTCGCGCTCGCGGTTGATCACACCGACGCGCAGGTCGGTGGTGCCGAGCAGCTCCTCGGCGATCGGCCGGATGGCGAGCGTCTTTCCGGACCCGGTGCCGGCGACGATGCCGAAGCCGCGCCGCGCGCGTGCCAGCTCGCGCACGCGCGCACCGAAGTGCCGCTCCAGGTACGTCTCGATATGGAGGCCCACGGCGAGCTCGATCGTCTCGCACGCGGCGCGGGTCGGCGCGATCACGATCACGCGCCCCGTGGACGGCTCCGCCCCGACGAATGCGTCGTGGTCGGGAGGGAGGTATTGGTCTCTTACGTCGCGCATGCGCGCCCGCTCGGCGAGAAACGTGCGCGGCGGGCGAGCCGGCTAGGGCTTCTTGCTGCTGTCGATGAACTTCCGGATGATCGGGAGCTCTCGCTTGCCGCCCTTGTCCGCCCCGTCCTTGTAGTCGTCACCAAAGATCACCCTGCCGTTGGACGGACGGTTCTTCACGGCCGTCGGGCAGTCGGTCGGCGCCGGCTGCTGCTTGGGCGGCACCTTGTCCAACCAGACGCGGCACATGCCCTTCGGGGGCCGGTACTCCTTGGGAACGTCGTCCTCGCTCTTCTGCGCGTGCGCAGTCCCGACCAGACCGGCCGAGCAGACGAGAGTGAGGAAGGCGATACGAAGCTTCATCAGAATCTCCAGTGCCACGCGGACATCGCGCGGCACCGATGAGAAAGGCAGGCATGGTGCCAGGTCGCGACCAGCCGATCCTCGACGTCCAACTGCCGTAAGGAGTAACGGTTAGCACCGCCGAGCTCGATCGAGTGTCGTCCGGACGTCGGCCGGAGTGTCCATAGCTACGGACAGGTTCCGTCCTCCGTTCACGAGCGCGCTCGGCGGCGCCCCTCCATGTACCCTCAGTCGCCGAAGCTGATCCCCGTCGCCCTGGCCGTCTGGACGACGTCGTGCGTCGGGTCCACACGCTTGACTTCGCCAAGGACCTCGTCGATCGGGATCGTGACGATGTGCGGCGACTGCAGCGCGACCATCTGTCCCCACTTCTCGTCGGCGATCGCCCGCACCGCCGCCCCGCCGAACCGCGTCGCCAGCAGGCGGTCGTAGCCCGTCGGCATGCCGCCGCGCTGCAGGTGTCCCAGAACCAGCGACCGCGTCTCCTTCCCCGTGATCGTCTGGATTTCGCGTGCGATCGCGTCCGCGACACCACCGATGCGCCGCGCCTGGCCCGGCATCGACTCGCCGAGCGTGTGCGACGCGCCACCGCGCGGGAATGCGCCCTCGGCGACGATGACGATCGAGAAGAGCCGGCCCGCTGCGTCACGCGCCCGGATCTTTTCGCACACCTTCCCGATGTCGTACGGGATTTCGGGGATGAGGATCACGTCCGCCGTGCCCGCGACGCCGGCGTGCAGCGCGATGAACCCGGCATCGCGCCCCATCACTTCCATCACCATCACGCGGTCGTGGCTCTCCGCGGTCGTGTGCAACCGATCGATCGCATCGAGCGCCGTGTTGACCGCCGTGTCGAAGCCGAACGTCGTCACCGTGCCGCTCACGTCGTTGTCGATCGTCTTTGGGACGCAGACGATCTTCATTCCCTTGCTACAGAGGCGCCGCGCGATGTCGAGCGAGCCGTCACCTCCGATCGAGATGAGCGCGTCGATCCCGAGGCGGGTTGCATTCTCCATCAGCTCGTCGGAGCGATCCTCTTCCTTGAACGTGCCGTCCGCCTGCTTGCGCGGATAGAAGAACGGATTGCCCCGATTCGTCGAGCGCAGGATCGTGCCGCCCATGTGGGCGATGCCGCGCACCGAGTCCTTGGTGAGGGTGATGACTTCGTCCTCGCCCATGAGACCGGCGAATCCTCGCTTGATGCCGAGCACCTCCCAGCCACGGTTGATCGCGGAGAGGGCCGCCGCACGGATGACGGCGTTGAGACCCGGGGCGTCGCCGCCGCCGGTGGAGATTGCAATGCGCATCTGGGGTGTGATGCCTGCTGTGGGTGCGTGGGTGCGACGTGCCACGGGCCAACGCGTCCAGACGACGCATCGGCCCGGATCAGGTCCTCGTGATGGTGGTCAGCGTCCTGCGCGCAACAAACTTACGACTTCTCCCGCTTCGGCGTGACGTCCGAGCTTCGATTTCTGAAAGACCGGCGTCCCGTCTCGATAGACTTCGAACCGTCCTCCCGAGCTGGGCTTCAACTCGATCGCCGCAGCAGGGAACTCCTCCGAGAGCTCGGCCGCCAACCTGGCGGCCCGTGGCTCGTAGCTTCAAACCGTGCAGTATTCGATTGTGATCGTCATCTCAGGCTCTAAAGGCTGGTCCAACACAGCCGTGACAATATAGCGCGAACCACGGTCGAGTGCGCGAGACGAGCTTCCGATTTAGCACGTCGGAGTGGCGAAAGCCGGCCCCCGCTCCGCGTCCCGCTCGGCGTCCTCGCGGCCCCGCCGCAGCTACTGCTCGACGACTGGTATTTGCCTCGTGCGGTCGCCATCGTTCCAGGCGCGGCCAGGGACGCTCCTGCGTCCGCAGTCCGCAGTTCCACGTCCGGAGGTCTTCCATGTCCCGCCGCTCCTCGCTGCTCGCCGTCATCGCCCTCGCTGTGCTTGCCGTGAACGCCGGTGCCCAGTCAGCGACACAGGCGGGCGCCGCCACTCCCGCGGCTCCCGCCGGCCCTGACGTCGGTCAGCGCGCCCCCGATTTCACCGCCGCGTGGGCCGATTCGGCCGGGGCGCGCAGCACGCCCGTCAGCCTCGCCGCACAGCGGGGCAAGGTCGTCGTCCTCGCGTTCTACCCGAAGGACCGTACCAGCGGCTGCACCGCTGAGCTGACGAAGTTCCGCGACCAGTACAAGACGCTCTTCGGTGAGGGCGTCGTCGTGCTGCCGATCTCCGCGGACAGCGTCTCGAGCCACGTCTCCTGGGCGTCGGAGGCGAAGTTCCCCTTCGCGCTGGTCTCCGATCCCCAGCTGACCACGGCCGATCTGTACGGTTCGCACCTTTCCGGACGCCCCGTCGCCAATCGCACGGTGTTCGTCATCGGCAAGGACGGCCGCGTGGCGTACCGTGAGATGAAGTTCAACGCGCTGAACGAGGACGCGTATACCGCCCTCGCTGCGGCGGTCGCGAAGGCGCGCTGACTCTGCGCCGGCCGGTGGGCGACGCGACGCCCCCGTTCACGAAGTCCCGAGGGCGGTGGCGTGCAGTCACCGCCCTCGTCGTGTCACTGGCCACGCTCGCCGTCATCTCGACGTACGCGGTCTTCAGCCAGATGTGGGATGAGCCCGCGCATCTCGCCGCCGGGATGGAGTGGCTGAGCCGCGGCCAGTATACGTACGAGCCGCAGCATCCTCCCCTCGCGCGCGTCGCCGCCGCGATTGGACCATCCTCCCCTCGCGCGCGTCGCCGACGCGATTGGACCGGACCTCGTCGGCGCGGGCACGATCGGACAACCCAAGATCTATGGCGAGGGACGCGCGCTGCTCGGCGAGGGCGCGCACTACCGCCGCATGCTCACGCTGGCCCGTCTGGGCATGCTTCCCTTTCTGTGGCTCACGCTCGCGCTGTGTGCCGTCTGGGGCGCGCGCGTCGCTGGTCCCGCCGGCGGAGCGCTCGCCGTCGTCTTCGCGGCGACGAATCCCAACCTGCTCGCGCACGCCGGCGTCGCCGGCACTGACCTCGCTCCCGCGGCGCTCGCCGTCGCCGCCCTCTTCGCGTGGATGCGCTGGCGCGAGCAGCCCACTACCGGTCGCGCCCTCGCCTTCGGCGTCGCGGTGGGGCTCGCCGCGGCGGCCAAGTTCTCCGCGCTCGCCTATCTCGCTCCTGCGCTCCTGTTCGGCGAGGTCGCGCGCCTGCGCTTCCCTCGCGAGGCGGCGCCCCGCGACACGATCTCCATCCCGTGGCGCGAGGCGATCGCGGGCTGCGCCGCCGCCGCGCTGATCATCTGGGCGATGTATCGCTTCGACGTCGGCCCGCTCCATCCGGGCGGCGTCTGGGTGCCGGCGCCGGCGCTCATCCGCGGTGTGCGGCCGTTCCTCCAGCACGCCAGCGGCGGGCATCCCGCTTTCCTCCTCGGCCACGTGTCACAGCGCGGCTGGTGGTACTACTACCTCGTCGTGCTCGCGGTGAAGACGCCGCTGCCGCTGCTCACCCTCGCCATCGTGGGGACGGTGGAGAGTGCGCGGGCCGCGCGCACCGAGCGCTGGCCCGCCGTCGTTCCCCTCGCGGGCACCTGCGCCGTGCTGGTCATCGCACTCCTGTCGCACGTCGATCTCGGCGTGCGCATCGTGCTCACCATCTATCCCTTCCTCGCCATCCTCGCCGCGCGCGGTGTCGTGTCGGCGTGGAACCGCGCTGGTTCGGCCACCATGCTCGTCATGCGGCGCAGCGCCCTCGTTGCGCTGCTCGCTGCGACGCTCGTCATTCCCGTGCAGGCGTGGCCCGACTATCTGGCCTACTTCAATCCCGTCGCCCGCGCGCGGCCCGAACGCGTGCTCGTCGACAGCAATCTCGATTGGGGTCAGGACCTCTACCGACTCGCCGACACTGTGAAGGCGCGACACATCGATTCGGTGCGCGTGCACTACTTCGGATCATCGAGCCTCGAAGCCGTCGGCCTGACCAACGCGCGTCGACTCGACCCTAATGAGCGCACCACGGGCTGGGTCGCCGCGAGCGAGACCTTCCTCGCCGGCGTCTGGTCGGACACGTCGCTGCGCTGGCTCGCGCGGCGCACGCCCGTCGCCCGCATCGGGCCCTCGATGCGCCTCTACTACATCTCGCCGGACTCATCGCGGTAGTCCCGCCATCCCCGCCAGTCGCGTCAGGAGCGTGTCCTGCTTCGCGACCACGGTGCGCAACGAGTCCATCTGGGCCTGCAGATCGGCCGCCTGTTGGCGGGAGGCGTTCAGCTCGTCGCCCATCTGCTTCATCTGCTCGAGCAGGTAGGCATCCGATTGCGGGCTGCGGCAGCCGGCGACCGACGCCAGTACCGCCGTGAGCAGGCATCGTCGGGCAAGGAGGATGCGGCGCGAGGAAGTCGGCATGGCGCCAAGATGGCGCCGTGCGTCGGCACGATCAACCGACGCACGCGTTCGCGCTGATCGGCGTGCATGGGATCACGCACGAGCGCGCGCGCGCCGCCACCCTGCGGGCATGTGCTTCCGCCCCGCAC
>JAEKKK010000170.1 GCA_019510405.1 Gemmatimonadota bacterium | reverse complement strand
CAGATCCTGGGGTCAGATACCGAAGGTGTCTGACCCCTTTTACCGGGATGCCTGACGCTCCGTCATCCCGAGCGAGCGGAGCGAGTCGAGGGGTCCGCACCTGCCAGCGGCGAGCGGCGAGCCATGAGCGTTTGAGCAATCCTGCGGCGAGCAACGAGCTTCTGAGCGGCGAGCCGTCAGCTGAGCCCAGCGGAGAGCGGACAGCGTCAGCATAAACGAGGACAGCCCCGGCACGCCGACGCGTCCCGAGGCCGTTCACCCACTCACCCACTCACCCACTCACTGTATTCTCAACACCCCCAACCCGATCGTCGACGCCGACGTGAGCGGCGTGGACAACGACGCGCGCAGATCCAGCAGCTGCGTCGCGCCCGACGATCCGCCGTCGATCCGCACCAGCACCGCACCGCCACCCTTGAGACTGCGGTTCGTCACCGCGAACGTCCCGCCGCTGTTCTGGCGCAGCGAGAGTGGCGCCGGCGGCTGTGAGCCCACATCACTCAGCCCCACGAACACGTCGGGCAGGTTCCAGCTCGGCTCCACGTACGGACCCGCCACATTCGGCAGGTTGTCCGCCGCCACCATCAGCGAGAACTCCGCGAGCAGCTGCGAGAACTTCTTCCCTGACGCCGCCTCGACGTTCGCCGTGCCGGAGAGAGTGCTCGTCTGCACGAGCGACCGCAGGAACGCCCCTTCATCCGCACCGCCGTACGTGTCCGTCAGCCAGCGCGCGAACAGCCACGCGCTCCCGTAGATGTCGCTGTCCTCCGAGCCGCTCAGGATCGACTTGCTCTGGAAGAGCCGGAAATAGTTGGTGAGGAAGGTGAAGTGGCTCGTCATCACCAGCGCGCCGCCCGCGCATCCCGCCGTCGCCGGCTGCGCCTCGCACCAGAGCGACGGCGTGAACCCGGCGTCGCCGCGCCAGCCGTTGCCGTGCAGCGTGCGCCCGAACAGCTCACTCGCGATCTGCGCCGTCCCCTCCTCCAGCCAGGTCTGCTCGAACACCGTCGCGCCGCGCGCGAGACGCTCCGCGTACGAGACGATGTGCTTCGCCTCGTGGATCATCGTCGCCGGCATCTGGCGGCGCCATTCGGGGCGTCCGTCGAGCGACGTGCTCGTCGACGACGTGTCCGTCACCGTCCGCGCGTAGAAGATCTCCCCCTCGTTGCTCCCCGCGACCGCCGGATCGGTCTGCACGGGGTAGAGGTCGCACGCGGAGACGAAGCCGAGCAGGTTGGCGGACGACGCATTCACCCGCGGGGTGAACAGGATTACGAGGTGACCGTTCCCGTCGGTCTGCGCGTCGTACGCGAGCGGATTACCGAAGTTGAGCAGCAGCGGATACGACACGTTCTCGAACTGATCCGCCAGCGCGATGAGGTCCGCGTCGAGCTTGCCCGCGAGCGCCGACGCGACGTCCTCGAGCACCACCGAGTGGGGACCCACGTACACGACGCGCGCCGTGATGCTCGTCGTCGCCCCCGCGGTGCAGCTCGCGTAGTGATACTTGATCGTCGTCGTCGACCCGACGAACAGCGGCACCGGCACGCTGCTCGACCGGGAGAACGACGGCCCGGCCCTGTGCGCCACGCGCCGCGGCGCGCCGAGCCGATCCAGCAGCGCGCGGTCCTCGTCGAGCCGGGCGATGTGCGCCCGCTGCGCCGGCGAGCCGGCACTCGGCGCGTCGGTGAGGATCGGCGCCACGGCGGCCACCGGCTGCGCGGCCGGCGCCCGCGCCGTCGATGCGCCGGCCGAACCACGCAGATCGAACCGCGCTGTCGCCGTCGCCGACGTCGCGCCGTTGAACACGGTGACGATGTAGCTCCCGCCCGCCGGCAGCTCGTTGCACGCGATCGGGCCGCTCGCGTCGGTGACGAAGCTCTCCCCTACTGCCAGCGTGCGCGGCGTGGCGACGACGAGCGGATGACTCACCGTCGCCATCCCGCCCACCGTCGCTACCGCTACGGTCGTGTTCTGCGCGCTCTGGCAGGGCAGGCCGGCGGCGGGCACCACAATCGTCAGCGACGTCGGCGACGCTGCCACCACCGCGGCCGCGACCCCACCGATCGTCACCGCGTTCGACGACGGCGCAAGGAATCCGGTGCCGTCGATCGTCGCGGTGCTTCCGGGCGCGAGCGACGCCGGGGAGATCGACGCGATCGTCGGCGCCACCGAGCCCGCCGGTGCGACGACGTCGACGCTGAGCGTGGCCGAGACACCCTCGCTCGTCGCGGTGAGCGTCGTCGTGCCGGGACTCGTGGCGACGAGCTGCGCCGTCGCGTTCACCTTCGCCACGAGCGGCTGCGACGAGGTGAACGTGATCGGGCGTCCCGAGAGCACGGTGCTGTCGCTGGCCTTGAGGACGACGACGAGCGGTGTGGTCGTGCCGGCGACCGGTGTGGTGCCGAGCGGCGTGATCGAGACCGCGGCGACGGCGGAGCGCACGACCGTCACCTGCTTCGTCGCGGACTTGTCGTCCACCACGGCCGTGATCGTGGCCGAACCCGGCGCGACCCCCGTCACGAGTCCGTTCGCGACCGTCGCCACGGCCGCATCCGACGTCGACCAGGCCGCGCTGCGGCCCGTGATCGCCGCCCCGGACGCGTCGCGGACATCGGCGACCAGCGTGAGCGTCATCCCCACCTGCAGCGCGCCGCCCGGCTCCGACAAGCTGAGCGACGCCACCACCGGCCCCGATGGCCTGTCCGGCCCGGTCGCGCGGCTTCCCTCACCGCCACACGCGAGGCTCACGGCAAGGAGGATCGTGGGGAGAACGACGCGCATCGAGCCAGCCAGGGGTGAAAGGTGCAACGGCCGAAGCACGCGCCGCGCACGAGGAGGGATCGTGCGCGGCGCGGTCACGAGGGGACCCCGCTCCACCGGTGGCACGCCACACCTCGCCCCGAGTATCTTTGCCCCTCACCCCGTGGAGACGCCAGTTGAAGACAGCCACCTTCGAGACCAATCGCGGCACGATCACCGCGGAGCTCTACGACAAGGAAGCCCCCAAGACGGTCGAGAACTTCGAGAAGCTCGCCAACTCCGGGTTCTACGATGGCGTGAAGTTCCATCGGGTCATCGCCGATTTCGTCGTGCAGGGCGGCGACCCGTACTCGCGCCACCTGCCTGACGGCGACCCGCGCATCGGCTCCGGGGGCCCGGGCTGGCGGATCAAGTGCGAGACGGCCGGCAACCCGCACAAGCACGAGGTCGGCTCGCTCTCGATGGCCCACGCCGGCCGCGATACCGGCGGCAGCCAGTTCTTCATGGTGCTCTCCGAGGACAACACCCGTCACCTGAACGGAGTCCACACCGTGTTCGGCAAGATCACCGGAGGCCTCGACGCGATGAAGCAGATCAAGAAGAACGACGTCATGAACACGGTGCGCGTCGCATGAGCGCCCCCCAATCCGGTGACAAGTCGGCCGGCTTCAGCGGCCTGATCCTCGGCGCCATCGCGCTGTTCGTGATCCTGTTCGGCATCGTCCGCCTCACCAACTCCATGTACTCCGGCGAGCACGCCGAGAAAGCGGGAGCCGAGGCTACGCATTAGGGCCACTCCCAGTACCGAGTACGAAGTACCTGGTACCTGGACTGGCATAACGGCTCCCGGAAGGCTCGGAAGTCACTCTATCAGAACGGCACACGGCGATGCGCATTGGGGTCAGAGTCGATGAATTGCCGACTCTGACCCCTTTGATGTATTCGCTCATGGCGAGTAAAGCCGTTCGCATGTCGGCTCGAGATCTCGCCCCTCATTCCGGGAGCTCGTATGCCAGTCTTGATACCAGGTACCTAGTACTCAGTACTGGGAGTGGCCGTTATCCGCCCCACGTATCTCTCCGGCTCGGCGAGAAAATCCCTGACCAACCGGACACTCTCCAGCGCCCCGTACTCCACCACCGAAGCCGGCACCTCGTCGAACGACACGATCGTCGCCCCCGGATACGCCATCAGGATCGGCGAGTGCGTCGCGATGATGAACTGGGCGTCCTGCGCCACCATGTCCGCGATCATCGCGATCAGCCCGAGCTGGCTCTGAGGGCTCAGCGGGGCCTCCGGCTCGTCCAGCAGGTAGAGCCCGCCCGGCACGAACCGTGACTGGAAGAGCCGGAGGAAGCTCTGGCCGTGCGAGTTGGCGTCGAGATCCACGCCGTAGCGCTGCTCCATCTCCGCCAGCGACCGCCGCATCGGGCCCGACGCCAGCCCTTTCGCATACGCGGAACGATCTGCGTACTCCACCTCCAACTCCTCCAGCCGTCGCAGCAGCTCGATCCGCATTCGGGCCAGCCGCTTCGCGAAGCCGAAGAAGTCCTCCGCTCGCAGGAAGAACCCGCGCGACGTCCGGCGCGTCCACACCAGCCGGAGCGCCTCCGAGAGCTGACGCTGCGCGCCCAGGGTGGCATCGTCGTCCAGGTCCGCGCTGCCGACCGCCGGGAGCCGCGCCGCCGCCGCGATCGCCTCCAGCAGCGTCGACTTCCCCGAGCCGTTCTCCCCGACGAAGAACGTCACCGCGCCGCGCAGCGGCAGCGTCTCCAGCGCGCGGATCACCGGGACGGTGAACGGAAACGCGCTCCCGTCGCCACCTTCCTTCCGCCGAATCTCCCGCAGGAAGGGCGGACGGTCCGCAAGCACTTTCCCCCCATGCGGGGTATTCTCTCTGGATGCGGCTCGTCTGGGCACCCGTAATGCTGTCGCCCGACGCATTCCCGCCGCAATCCGTGCAGGCCACATCCCACCGCCCTCGATGACCGCGCTCCCCACCCGCGACGACGCGCTCGCGCTCGTGCACGAGTACACCGCCAGCGATTCCCTGCGGAAGCACATGCTCGCCGTGGAGGCGGCCATGCGCGCCTACGCCAGCCGCTTCGGCGAGGATCCGGAGCGGTGGGGGCTGACGGGCCTCGTCCACGACTTCGACTACGAGCGCTGGCCCAACGAGGCGCAGTCGGCCACCGAAGGGCACCCCTCCCAGGGGGTTCGCATCCTCCGCGACCGCGGCTGGCCCGACGACATCCTCGAGGCCATCCTCGGCCACGGCAACTATACCGGCGTCCCGCGTGTCACTCCGCTGGCGAAAACCCTCTTCGCCGTCGACGAGCTCACCGGCCTGATCACTGCCACCGCGCTCGTTCGCCCGTCCCGTAGCGTGCACGAGGTGGATGCCCGCGCCGTGCGAAAGAAGATGAAGGACAAGGCCTTCGCCCGCGGCGTCAGCCGCGACGACGTGGTGGCCGGCGCCGCAGCCCTTGGCGTCGACCTCGACGAGCACATCGACTTCGTCGTGGCGGCGATGCGCGGTGCCGCCGAATCGCTCGGTCTGGCGGGCGTTCCCCAACTGGGGTGAGGTTCAACAGTCCGGTGCAGCCCCTCGTAGAAGAGATGACGCCACCCCACCATGGCTATGCTCGCGACCAAGACGCCGCAGTTCTCGTCAATGCTCGCCCCGGTTGACGGAGACGGGGCGGCGACTGAGCGCGCCGTCGTGGTCGCAGCGCAACGTGGTTCGGACGAGGCCTTCGCGGCGCTCGTCCGGATCCACCAGCGCCGTGCCTACAGTGTCGTCCGCGCCATCGTGCTCTCGCACGAGGACGCAGAAGATGCGGTGCAGGAGGGATTCCTCCACGCCCACCGCGCGCTCGACCGGTTTCGCCCCGATCAGCCATTCGGGGCGTGGCTCTACCGGATCATGGCGAATGCGGCGCTCGATCTCGTGCGCCGTCGGAAGGTCCGCGACGCCGACGAACTGCCGGAGAACGTCGCGATCCCCTTCCGCGATCCCGCGGAGTCGGGGGAGCTGCGCGAGCGGCTCCAGGAGGCGCTCACGCACCTCACCGACAGGCAGCGCTCGGTGATCGTCCTGCACGACGTGGAAGGCTTCACTCATGGCGAGATCGGTCGCACGCTCGGTATTCCCGAAGGGACCGCCCGGTCCGATCTTCACCATGCTCGCGCAACACTTCGCCGGCTTCTGCAGAACATTCGGAGCACTTCATGACTGACGATCGCTGGTCGCAGCGCGAGAGCGACGTGACCGACGCGCTGCGTGCTCTCTACGCGCCGCCGGCCGACGAGCGCTACTGGGACGCGCTCGAGGCGCGCATCCTCGCTCACGTCGCCCGTGGCGGCAGCGAGGGATGGTGGTCGGCACTCGTCGAGATGACGCGGCCGGCACTCGCCGCCGCCGCCATCCTCGTGCTCGTCGCCGGCGCCGCCGTCGCCCACACCCGGCAGCTCGAGGCGCGCAACGCCTACGCGAGCGTGATCTCCGCCGCGGCTCCGCCCTCCATCGAGAGCTCGGCGCGGCTGTCGTCCACGCCGGACGGCGACGCGACGGTCAACTACATCCTGTCGCACTGAGTACGGTCATGGAGCGCCCCAAGCAGCAAGCCATCGCCTTCCTCCTCGGCGCCGTCCTCGTTGGCGGGGCGCTTGGATTTTCCGCCGATCGCGTCCTCCGGAACGACGAGCTCACGCCGGCGCAGCGGCGCATAGCCTTCTACGAGGACATCGGCGTCACCAGTGCGCAGCGGCCGACGCTGGATTCCATCCTCGACGACCGGAACTGCCGCATGGACAGCGTCGTGCGCACCATCCAGCCCACGCTCGACTCGATCAAATCCGTCTCTCGCGTCCAGATCGACCGCCTCCTGACGCCGGAGCAGCACGCGCGCATCGAGGTCCGCCGCAAAGACGAGGTGGCCCGTCGCGCCGCTGACCGCCAGCGTCTGACCTCTCTCTGCCGGAAGTGATGTCTCGACTCCTTTCACGCAGCCTCCTCGCTGCGCTGCTCGCTCCTGCCCTCCTCGCAGCCCAGTCCGTGGATTCCACCGGCGCGCGCCCCATCGCGCTCAAGGACGCCGTCTCCCTCGCGCAGCAGAACGCCCTCGGCGCCGTGCAGGCGCGCGGCCAGGTGCGGTCCGCGGAATCCGGCGTGCGCGCCGCGCGGGCCGCCCTCTTCCCATCGCTCAACCTGACGTTGGGCCAGGTCAACCAGTCCGGTGACCGCTTCGACTCACAGGGGCGCCTCGTCCCGTATCTCGCGCCGCAGCCCTGGAGCTACTCCACCGGGATCAGCTCGACGGTGAACCTGTTCGACGGCGGCCGCCGGCTGAACGAGGTGCGCCGCTCGCGCTCGGACGTCGGCGCCGCGGAAGCGAACGAGGTCACCCAGCAGTTCAACGTCGCCCTCCAGGTCAAGACGCAGTACTACTCGATCCTCGCCGCGCGTGAATCCGAGGCGGCCGCCCGCGCCCAGCTCGACCAGGCGCGGGAGCAGCTCAAGGCCTCCATCGCGCGCACGCGCGCCGGTGTCGCCACGCTCTCCGACTCGCTCCGCTCCGTTGTCGCCGTCGGCAACGCCCAGCTCGCGCTCATCACCGCGCAGAACAACCTGCGCGTCGCGAGCGCCGCGCTCACGCGGCTCGTCGGATCCGAGACGCCCGTGACCGCCCTTCCCTCCGATACGCTGGACCTGGCCCTCGCGCCGATCGACAGTGCCGAGCTGGCGGGGATGATCAACCAGAGCCCCACGGTGCGTCAGGCGCAGGCGCAGGAGACCTCCGCGCTGGCGTCGGTGCGCAGCGCGAGAACGCCGTACCTGCCGACGGTCGATCTCACTTACAGCCGGTCCGGGAACGGCTTCGACAAGTACTACGGCATCGGCAGCCAGTCCCTCGCGTACACGAACAACTTCGCGATCCGCCTCGCGTATCCACTCTTCAACAACTACCAGCGCGAGGACGTCCTCAACCGCGCCAAGGTCCAGGCCGACGTCGCCGAGGCCACGGTGCGCGATACGCGCCTGGCCGCTCAGCAGACGTTCGTGCAGCAGCTCGGCGCGCTGCGCACCGCCCAGCAGCGCATCGCGCTCCAGCAGGTGTCCGTCGCCGCCGCGCAGGAAGACGTCCGCGTCCAGCAGCAGCGGTACACGCTCGGCGCATCCACCCTTCTCGATCTCCTCACCTCACAGAGCACGCTCGACGCCGCCCGCTCCGCGCTCATCCAGGCCCGCCAGGATTTCCGCGTCGCCCGCGCGCAGCTCGAATCACTCGTCGGTCGCGAGCTCCAGTGATCTCCATTTTCCCGATTCCCGTGCGCAAGCTTCCCACCGTCGCCGCCGCTCTGCTCCTCCTCGCCGCCTGCTCGGGCAAGAAGGACAAGGAGCTGAACATCTCGACGCAGCCCGTCACGCGCCGCGACATCGTCATCGATGCGCAGGCTACCGGCGTGGTCGAGCCGATCAACATCGTCGAGGTGAAGTCCAAGGCCTCCGGAATGATCACGAAGATGCCCGTCGAGACGGGCACGCTCGTGAAGCCGGGCGATCTGCTCGTCCAGATCGAGACGCGTGACGTGCAGAACCAGTTCGACCAGGCCGCCGCGGCGCTCGACGCCGCGCGCTCGCGCCTCTCCGTCGCCGACGCCGCGAAGAGGCGCGCCGACGAGCTGTTTAAGGGGCGCATTATCACCGCGGCCGAGCACGAGACCGCGCAGCTCGACTACGCCAACGCCCAGTCGGCGCTCGTCGCCGCACGCACCAACCTCGATCTCAACAAGCAGCGCCTCGAGGACGCGACCGTTCGCGCCCCGGTCGCCGGCACCGTCATCGACAAGACCGTGTCCCTCGGCACGGTGATCACGTCGGCCACCGGCGCGTTCGGCGGCGGCACCACCCTGCTCAAGATGGCCGACCTCGGCCAGGTGCGGATCCGCGCCCTCTTCAACGAGACCGACATCGGTCAGGTGAAGCCCGGCCAGACCGCGACCGTGACGGTGGATGCGTATCCCGAGCGCCGCTTCACCGGCGTGGTGGAGAAGATCGAGCCACAAGCTGTCGTGCAGCAGAACGTCACCATGTTCCCCGTGCTCGTCACCCTCCAGAACCTCGAGGGGTTGCTGAAGCCGGGCATGAACGGTGAGACGAGCGTGCTTGTCGACCAGCGGACCAACGTGCTCGCCGTGCCGAACGACGCCGTACGCAACACGCGCGAGGCGGCCGCCACGGCCCCGATGCTCGGACTCGATGCCGACTCGGTCCGTTCGGCGATCCAGACGCAGATGGCGGCGCTCGGTGGCGGTCGCGGTGGCCGCGGCCAGGGCGAGCCGGCCGGTGCGCCCCTCACCCAGGCCTCGCGCGGCGACGTCGCGCTCGGGCCGCAGCAGGCGGGCGCTCCGGCGGCTCAGGGCGGTGGTCAGACGGCGGCCGCCGGTAGTCAGGGCGCTGGTGGTCAGGGGGGCGGTTTCCAGCTTCCCGAGGTCACCGACAAGGAGTGCGACGCGGTCACCGCGGCGATGAAGAAGAAGCCTGCCGAGCAGGCCAAGCTCGATTCGCTCCGCCAGCAGATGATGAGCGGTGCGATCGACCGTGACGCGATGCGCGCCGAGACGCAGAAGATCTACGCCGCCATGGGCGTCGATCCACGCGTCGCGACGGCGTGCCGGCGTCGTGCCTTCCAGGGCGGCGGAGCCGGCGGCATGGGTGGCGGCTTCCAGACCGCGGGCGGTACGGCGCGCCGCCGGCCGGCGCTCGTCTTCGTGAAGAACAACGGGAAGTTCGAGCCGCGCGTCGTCCTGACCGGCGCCAGCAACTTCGACTACACCGAGGTCGTGAGCGGCGTGAAGGAAGGCGAGCAGGTCGCCATGCTCGCCGCGGCCGCGCTTCAGGCGCAGCGGCAGATGAACAACGATCGCATCCGCCAGCAGACCGGCGTGCCCGGTATGCAGCAGGGCGGCGGCGGCGCGGGCGGCGCGGGTGGCGGTCGCGCCGGCGGTGGTGGCGGTGGCGGCGGCGGCGGTGGTGGTCGCGCCGGCGGCGGCGGACGTTGATTCCGGTCCGGGCTCCATTGGGAGAGATCCATGCTCATCGGTGAGATCATCCGCGTCGCGCTCGGCGCGCTGCGCGCCAACAAGCTCCGGTCGCTGCTCACGATGCTCGGCATCGTCATCGGCGTCGCCGCGGTCATCGCCGTCGTGGCCCTCGGCACCGGCGCGCAGACCGCGGTGAAGGATCGCATCAGCTCACTCGGCACCACGCTGCTCACCGTCATCCCCGGTCAGCAGCGCGGCATGGGCGTCACCTTCGACCAGTCCATGAAGCTCACGATGGACGACGCAAAGGCGCTCGACGATCAGAGCCGCGCGCCCTCGCTCACCGCCGTGCAGCCCGAGATGAACTCGCGGCTCCAGGTGCAGTACCAGTCGCTCAACACCAACACCTCCATCGTCGGCACGACGGCGAACTACCTCGAGGTGCGGAAGTACGAGCTTGCGGCGGGGCGCATGTTCACCCGCGCCGAGGACGAGGGCCGCCAGCG
>JAEKKK010000169.1 GCA_019510405.1 Gemmatimonadota bacterium | reverse complement strand
AGCGCTGCGCTCCGGAGCGCCGCCGCATGGGGGGATCGCGTTCGGGTTCGATCGCGTGGCGATGGTGCTCGCCGGCGCGACGTCGCTGCGGGACGTGATCGCCTTCCCGAAGACGACCGCCGCGCGTGCGCTGTTCGAGGGCGCGCCGAGCCAGGTACCGGCGGCGGACATCGCCGACCTGCACATCCGCGTCACGGAGCCGGCGTGAGCGAGAACTCGATCACGCAGAAGCTGTCGACGGAGGGTGCAGACATGCTGACCCTCGCCGGCGTGAACGACGGCAACCTCGTGGAGCTGTCCCGGCTCGGCGGGGTGAAGGTCGCCCTGCGGGGCGACACGATGTCGATCTCGGGGCCGTCGGAGCTGGTGACCCGGGCGACCGACATCGCGCGTCGCATGATCGACCGGGCGCGGCAGCGGATGGAGCTGACTCCGGACGACGTCCTGCGCCTCAGCGAGGACGACGGGAGCGGGGATGGAGGGGGCGGGGGAGCGGGCGACGGGCGCATCGCGCTCCCGGGCGTCCGGAAGCTCATCCAGGCGAAGACCAGCGGGCAGGCCGAGTATCTGGCCAAGATCGCCGAGAACGACATCGTCGTCGGGATCGGGCCGGCCGGCACCGGGAAGACCTACCTGGCGGTCGCGGCCGCGGTGGACGCATTGACGCGCAAGCGAGTGCGGCGCATCGTCCTCGCACGGCCCGCGGTCGAGGCGGGCGAGAGTCTTGGCTTCCTGCCCGGAGACATGCAGGCCAAGGTGGACCCCTATCTCCGACCGTTGTACGACGCGCTCGACGAGATGATGCCGCAGGAGCGTGTGCAGCGCGCGCTCGAGGCGCGGGTGATCGAGATCGCCCCGCTCGCTTTCATGCGCGGCCGCACGCTGAGCGACGCCTTCGTGATCCTGGACGAAGCGCAGAATGCGACCGCGATGCAGATGAAGATGTTCCTCACCAGGCTCGGCGTGAACTCGCAGATCGTGATCACGGGCGACAAGACCCAGATCGATCTGCCGAAACGGGAGGAGTCCGGGCTGATGCAGGTCGAGCGAATCCTCCCTGGGATCGAAGGGATCGCCTTCCACTACTTCTCCGACGTCGACGTCGTGCGGCACCGGCTCGTGCGCGACATCATCAAGGCGTATGCGGAGGACGGAGACTGAGCGCATGAGCCTGCGCGAAGAGGCCGACCGCGCCTACGGCGCGACTGCGACGACGCGAGGCTCTGCTGTCCTCACGTTCGTGCTGCGGTTGCTGCTGCTCTTCGCGTGCGCGCTCGTCACGACACTCGCGCTCGGCGGAGCGCTGTTGTCGCGGACGCCGGACGCGCTGGTGGGCTCGTTCGTCGTGAATCTGCTGATGCTGACGGCGATGGTGGCGGCGGTGCGCATGTTCCGCCCGATGCTGCACGACAGCGACCGCGCGATGGCGCTCCTCGGCGGGCTCGTTGCGCTCATCGTCGTGCTGGCGTTCGCGGCGGTGCGCGTGCTTCCGGGCGCGCCGGAGCTGGTGCCCATCGCCTTCGTCGGCGTCGTCGTCAGTGCGCTCTACGACCGGCGCGTCAGCTTGCTCATCGTCGCGCTGATCACCGTGCTGCTGGCGGCCCAGCCCGCGTACCACACGCCGTCGGCGCTGCCCGTGATGCTCGCGTCCGGGGCAAGCGCGGCGCTCGCCGTGCGCGCGAGCCTGCGGCGCGATCAGTCGTATCTCTGGATGATCATCGTGGCCGCGGTGTCGAGCGTGGCCGTCACCGCGACAGGCGTCGCAGCCGGTGCGCCGACGGCGTACCTGCTGCGCGGGATCATCTACGCCACGGCGACGTCCGTCGTGAGCGTGATCGCGGCGATGCTGTTCCTCCCCTGGGCGGAGCGGCTCACCGGTCACGAGACGCACCTCACCCTGCTCGAGTGGGGAGACCTCCATCACCCGCTGCTTCAGCGTCTCAGCCTCGAGGCGCCGGGGACGTACGCACACACGATCGCGATCGCGAACCTGACGGAGGCGGCGTGCCGCGGCATCGGGGCCAACCCGATCCTCGGCCGCGTCGGCGCGTACTACCACGACATCGGGAAGCTCGGCAAACCGCAGTACTTCGTGGAGAACCAGGCGCGCGGACGCAATCCGCACGATCAGCTCAAGCCGGACACCAGCGCCTCCATCATCCGCAATCACGTGCGGGAAGGGCTCGAGCTCGCGCGCGAAGTCGGCCTTCCCGCGACCATTCGCGCGTTCATCACGGAGCATCACGGCACGGCGACGATCAACTACTTCATGGAGCGGGCGCGCCAGCGGAATGGATACGTCGCCGACCCGGACGAGTACGCGTATCCCGGACCGATCCCGCAGAGCCGTGAGACGGCGATCGTGATGCTGGCCGACGGCGTCGAAGCCGCCGCGCGGCGCATGACGGATCCCACACCCGAGCGCATCCGCGAGGTGATCGACCGCGTGGTCGACGAGCGGTTCGCCGAGGGACAGCTGCGCGAGGCGCCGATCACGCTGAAGGAGATCAGCGTCGTGAAGCGCGAGTTCGCGCGCGTGCTTGGCGGGATGTACCACGCCCGCGTCGAGTACCCCAAGGCGGTCGCGACGAGCGAACCCGCCACGGTATGAGTCGTACCGTGCATGTTGCAACCGAAGGCGTCCGTATTCCCGTCGCTCGCGAGCGCGTCGCCTCCCTCGCCGAGGGCGTGCTGCGGGCGGAACGGGTGCGGGATGCCACCGTGTCGGTCGCGTTCGTGACCGACCGCCGCATCGCCGCCCTGAATCGCCGGCATCTCGGGCACAGCGGCCCCACGGACGTGATCTCGTTCGCCTTCGAGCCGGTGAGTCCCGAGGCCGAGGTGGTCGGCGACGTCTACATCTCGCCGGACGTCGCGCGGAAGAATGCGCAGGCCCACGGCCGCGGCGTGCGCGAGGAGCTCCTGCGGCTCGTGGTGCACGGCGTGCTGCACGTGGTGGGACACGACCACCCCGAGGACGACTCGCGTTATCACTCGCCGATGTGGAAGCGGCAGGAGCAGCTGCTGCGGACGCTTCAGGGAGGAGCCGCGTGAACGGGCCCGCAGCCGTCGTGGCGGCGGGAGCCGTCGTTCTCGCGGCCCTCGCCGCGGCGGCGGATGGCGCGTTGCTCGGGGGCGACCCCGAGCCCGAGCCTCCGGCACCGACCGCCGGACGGCTGCGGCCGGCGGAGTACGCGCACCGCGCACTCTCGCTCACGCGAGTGCTCGCGCACCTCGCGGCGGGAGCCGCGATCGCGCGCGGCCTCGACCTCACCGGCGACGACAAGCTCGCGGACGTGTCGACCATGCTCGTCGCGGCACTTGCGACGGTGATGCTCGTCGAAGGGATCGCGCGCGCGATCGGGTTCGCCACCGCGCCTCGGCTCAGCTATCTACTCTCGCCGCTGGTGAAGGCGCTCGAGGTGGTGCTCGCCCCCGTGCTGAGAGCGGGGGTGGCGCTGGACGCGTTGTTCGAGCGGTTTTTGCCGCCACCCACGCTGGCCGAGCGCGCCGAGCAGCTGGAAGAAGCAGCCGAGCAGTTCCGTCAGGTCGTCGCCGCCGAAGCGGACGTTTCGCGCGACGAGGAGCAGCTGCTGCACGGGGTCTTCTCGCTCGGCGACACCGTCGTGCGCGACGTCATGGTGCCACGCGTGGACATCGTCGGCATCGACCTCACGACGCCGTGGAGCGAAGTGGTCGACCGCGTGCGGAGCTCCGAGCACGCGCGCTTTCCCGTGTTCGACGACACCCTCGACAACATCACCGGCATCCTGTACGCGAAGGACCTGCTCCCGTTCATCATCGACGACGACGAGCCGATGCTCGGCTGGCAGACCCTCGTGCGGCCCGCCCAGTTCATCCCCATCTCGAAGCCGCTCGACATGCAGCTCCGCGAGTTCAAGGCGAGCCGCACGCACATTGCGATCGTCAGCGACGAGTACGGTGGCACCGCCGGACTGGTCACGATCGAAGACATCCTCGAGGAGATCGTCGGCGAGATCCACGACGAGTACGACGACGAGGAGCCCGAGGTGGAGCAGGAGGAGGGTCGCCGCTTCTGGATCAGCGGCCGCCTGACGATCGACGAGCTCTCCGAGCTGCTCGGCCAGGACTTCGCCCAGGACGACGTCGCGACCGTGGGCGGCCTCGTGTACGAGACCTTCGGCCGCGTGCCGCGGCCCGGCGAGTCGGCGACGATCGGCGTCTACAAGATGGTCGTCGAGCGGGTCCGCCGGCGACGCATCGAACGGGTCTACTTCGAGCGGATGCAGCCCGCGATGGGGACGTCGGCATGATGGGGACGCACACCGTGCTCCTGGCGTTCTGCGTCGTGACGGTCGCGCTGCTCACCGCGGGCGGGATGGCGATGCGCTCGGTGAGCCGTATCTGGCTGCGTCATCTGGTGGAGCAACAGCTGCGCGGCTCGCGCGCGGCGCATGCATATCTCGAGCGCCCGCAGCGCCTGATCATCGCCGCGAGCTCCACGGTGGCGCTCGTGCTCGTGCTGAGCGGTGGATTCCTGGCGACCGACTATGCGCGGCAGCCGCTGCGCCTCGCATTCGCGCTCGCGGCGTACGCCGCGGCGATGATCGTCGTCGGCCAGCTTTTCCCACGCGCCATCGCCCGCCGCTTCGCGCCGGGGGTGGCGTCGCTCCTCTCACCGCTGCTCGAGGCGGCGGCGATCATCACCAGCCCGATCGTCGCGGCCAGCCGGATCGCCAGCCTGCCGTTCGAGCGCAAGAAGCAGAAGGAGGACGTCGGCGGACGAGACTCGATCCAGGACCTGCTGCGCGAGGGCGAGCTCGAAGGCGTGGGCGAGCGCCAGGAGATGGAGATCATCACCGGCGTCATGTCGTTCGGCGAGAAGCTCGTGCGCGACGTGATGATCCCGCGCGATGAGATCTTCGCGATCGAGCGTTCGGCCAGCGCGCGCGAGGTGGCCGAGGAGTTCGCAACGTCGGCGTTCAGCCGGGTGCCCGTCTACGATCGGTCGATCGACAACATCGTCGGGATGGTCCACGCATTCGACGTGCTCAAGCTGGCGGGCGAGCGCCCCCCCGTGCCGCGGCCCGTCGCCACAGCGCTGGACACCACGCCGTGCAGCGAGCTGCTCTTCCGCCTGCTGCGTCGCAGTCAGCACCTCGCGATCGTGAAGGACGAGCAGCAGCGGACGGTCGGCCTGGTGACGATGGAGGACCTGCTCGAGGAGCTCGTCGGCGACATCCGCGACGAGCACGACGAGCCCGCGCCGCGAGGCGAGTCCTGAGCGACGTGCACGACGCCCTGCTGGCGGACTTCGATGCGGGGCGCAAGGCCGCGCTGGCGCGCGCGATCAGCATCGTCGAGAACCACCGCAAGGGCTACGACCGGCTGCTCGGCGCGCTGCATCCGCGGGTGGGTCATGCGCGGCGCGTCGGCATCACCGGACCGCCCGGGGCGGGTAAGAGCTCGATCACGGTGTGCCTCGCGCAGGGCTACCGCGCGCAGGGGCTCACGGTCGGGATCGTATGCGTCGATCCGACGTCGCCCTTCACCGGCGGCGCGCTCATCGGTGATCGCATTCGTATGGAGGACATCGCCCTCGATCCCGGCGTCTACATCCGCTCGCTCGCGACGCGCGGCTCGCTCGGCGGACTGTCCGCCGCCACGCGCGAGGTCTGCGACGTCCTCGATGCGTTCGGCATCGACCGGATCCTCATCGAGACTGTCGGCGTCGGGCAGAGCGAGCTGGATGTCGCCCGCACCGCCGACACGACGCTCGTCGTGCTCGTGCCGGAGTCGGGGGATTCCATCCAGACGCTCAAGGCGGGGCTGATGGAGATCGCCGACGTGTTCGTCGTGAACAAGGCGGACCGTCCCGGCGCGGACCGGCTGCGCACGGAGATCGAGCTGATGCTCGGCATGCGTCCGGGTGCGGTGATGTCCGACGGCGCCGGCCACCATGGCGTGGACCTGTCGCGGAACAACCTTGCGCGCCACGTGCGGGAGGCCGCGGCAGGCGACGAGACGCGCTGGACGCCGCCCGTTCTCCGCACCACGGCGACGGACGGCACGGGAATCGCCGAGTTGTCGGACGCGCTCGATCGGCACTACGGCTATCTTGAATCGAGCGGCCAGCTTCGCGCCCGTCGGCGCGCCCGCCTGCGCGAGCGCGTCGTGGACGTCGTGGACGACACGACGCGGCGCCGCCTGTGGACGGACGCCGCGACCGCCGCCTGGCTGGAGGAGCGGCTGCCCGATCTCGAGGCCGGCCGCGAGACGCCGTTCGCGATCGCCGACGCGCTGCTGGCGCGGAGTGCGGACCTGTTGACGGGGAGGACGACGTGACGTCGATACGCGAGGAGCTCGACGCCAACCTGGACGACCGCGCCGAGCTGGAGCGGCTGCGCAGCGAGGTCGCCGCCTGGCGGAAGGCATACGAGCAGGGACGGCTGCGCGAGATCGGGTTCGGCAACTCCGAACGTGAAGTCGAGCCGCTGTACACGCCGCTGGACGTGGCGGACGCCGATCCAGCGCGGATCGGTGTGCCCGGAGCATACCCGTACACGCGCGGCATCCATCCCACCGGGTATCGCGGCAAGCTGTGGACGATGCGCCAGTTCGCCGGCTTCGGCAGCGCGAGCGACACGAACGAACGGTTCAAGTTCCTCCTCGCGCACGGACAGACGGGACTCTCCACCGCGTTCGACTTCCCGACGCTGATGGGATACGACTCCGACCATTCGCGCTCGGAGGGCGAAGTCGGGAAGACGGGGGTGGCGATCTCCAGCCTGGCCGACATGGAGGTCCTGTTCGACGGCATCCCGCTCGACCAGGTGTCGACATCGATGACGATCAACGGACCGGCGATCATCATCTGGGCGTTCTACGTCGCCGCGGCGGAGAAGCAGGGCGTCGACAGCACGCAGCTGCGCGGCACGATCCAGAACGACATCCTGAAGGAGTACATGGCGCAGCATGCGTGGTGCTTCCCGATCGAGCCCGCGCTGCGCCTCATCGTCGACTGCTTCGAGTGGGGCGCGACGCATGCACCACTCTGGAACACGGTGTCGATCTCCGGCTACCACATCCGGGAAGCCGGCGCGACTGCGGGTCAGGAGCTCGCGTTCACGCTCGCCGACGGGTTCACCTACGTCGAGCGCGGCATCGCGCGCGGGCTGGACGTCGACGACTTCGCGCCGCGGCTGTCGTTCTTCTGGGACATCCACAACGACTTCTTCGAGGAGATCGCCAAGCTCCGCGCCGCGCGGCGCATCTGGGCGCGGCACATGCGCGAGCGGTACGGCGCGAAGAGTCCGCGCTCCTGGCTCATGCGCTTCCACTCGCAGACGGCCGGCGTGACGCTCACCGCGCAGCAGCCGATGAACAACGTGGTGCGCGTCGCCTACCAGGCGCTCGCGGCGGTCATGGGCGGCACGCAGTCGCTGCACACCAACTCGATGGACGAGACGCTCGCGCTGCCGACCGAGCACGCGGTGCAGGTCGCGCTGCGCACCCAGCAGGTGCTCGCCTACGAGACGGGTGTCCCCAATGTGCTGGATCCACTCGGCGGGTCGTACTACGTCGAGGCGCTCACCGATCGTCTCGAGCAGGAGGCCGAAGCGCTGTTCACGGAGATCGATTCGATCGGCGGCGTGGTCCGCGGCCTGGAAGAGGGCTGGTTCCAGCGGAAGATCGCGCAGGCGGCGGCGCGTCAGCAGTGGGAGATCGAGCAGCATCGCCGGGTGATCGTCGGCGTCAACGAGTTCGTGACCGGTGAGGAATCGCTGGCGATTCCTCTGTTGAAGATCGGCGAGCGCGTGGACCAGGAGCAGCGCGCGCGCCTCGCGAAGATCCGCGCCGAGCGGGATCAGGCGCTGTGCGACAGCCGGCTGGAGCGGCTGCGCACCGCGGCGCGCGGCACGGAGAACGTCTTCCCATACATCCTCGACTGCGCGCGCGCCTACTGCACGCTGTTCGAGATCCGTCGCGCCCTCGAGGACGTGTTCGGCG
Source organism: Gemmatimonadota bacterium (assembly GCA_019510405.1). GTDB lineage: Bacteria > Gemmatimonadota > Gemmatimonadetes > Gemmatimonadales > Gemmatimonadaceae > AG11. Next base: position 3,060 of record JAEKKK010000169.1, on the reverse strand, counting down.
CCTACCGCGAGCCGGTGTTCTTCTGACGCGGGCTTCTCCTCGCAAGACGGACGAGTGGTGGGCGTCCTACTTCGACGCGCACTACCTGCTCGAGTACGAGCCGATCTTCAACCTCGCCCGCGACCGGCGCGAGGTGGCGCGGTTGATGGAGATCCTCGCGCTCCCATCCGGGGCGCGCGTGCTCGACGTCCCCTGCGGGCAGGGGCGCCACGCGCACTTGCTTGCCGAGGCGGGGTTCCGCGTCGACGGTCTGGACTACTCGCCGCAACTGATCGCGAAGGCGCGCGAGCGCGGCACCGGCCCTACGCTCCGCTACACGCGCGGTGACATGCGCACGCTGCCGGCGCGCTGGACGGGACGGTTCGACGCCGTGGTGAATCTCTTCACTTCCTTCGGCTTCTTCACCGACCCGGCCGACGATGCCCGCGTCGTTTCCGAGTTCGCCCGCGTCCTCGCGCCTGACGGGACGCTCGTCTGGCACGGTGGCAGCCGCGATGGCGTCGTCGCGCGCTTCCTCGCGCGCGACTGGTGGAAGTCCGACGACGGCACGATGATCGGCCACCAGCGCCACTTCGATCCGCTCTCGGGCGTCCTCACGATCGATACGAGCTGGGAGGGCCCGTCCGGACGGGGGGAACGCCAGCACCGGATCCGCCTCTACACCGCCACGCGGCTGGCCGAGCTCTGCCTCGATGCGGGGCTCGTCGTCGAGGAAGCATACGACGGGTGGCACGATCGTCCGCTGCGGCGACGGTCGAGCGAGATGCTCCTCGTCGCGCGGAAGCGCGAGTTGCCGCGCCGTCGGCGCGGCCGCTAGCTTCTCCCCATGCGTCCCATTCGCGTTCTCGTAGCGAAGCCCGGTCTCGACGGGCACGATCGCGGCGCCAAGGTCGTCGCCGCCGCACTGCGCGATGCCGGCATGGAAGTGATCTACACCGGCCTGCACCAGACCCCCGAGATGATCGCCTCCGCCGCCGTGCAGGAAGACGTGGACGTCGTTGGCCTGTCCATCCTGAGCGGCGCGCACATGACGCTCTTCCCGCGCGTGCTCGAGCTGCTGCGCTCCGAAGGGCGCGGCGACATTCTCATCACGGGGGGTGGCATCATCCCGCGCGAAGACATGGACGCGCTGCAGGCGATGGGCACGGGAAAGCTCTTCGGGCCGGGCACGCCGACGTCGGACCTCGTCGACTACATCAAGGCGTGGTTCGCCGAGCACACGACCCAGGAAGCGTGACCGCCACGTGACCACCAGTCGGCTGCGAGAGCTCAGCGCGGAGCTCCGCGCGCTCGAGGCACGCCTCCGCCTCGGTGGCGGTCCGGAGCGCATCGCGAAGCAGCACGCCCAGAAAAAGCTCACAGCGCGCGAGCGCGTCGAGCGGCTGTGCGACGTCGGGTCGCGCTTCATCGAGCTCGGCCTCCTCATCGCCTACGACCGGTACGAAGGGCAGGCTCCCGCGGCGGGCGTCGTCACCGGCATCGGCGTCGTGCACCGCCGCCCCGTCGTCGTCGTCGCCAACGATGCGACGGTGAAGGCGGGCTCCTGGTGGCCGGAGACGATCACGAAGATCCTGCGTGCGCAGGAAGTCGCGATGCGCTGTCGCGTTCCGATCGTGTATCTCGTCGACTCGGCCGGCGTGAACCTGCCGTATCAGGAGGGCGTGTTCCCCGGCCAGTACGGCGCGAGCCGGATCTTCTACTACAACTCGATCATGCGGCGCTATCTTCGCGTGCCGCAGCTCGCCGCCGTGATGGGTCCCTGCATCGCGGGAGGCGCCTATCTCCCCGCGCTCTCCGATCTCATCGTCATGGTGAAGGGATCGTCGTTCATGGGCCTCGGCGGCCCGAACCTCGTGAAGGGCGCCACCGGCCAGACGATCGACGCCGAGACGCTCGGCGGCGCGGTGACGCACACTCAGATCAGCGGCGTGGCGCATTACGCGGCGGAGAACGACGACGAGTGCCTCACGACGCTGCGCGAGCTCGTGTCGCAGCTTCCCGCGCCGCACTCGGTTGCCGCGTCGCACGACGTAACCGACCGCCCTACCGCCGACGCGCTCTACGATCTGTTGCCCGCGGACCACCGCATGCCATACGACATGCATGCGATCCTCCGTGCCATCGCCGACGACGGGGCGATCACCGAGTTCCAGGAGCATCTCGCCAAGGAGATGATCTGCGGTGACATCCGGATCGATGGCATTTCCGTCGGCGTGATCGCCAACCAGCGTGGGCTGATCAAGACTCCGGATCGATGGCATTTCCGTCGGCGTGATCGCCAACCAGCGTGGGCTGATCAAGACGCGCCCTGGCGAGAAGCCGCGCTTCGGCGGGATCGTGTATGCCGAGAGCGCCGAGAAGGTCGCCTTCTTCATCGATCGGTGCGATCGACAGGGGATCCCGCTGCTGTTCGTGCAGGACGTCTCCGGCTTCATGGTCGGCCCGGAGGCCGAACACGAAGGGATCATCCGCGCCGGCGCACGCTTCGTCGAGGCGATGGCTACCGCGCGCGTCCCGAAGATCGTCCTCACCGTGAACCACGCGTCCGGCGCCGGCTACTACGCGATGGCGGGGCAGGGCTTCGACCCGGACTTCATCTTCTCCTGGCCCACGGGACGCATGGCCGTGATGGAAGGCGAGGCCGCCATTCAGGCGGTCCACGGACCGGCGATCGAGCGGGCGAAGCAGAGCAAGCAGCCGCTCGACCCGGAGACTCAGCGCGCCGTCGAGGAGATGCGCGCCGACTACGAGCATCAGCTCGACGCGCGCTACGCCGCCGCGCGCGGCTTCGTCGACGCGATCATCTATCCCGAGGAGACACGCGACGTGCTCTCGCTCGCCCTTCGCGCCGCGCGCACCAACCCGGGTCCGCACCTCGGCGCCTTCGTGCTCCCCCAGACTCCCGACGCATGAGTCAGACGTCCGGATCGATGGCATTTCCGTCGGCGTGATCGCCAACCAGCGTGGGCTGATCAAGACGCGCCCTGGCGAGAAGCCGCGCTTCGGCGGGATCGTGTATGCCGAGAGCGCCGAGAAGGTCGCCTTCTTCATCGATCGGTG
>JAEKKK010000168.1 GCA_019510405.1 Gemmatimonadota bacterium | reverse complement strand
GCGCGAGAAACACGCAGATATTCAATGCGCACTTGTGCCTACGTCGGCGCATCGCGCAGTCTGATTCAACGAACTCGCGACACACATCACATCATGCGACTCATCGTCCGCGCACGTCGACTCGTCGTTCCGCCGCTCGCCTGCGTGCTCGTCGGCGCGTGGTCGTGCTCCACGCCGAGCAGCTCCGCTTCGCCCGGCGCCAGTGCCCCCGTCTCCGGTGCGGCGACGAACAGTGTCACGGAGCGGGACGTGCGCCGGCTGCTCTCCGCGTTGAGCGATGACTCGCTCGAGGGCCGCATGACGGCGACGCGCGGCTCTGCACGCGCCGCCGCGATCATCGCCGCCGAGATGCGGCGCATCGGACTCGCTCCCGCCGGCGACAGCGGCTACTTCCAGCGCGTGCCGATCGGCTTGCGCAACGCCGGTGGCCGCGCGCAACCCGCGCTCTTCGACAGCTTCGCCGCGCTCGATTCGCTTCCCGCGGCGCGTCGCCCCGCCGCGGTGAACGTCGTCGGCATTCTGCGTGGCAGCGATCCGGCCGTGCGCGACTCCGCGGTGCTCATCGATGCGCACTACGATCATCTCGGCATCGGCGCGCCGGTCAATGGCGACTCCATCTACAACGGCGCCGACGACGATGCCTCCGGCGTGGTCGCCGTCCTCGAGATCGCGCGCGCGCTCGCAGCCGGACCGCAGCCGCGTCGCACGGTGATCTTCGCCGCCACCACCGGCGAGGAGGTCGGGCTGCTCGGCACCCGCTGGTATCTGCGCCATCCCGTCGTGCCGATCGCGCAGATGAGCGCGAACATGGAGATCGAGATGATCGGCCGGCCGGATTCACTCGCTGGAGGCCCGGGGCGCGCGTGGCTCACCGGCTTCGAGCGCTCCACGATGGGCGAGATCTTCGCGCGCGCCGGTCTGCCGATCGGCCCCGATCGGCGGCTCGACCAGCATTTCTTCGAGCGCAGCGACAACATCGCCTTCGCGCGCGAGGGAGTGCCCGCGCACACGCTGTCGTCGTACAACATGCACGCGGACTACCACACGCCGGCCGACGACATCGCGCACGTCGACATCCCGCACATGACCGCCGTCATCCGCGCCGGTGCGGCGGCCGCGCGCCTGCTCGCCGACGGACCGGCGCCGAAGTGGAATGCGAACGGCCGTCCCGGGCTGCAGCCGCGCCGTCCCACTCCGCCACAACTCCCGGTCACTCCCAGCTCGACCATCGAGACGCCGGCCGAGCGGCTCGCGCGCCTCACCACGGTTCGACTCGTCGCGGATACGAGCCCCCTCACGCGTCGTGAGCGTCGCATGCTGCCGTTGCTCATCGATGCCGCGCGCGAGATGCACGAGATCTACTGGATCCAGGTGATCGGGCCGCGCGATTCCGTGCTCGGCTCCATCACGGATCCGACGACGCGCCGTCTCGCCGAGGTGGAGGTCGGACCGTGGGATCGGCTCGACGGCAACGCGCCGTTCGTCCCCGGCGTCGGCGCTAAGCCCGCGGGCGCCAACTTCTATCCGCACGACATGACCAAGGCCGAGTTCGAGCGCGCGGTGCAGGGCGGGGGCGCGCACGCCGACAGCCTGAAGTCGAAATACACGATGGTGCGCCGCGCACCCTCGGGCGCACTGACGGCGATTCCGTATTCGCGCTTCTTCGGCGCGGCGAACGCCCGCGCCGCCGCCAAGCTGCGTGCCGCCGCCGCGCTCGCGGATGATCCCGGCCTGCGACGCTACCTGGGGCTCCTCGCGACCGCGCTCGTCACCGATCAGTACCGGCCGAGCGACATGGCGTGGATGGAAATGAAGAACAACCGCCTCGACATCGTGCTCGGTCCGATCGAGAGCTACGAGGACGAGCTGTTCGGCTACAAGACCGAGGCCGAGGCGTTCGTGCTGATCAAGGACCTCGCGTGGAGCCGGCGCCTCGCCAGGTTCGCCGCGTTCCTCCCGGCGTTGCAGCGCGACATCCCCGTTCCTGAGCAGTACAAGCGCGAGCGGCCCGGCACGGACGCGGACCTCAACGCGTACGACGTCGTCTACGTCTCCGGCGAGGCCAACGCCGGCGGCAAGACGATCGCGATCAATCTTCCCAACGACGAGAAAGTGCAGCTCGAGAAGGGCACGCGCCGGCTGCAGCTCAAGAACGCCGTGCGCGCCAAGTTCGATCGCATCCTCGTGCCCATCGCGCGCGAGCTGATCGTCGCCGATCAGCTGCCCCATGTGACCTTCGACGCCTTCTTCGAGAACGTGATGTTTCACGAAGTCGCCCACGGCCTCGGCATCACGAAAACGCTCGACGGGAAAGGCACCGTTCGCGCAGCGCTCAAGGAGCGCTACAGCGCGCTCGAGGAAGGGAAGGCCGACATCCTCGGGCTCTACATGCTCCGGCAGCTCAACGCACAGGGGCAGCTCGGCAGCGAGTCCATCGACGACAACTACGTCACCTTCCTCGCCAGTCTGTTCCGCTCCGTGCGCTTCGGCGCCGGCGATGCGCATGGCCGCGCCAACATCGTCGCCTTCAACTTCCTCCAGCGGCTTGGCGCCTTCACGCGCGAGGCCGATGGGAAGTACCGCGTTGACGTTGCGAAGATGCGCGCCGCGAGCGACTCACTCTCACGCCGCATCCTCGTGCTCCAGGGCGACGGGGACTATGCCGGTGTGGGCGCCATGTATTCGGAGTTCGGCAAGATCGACGCGACCCTCCAGGCCGATCTCGACCGCCTCAAGGCCAAGGGAATTCCGGTCGACATCATCTACGACCAGGAGCGATAGACCGAAGGGTGATCCATCCCACGCCCGGCGCGTGACCAGTGAGCCAGCGGCGATTCGCGACCTCTCTGGCGAAATGCAATCGCGTACGGGCCGGTTTGAGCGCGGGAAGCCTGTCCTGGGCGCCTCCCGCGGCTTGCGCCCTTCGGCACGGAAGCTGAATTGTTCGGGGGTGTAATCGGTCTGGCGTTCAGCTGGTCCGATTGCGAAAATTCCGTAGCGCAGCACTACCGATACGGGGCATATGCTGGATCGTCACTCCGTCGAGAGTCCGATGGAACGGCAGGCCTTGTACGGCGTACTCTCTATCTCCTCCCTGCTGCCTAAACAGCGATGATGCTGCACGTTCTTTTAGCGACGGCCCTGTCCGCTTCGCCCGCCCTCCCGACCGACAGCGTGCGCAACGCGTCGAAATCGGCGACGGTGCGGCGGGACACGACCATCACGGCGGCTCGCGACACGACGATCACGGCCGCCAAACAGGCGCCGCCATCGCCCGCGGTGCCAGCCGGCTCGAACGTGCCGTCCAACGCAGGGGGCTCGACGTCCGCGCCAGCCGCGGCCTCCGCCAATACGACCGCGCCGGCCCAAGGCTCGGCCAACGCTGCGACGACGCCCGGGGGCTGGACCACTACGCTCGTCAAGTCGTCCACCGTCGTGGTCTCGACCTCTTCGTCGCCTTCGACTCCGGCCTCCACGCCGGCGGATGCCGCAGCCGCCAAGCCGGCCGCCGCCAGCGCGAACACGAGCACTCCGGTTCCCGCTCCTGCAGCCGCGCCCCGGTTGGACCGCGCCCTGGTGCAGCAGGCGGGCACCGCAGTGTCCACGCCGGACAAGAACGCGCCCGCGCTCGTCGCCGCTGGCCCGAGCGTCGCGTCGGCTTCTGCCACACCGCATGCGGAGCCGACCACTGCGGCCGCTCTTCGCACCGCCGCACCGGCCGACGTGTCGGCGGTCGCTCCTCGCCCAGCCGACAACACCAAGCGCGTCGATGCTCGTACGGTCGTCTCGATCCGCAGCTCCGAGCGCATCGAGCCGCTGTACTCCGTCCCGCTGCCGAGTGCGCGTGTACGCCTTGGTGCACCGGCCATCGCGGACAGCATCGTCGTCTACAAGCGCGAGCGCACGTTGACGCTCTTCTATCGTGGCGTGCCGGTGAAGAGCTACTTCATCGCCCTCGGCCTCAATCCGGTGGGTGACAAGCAGCGGGCGGGTGACATGCGAACGCCGGAAGGGCTCTTCCACGTCAACGCCCACAACCCGGCCAGCAAGTATCACCTCGCGCTCCGCATCTCGTATCCCGACGATGCCCATCGCGCCCGCGCCGCGGCGATTGGCGCCGACCCGGGTGGCGACATCATGATCCACGGCTTGCCCCCGGAATACAGTGAGGCCGGCAAGGATCACGTCGCGAACGACTGGACGAACGGGTGTGTGGCGCTCTCCAACGCGGAGATCGAGGAGCTCTGGCGGGCGGTGCCCGACGGCACCCCGGTTCAGATCAAGCCGTAGGCGGGGAAGCTCGCCTCCGCGTGCCGCGCGTCGAGATCACCTACTGTCCGCGCTGCCGCTGGCTCCTTCGCGCGGCGTGGATGACCCAGGAGCTCCTGACGACGTTCGAGCGCGAGCTCACTGAAGTTGCCCTCCGGCCCGGCCCCGAAGGCATTTTCGAGATCACCCTCGATGGCGAGACCATCTGGTCGCGCGCCGCCGAGGGTCGTTTCCCCGAGCTCAAGGAGCTCAAGCAGCGCGTCCGCGACCGCGTCGCCCCCGATCGCGCGCTGGGGCACTCCGACCGCTGAGCGGCGGTCGTGGCGCTGGTGGCAGCGCACGACGAGTATTGGAGCTATCCCGCTCTCTCCTCTCGTCATGGACATCGCCTCCGAGTTCCTTGCGCAGTCGCGCCGGTACCTCGCCTCCGAGTACCCCGCGAAGATCCGGCACTGTCTCGACGTCCTGCCTGAGCACGCGATCTGGCAGCGCGACCACGAGTCCTCGAACAGCGTCGGCAACCTGCTGCTCCATCTGTCGGGCAACATCCGGCAGTGGATCGTCAGCGGCGTCGGTGGCGCACCCGACGCCCGCCGGCGGAGCGCGGAGTTCGATGCACGCGAGGGCGACGATGCGGCAGCGCTGATGGGGCAGCTGCTTGCCACGATACGCGATGCGGACGACGTGCTCGCCTCGCTCGACGCCGGGCGATTGGCGGAGCGGCGCACGATTCAAGGGCGCGATGTGAGTGTGCTCGACGCCGTGTATCACGTCGTCGAGCACTTCTCCATGCACACCGGGCAGATCATCCTGCTCGCGAAGCGGTTCGCTCCCGGTCGCGTGCAGTTCTACGAAGACGCGGGCGGACTCGCCCGCCCGCGCTTCTGATCGTCCGTCAGTAGATGTAGACCTTCGTCCCCACCGGAACGTTCTCGTACAGCCACTCGATGTCGTCGTCCGCCAGGCGGACGCACCCGTGCGTCACCGCGGCGCCGATCGAGTTGGTGTACGGCGTGCCGTGCAGGAGGTAGCCGTCGCCCATGTCGAGCCGGTAGTGCCCGAGCTCACCCTTGATCGACCGGTGCTTCGTCCCCTCCGGCGGGATGAACAGCGTGTTGTCGAACACGATGTGCTCGTCCAGCACGAGCGGCACGAACTCCTTGGTGCCGGGCCGGATGATCCCGACCTCGTCTCCCTTGGACGTGAGAATGGTACCGTCCTTCAGCTTGATGCGCTGGCCGGCGACCATCGAGCGCAGCTTCAGGCCGTTCTCGCTCGCGACCTCGGCGAAGTGCCACTCGGGCGGCCTCCAGGAAGGATCCTTCTCCTTGCCGCGCACGGTGCGCACACCACGCGGCGTCTCGAACCGCCAGGTGCGGCCACCGTAGGAGAGCGTGGCGTTCATCGCCGTCGCGGCCGGCGCAACGCGCAGCGTGTCGTCGCGGTCCAGCACGTAGAGTTCGCGCTGGAAGAGATCGACGACGATGCGGTAGCCCGTCGAGCGCGCCGCGACGTTGCGCGCTGCGCGCCATTCGAGGCTGTCGCGGCGTGACTTGAATGAACGCGTTGCGCGGCGCGTGCGCAGGGGAACCTCTCCCCCCGCTGCGCTGTCCGGTGCTTCGACCGCATCCGTGTCGGAGCCGGCCGGAGCGGACAGGCTCGCCGTCGTCACCGTGTCGTTGCTCTGCCGACTGATTTTGTGGAGCAGCGAGACGAACCAGTTACGACCCTGGCGCGGCTGGGCCCACCCAGCGTGCGTCGAGTCGCTCGTGCTATCGTGCGTGACCTCGACGCCTTGCGCGGCTGCGAGGGACGTGATCGTGGCGAGCATCAGCGAGCTCAGCCAAATCGGTCGAATCCGAGGGCGCGGCATAGTTGAAAACTACACCGCGGAGGAGGTGAAGTTCACCTCCTCCGCGGTTCTCATCATGTCCAGCATACGGCAGGCACTACTGAGGGTACAGCGAACCCGACTACTAGAAGTTCCAGTTCCAGCCGACCAGCACCGGGACGTGGTTCGAGTTGCCGTTGTTCGTGTTGATGCTCTTGTACTGCGACTCGATGAAGAAGCCACCGAGCTGAACTCCGCCGCCGACCGACCAGTGGTAGAACGTGCCACCATCGTCAGTCGTCACGACCGCAACCGGGAGACCCGAAGGAAGCGTGCCCGCCGCGACCGTCTTGCTGCCAGCGTTCACGATGGAACGATCGCTCTGGATGAACGGAATGAAATCGTTGAACCAGTCAACACCACCGCCGCCGAGGAAGTAGATCTGCGGATTGACCTTGCTCTTCCGATCGAGCGGAATGCGCCACTCGAGGGCACCGGACAGCTGCCACAGCGACGTCGCGCTGCAGTTCGGGCACCAGTCCTGTGCGCCGAAGCTGGTGTAGTCACCATCAACTCGAATACCGACCGGGCTCGTGCCGGGGAACCATCCGAGGTGCGCGTGACCCGTCCAACCAATCTTGTTCGACTGGAGCCAGGCTCCCGTCGGGATATCGAGCCCCGTTCCAAGACCAAACTGCCAACCAGGAAGCCGCTGCAGCGGCAGTTCCTCGATGCGCGTCACCGTATCGACGCGCGTCACCGTGACCGTGTCGGTCCGCGTCCGGACCACCGTGTCAGTGCGCGTGATGGTGACCGTATCGACCCGAGCCGGCTGCGGAGCTGGCTGCTCCTTCCGCACCGGAATACGTCTCTGCGACCGCGCACGCCGGGTACCAGTGGTATCCTGCGCATGAGCGGTCATTGCGCCGCCTAGGGTGAGGGCGGCTGCGAGGCCGAGTGCAAACAACGCTGAGTTCCGAGTCTTCATCCTTGTCCTCCGTCGCCTTCGCCCAGTTTTCGTCGTCCCGCGGGCGAGGTTGCGGGTGCGGCGAGAATCGCCGCCTGCTGCCGGACTCGGGGAATGGCAGACCGCGTGCCGTGGCCGCAAAAAAACGGTGGTACTTGGGGCCCAACGACACACTCCACCTGTTCACCCCCCTTTCTCGTGCACTCCCGTGTGTTTCGATGCGACGTAATTAGTGCGAAACACACGGGAGAATCGTGTCATCATCTAGCTCTATGGAAGCCGTCGCCTGACTCATGTCACCGGCACGTTGCACGACCGGAAGAATTGACCGATCGTCCTCGCCGCCGAAGCGCGCGCCTCCACGTCCTGCCCTGCAACTTCGACTTCGTGGCGCCACCGTCCGGTTGCCCCTCTGGTGCGCCCTACACACCTGCGCGCCCTGCCGCATGCTTTGCGCCACGTGTGTAGGCATGCGATTTAATGACGCCCTCGCTATATGGCAACTGATGGGTTGCGTGACGGGCCCGTCCGACGGTCCGGCCGGCCCTCCAAACCCCCCATCCGACCGCCCCCGCGTGGCCGCGGCCCATCTCGGGAAGCCGGTCCCCCTCCACCCTGGGCATTCCTGCGCAAGGGGCCGGCGCCACCCCCTCGTCCGGTCCGGGTGGGGCGCGATACGCGCGACGCCGTACCGTGATATATTTGTGGGGTTCGCCTGTTTCCCCGTTTCCCGCGACAGATGCCTGAGAATCGCCTTCAGCGGCTCCACGACGCGGGCCAGTCCATCTGGCTCGACTTCATCGACCGCTCGATCCTTCGCAACGGCGATCTCGCCCGCCGCATCCGGGAGGATGCGCTGACGGGAATGACGTCGAACCCGACGATCTTCGAGAAGGCGCTCGCCGAGGGGCACGTCTACGACGATCAGCTCGCCGCCGCCCCGTCCGGGCTCACATCGATGGAGCTGTTCGAGCTCGTCGAGACGACCGACGTGCGCGACGCGTGCGACATCTTCATGCCGGTCTACGAGCGCACCAATGGCGACGACGGCTACGTGTCGATCGAGGTCTCGCCCGGCGCGGCCAACGACACGAATGCCACCGTCGCCGAGGCCCAGCGACTCTGGGCGACGGTCGGACGCCCGAACGTGATGATCAAAGTGCCCGGTACGGAGGAAGGGGCGCACGCGGTTCGCCAGCTCATCGCGAGCGGGATCAACGTCAACATCACCTTGCTGTTCGCCATCGAGGCCCATCGGCGTGTCATCGAGGCCTACATGACGGGCCTCGAGGACCGCCTGCGCGTGGGCAAGCCGATCGACCGTATCGCGTCGGTCGCGTCCTTCTTCGTCAGCCGCGTCGACACGGAGGTCGACAAGCGCCTCGATGCGCTCGCGACGTCGGCGACTGGCACCCAGCGCGACGAGATCCTCGCCCTGCGCGGCAAGGCGGCGATCGCCAATGCGCAGCTGGCCTACAAGCTGTTCCGCGAGGAGTTCTCCTCCCCGCGGTGGGCCCCCCTCAAGGCGGCCGGCGCACGGCTGCAACGCCCGCTCTGGGCGAGCACGAGCTCCAAGAACCCGGCCTACCGCGACGTGGTCTACGTCGAGCAGCTCATCGGGCCGGACACGGTGAACACGATGCCCCCCGCCACGATCGACGCCTTCCGTGATCACGGCGAAGTGGCGCGAACCGTCGACGCGGCGTTCACGGTCGCGGAGCGCACCATCGCCGAGCTTGGCGCCGTCGGTGTCGATCTGGGCGACGTGACGGCGAAGCTGCTCCGAGACGGGCTCGCGAGCTTTCAGAAGAGCTTCGAATCGCTCCTCTCCGGGCTCGACAAGAAAAGCGCGGCGCTCGGACGCGAGATGGCGTCGAGCCGCTGAACCGCCCCGGTCGCGACGGGGCGGGGAACGCCGCCGGCGACGCGACTCGTCCCCGACATTTCCCCTTACCCATCCCCGTGCCCTTTCCGCGCACCAAGATCGTCTGCACGCTCGGTCCGTCCACCGCTTCGCGCGAGACGCTGAGCAGTCTCATGGAGGCGGGGCTGAACGTCGCCCGCCTGAACTTCTCCCACGGCACCCACGAGCAGCACGCCAAGACGGTCGAGTTGGTGCGCTCCACGGCTGCCGCACTGGGACGACCGGTCGCCATCCTCGGCGATCTGCAGGGACCGCGCATTCGCATCGGCGACCTCGCCGCGCCGCGAGAGGTGCGGGATGGTGAGGACATCGTGCTCGTCGCGGGCGAGGACGCCACGGGGAGCGAGTTCCCCACCACCTACGAAGGACTCTGTCGCGACGTGAAGGTGGGCGACCGCATCCTCGTCGACGACGGGTTGATCGAGCTCGTGACGCTCGAGGTCTCCGGCACGCGCGTCCACTGCCGCGTCCTGCACGGCGGCCGCATCAAGAGCCACAAGGGAATGAACCTGCCCGGCGTCGCCGTGAGCGCGCCCTCCATCACGGAGAAGGACTGGGCCGACGTCGCGTTCGCGAACGAGCACAATCTCGAGTACCTCGCGCTCAGCTTCGTCCGGCGCGCGGCGGACATCGCCGAGCTGCGGACGAAGATTCCGAAGGACATGCTCGTCGTCTCGAAGATCGAGAAGGACTCCGCACTCGACAACATCGAGAGCATCATTCATGCGTCGGACGCGGTGATGGTGGCGCGCGGCGATCTCGGCGTCGAGCTCCCGTTCGAGGAGGTGCCGCTCGCGCAGAAGCGCATCATCTCGCTCGCCAACCGGTTGGGCCGTCCCGTGATCACGGCGACCCAGATGCTCGAGTCGATGATCACCAACCCGCGCCCGACCCGCGCGGAGGCGAGCGACGTGGCCAACGCGATTCTCGACGGCACCGACGCGGTGATGCTCTCCGCCGAGACGGCCGCGGGGCAGTATCCCCGCCTCGCCGTCGAGGCGATGGCGCGCATCATCCAGGAGATCGAGAAGCAGCCGAACGTCGGCCGAGCCGATGAGCGCGCCGCCACGGCCACGTCGCTCCCCACCGAGATGGCGATCGCCGCCGCCGCGACGTCGGCGGTGCGCAGCCTCGGCGCGCCCTGCCTCATCGTCTTCACGAAGAGCGGCTTCTCGGCGCGCATCATTGCCTCCCATCGTCCCGGTGTGCCGATCCTCGTCCTCACCGACGCCGAGCGCACCTATCGCCAGCTCGCCCTCGTGTGGGGGGTGATCCCCTGTCTCGTCGAGCACTGCGACACCTACGCCGACATGGTCAAGCTCGCCCTCGAGGCGGTCCGCGAGCGTGGGCTCGCGCGCGAGGGGGACCGCGTCGTCGTCACGGCGGGCGTCCCGTTCGATGTGC
>JAEKKK010000167.1 GCA_019510405.1 Gemmatimonadota bacterium | reverse complement strand
AGCGGCAATCCAATCGAGCTACTCGAAGTAACGCGCGAAGCGCGTTACTTCGAGTAGAGCTCGACCACCAGCTGCTCCTGCGCGGCGATCGGGATGCTCGTGCGCGCGGGCTTCTCCAGCACGCGGCCGCTGAACGTCTCCTTGTCCACCGCGATCCACGAGAGCGGCGCGCCACGCGACGCCTGATCCATCGCCGTCAGCACGGACACCTGCTCACGCGACTTCACGCGGAGGCGCACTTCCTGACCCGGCTGCACCTGGAAGCTCGGGATGTCGACGCCCTTCTGGTTCACCTCGACGTGCCGGTGCCGGATGAGCTGACGCGCTGCCTTGCGGCTGCCGGCGAAGCCCATGCGGTACACCACGTTGTCGAGACGAGTCTCGAGTGCCGCGAGAAGGTTGTGACCCGTGATGCCGGGCGCGGTGCTCACCTTCTCGAAGGTGTTGCGGAACTGCTTCTCGCTCAACCCATAGATACGCTTGATCTTCTGCTTCTCACGCAGCTGCTTCGAGTACTCCGACGCCTTGCGACGGCGCGCCGTCGCCTGGCCGTGCTGGCCGGGCGCGTACGGGCGACGCTCGACCGGGCACTTCTCGGTGAAGCACTTCGTCGCCTTGAGGAACAGCTTGGTCCCCTCGCGGCGGCACTGCCGGCAGCTGGCTCCAGTATACCGACCCATGACTCAGACTCTCCGGCGCTTCGGGGGACGACAGCCGTTGTGCGGGATCGGCGTCACGTCCTTGATCGACTTGACCTGCAGTCCCGCCGCGGCGAGCGCCTGAATGGCCGACTCGCGACCGCTGCCAGGACCCTGCACGCGCACGTGAACGCGCTTCACACCGGCCGTGAGCGCCTCGCGGGCGCACTGCTCGGCCGCGACGGTCGCGGCGAACGGCGTGCTCTTCTTGGAGCCCTTGAAGCCCGCCTTGCCGCTCGACCCCCACGCGATGGTGTTGCCGCGCGGGTCGGTGATCGTGACAGTCGTGTTGTTGAACGTAGCGTTGACGTGCGCGACGCCCTCGGCGTCCACGACTCGCTTCGACTTCTTCCCAGTGGCCATACGTTACTTGGTTACCTTCTTCTTGCCGGCGATCGCGCGGCGCGGGCCCTTCTTCGTGCGCGCGTTGGTGTGCGTCCGCTGACCGCGAACAGGGAGGCCGCGACGATGGCGGATCCCACGGTACGAGCCGATGTCCATGAGTCGCTTGATGTTCATCGCGACTTCCGTCCGCAGCGCGCCCTCGACCCGGAACTCCTTCTCGATCACGCCACGGAGCTTGTTCACGTCCGCGTCCGAGAGGTCACGGATCCGAAGCGACGAGTCGATCCCGGCCTTCTCCATGATCTGCTGCGCCGACGCCCGGCCGATGCCGTAGATGTACGTCAGACCGATCTCGACCTTCTTGTCGCGAGGGAGATCGATTCCAGAAATACGAGCCATTCTGATCAGCCCTGACGTTGCTTGTGCTTTGGATTGCGCTTGCAGATGATGCGAGTCACGCCGTTGCGCTTGACAACCTTGCAGTGCTCGCAGATCGGCTTCACGCTGCTGCGGACTTTCACAGGAACACCATCATGCAAAACGTGAGATTTTCCGACGGAGACTCGTAGGATAACCGGGGCGGTAAGTTCACGCAACCCCGCGACATACGACCTTCGGGAGGGTCTTACGCCCTCGTCTCCGACGCGTCGGCACGGAGCTCGGCGAGCACCCGATCCATCGCCGCCATCGGGTCCTGATCCGCCGTTATTGCGCGGCCGAGGATGAGGTAGCGGGCGCCGGCCCGCTGCGCCGCCGCCGGCGTCATCACCCGGCTCTGATCGTGCGCGTTCCCACCGGCCAGACGGATGCCGGGGACCAGCGGCGCGAGCCGGTCGCCGAAACGGGCCCGCACGGCGCCCACCTCGGCCCCGCTGCAGACGATCCCGTGGACCTCGGCCGTCGCCGCCAGATCCGCCAGGCGAAGGACTTCGCGCTCCATCTCGAGCGCGTCGGACCGTCCCCACGCCGCGCCCAATACCGCGACGTCGAGGGAGGTCAGCACCGTCACGGCCAGGACGCCGCACGCCCCACCAGCCACCTCGTCCGCGGCCTGGCGCGCCGCGCCGAGCATCGGCGCCCCTCCGGAGGCGTGCACGGTCAACAACCGCGCGCCGAGCCGAGCCGCGCTGCGCACGGCACCCGCCACCGTATTCGGGATGTCGTGGAACTTGAGGTCGAGGAAGACGTCGGCGCCCAGCTCCTCGCGTAGCGTGCGGACGATGTCCGGCCCCGCCGCGGTGAAGAGCTCGCTCCCCACCTTGTAGAACCGGCACCGGTCGCCGAGCCGGCGCGCGAGGGCGAGCGCCGGTTCCGCTGTCGAGTAGTCGAGCGCGACGATCGGCACAGCTCCGTCGGCGCGTGAGAGCGAGGCACTCATCCCAGCCCCTCCAGCGTCCCGACGATCTCCGCGATGTTGCGCACGCCGTGCCGATCGCACCACTCCGCAAGGTCATGCACGACGCGCTCGGGAGCACGCGGGTCGCGCAGCATCGCCGTGCCCATCCCGACGAGCGTGGCGCCGGCGAGGAGATACTGGAGCGCGTCGTTGGCGGTCGAGACGCCGCCGATGCCCATCAACGGCAGCTTCACGGCGCGCCGGACTTTCCAGGTTGCGAGCACGCCGACCGGCAGCAGCGCCGTGCCGCTCACGCCCCCCGTTCCGAACCCGAGCGCCGGCCGCCTCCGCTCCACGTCGATCACCAACCCCGGAATCGTATTCACGAGCGTGAGCCCATTGGCGCCGGCGTCGGCCGCAACACCCGCGCTCCGCGCGATATCGGGAAGCGCGGGCGACAGCTTGACGAAGATCGGCCGGCCCGTCGCGGCGCGCGCCAGGCGGACGACCTCCGCCAGCGCCGCCGGGTCCGCGCCGAACTCCATGCCCCCCGCCTTCACGTTCGGGCAGCTCACGTTGATCTCGTAGCCGTCGAGCGCGCCGCGCGCTTCGTCGCCGAGGGAAAGCTCGAGCTGCTCGATCACGTCGGCGAACTCGCCCACGCCGAAGCCTACCACGTTCGCGAGCTTGCGGACCGATGGAAGCGATTGCGCGAGCCAAGGCAGGTGCTCACGCCGCACGGCCGATACGCCGGGGTTCGCGAGCCCCACGGCGTTGATCATTCCCCCGTCGAACTCCGCGACGCGAGGCGCCGGCGCGCCAGCCCGCGGCTCCGGACTCACCGCCTTCGTGACGAGGCCCCCCAGCGCGGGAAGATCGACAATGTCGGCGAGCTCGTGGCCGTACGCCGCCGTGCCGGCGGCGAGCACGATCGGGTTCTGAAACGTGAGGCCAGCCGCCTGCACCGCGAGCGCGGAGCGGGCGTCGCTCACTGCCGGCTCACGCCCCCGCCCGCTCTCGAGCTGCCGGATGCGACACGGCGCTCGTAGCGCTTGAGGTACTCGAGGACCGCATCGGAGATCGCCGCCGACAGCTCGTCCATCCGGGCGGAATCGCTCATGTAGCTCGCGTCGGACGGGTTGGTCCCGAAGCCGATCTCGACGAGGACGGCGGGCATGAAGGCCGTCACGAGGACGCGGAAGCCCGCTTGCTTAACGCCGCGGCTCGGACCCGGGTGTACCCTGCCCAACCGGCGCTGGATCAGCTCCGCGAGCTCGTTCGACTCGCGCAGGTGCTCGTTCTGCGCCATGTCGTTCAGGAGGAAGCTGAGCGGATCGCCGGCGCGCGAGGCGGTATGCGCCTCGAATTTGACGACCTCGTTCTCCATCTGCTCGACCCGTCGCGCATCCTCGGTCTTCGCTTCGGCGAGGAAGTAGGTCTCGAAGCCACGCGCCGCGCCGGGATCCCTCCAGCCGGGATTCGCCGCGTTCACGTGAATGCTCACGAAGAGATCCGCGTGTGCATCGTTGGCGATCCGGCCACGGTGGGAAAGCGCGATCAGTGTATCGGTCGTGCGGGTGTACTTCACGTCGATGCCGCGACGGTTGAGCGCTGCGCCCACTCGCTTCGCGACGGCGAGCGTCACCGCTTTCTCCGTGACCCGCTGCGCACCATTCAGCGGGCCGTGCATTCCCGCGTCGGGCCCACCATGTCCGGCGTCGACCACGACGAGCCGCCGGCTGCGCAGCCCGACGCTCTCCACCGCCGAGGTCGCGAGCGAGACGGGCGGCGTGCGTTCAGCCGCCAGCAGGTCGTCGTCATCGCGACGAGGTGCCGCTGCGGCGGGACGACCCTGCTGCACGGCGGAGCGATCGTCGCTGCGCGCGGCCAGGCGATCGTCGGCGCGCGCGACCGCCGAGAAGGCGCGCAGCTCGAACCGGTCCGGATCCCAGGCCAGGTTGCCGGCCACGCGAGGGATGAGCTCCACGACGAGCTGCAGCGGCACGTAGAGCACGCCGCGCCGCACTTCGGGCGCGCGCGCGAGCTGGAACTGGTCTTCGCCGACGCGCGCAAAGCGGACGCCGGTCTCCACCTCGATGGCGGCGCCACCGACGATCAGCATCCAGCGATCGCCGGTCACGTGCGAGACTGTCACGGGGATGATCGGCCGCAGTTGATCCGCGCGGACCATCGGCCCCTGCGCGGACGCGGCGAGCGGTACGGTCACACTGCGATTCGCATCCTTGACGACGAGCGCACGCCCGCTGCTGGATCCCGCGGCAGCGGCGGCGAGCTGGAAGGCGGCGAGGAGGGCGAGCATCATCGCGTGCGCACCACGCGCGCGATCTCGCGGTCCGCGTCGCGCTGCTTCTCGGCGTCCCGCTTATCGTGCTGCTTTTTGCCTTTGCCGAGTGCCATCGCCACCTTCGCGACGCCGCGTTTGAAGTAGAGCTCGAGCGGAACCAGCGTGAGTCCCTGCCGCTCGACCGCACCAATCAGACGCCGGATCTCCCTCTTGTGCAACAACAACTTTCGAGTCCTGGTGGGCTCGTGATTGTTGTAGCTCGCGCGCTCGTACGGCGAGATGTGCAGGTTCAGCAGGAAGATCTCTCCATTGCGCACGATCCCGTACGCGTCGGAGAGGTTTGCTTTCCCATCACGGAGCGATTTCACCTCGCTGCCCGTGAGCACCAATCCCGCCTCGTAGGTGTCGAGAATGGCGTAGTCGTGGCGAGCCCGCCGGTTCTTCGCGATCGATTGGTGCTCGGGGTTGTCGTCGTCGGGCTTGGCCATGGGCGGGAACTGGACGATCGCGCGCCACGTCGGCGCTCGTTCGCAACATAGACCCCACTCGCCGACCGAGCAACGCAACGCGTTGACTTGATTCGTGATGCCGGATAAGTTCACACCTCTGGTCCCGGTGCGCGCCTGGCACCGCACGCTCGGGTGGTGGAACTGGTAGACACGCAGGTCTCAGAAGCCTGTGCCTTCACCGGCGTGGGGGTTCAAGTCCCCCCTCGAGCACTCCGACGCTCCTCGCACGCCGAGGAGCGTTTCGTTTTTCCGGAAGAGCCGCCGCCGCTAGCGAGCGAGGCGTGAGGGCGAGACGTCCTCGGGAAGCTCGGCCGTTCCGAAGGCGGAGCGTAGCGTCTCGTTCGCCATCGCGATGAGGTCGGTCACCAGGCCGGCGCCGCGGATCACCTCGGGATCGTCGCTCCGAATCGGGCCTCCGGCGAACGCCAGCATGTTCTGCGCGACGCGCAGCGCCGGCGTACCGTGACCACGCGACGTAAAGGCATCGCGATAGGCGGCGAGCCGCGCGTTGAACTGACGCTCGGCCAGCTCGCGGAGCGCGTCGTCCACATTCGGATCCTTCTGCATGCGATGCAGCAGCGCGCGCAGGACCTCGGACGGGGTGCGGTCGTCGAGCGCATCGCGCTGCGCGATGAGGATGCCGATCGCGCGGCGCAGGTAGCGCAGCTCCCAGCGGGCGTGATCGACGTCGCCCCGAGTCGCGACGCGCGACAGCCACTCCACATCGTCGCCGGACGGCTCGGCCATCAGAACCGCCGCGTACTCCGAGCTCCGCCGCAAAAGTGCGCGGTCGTCGCGGAAGGAGCGGAAGAGGCGCATGCGCGCCGGTTCGTCAGCGCTGCAAGACGGGGAGCGCCAGCCGGCCGCCGCTCACCGCCGGCTCCGACAGGCCAACGCGCTCGCGAACCTGGCTCTCCTGCATGAGCAGGTCGCTCAGGTGCACGCTCTGGAGCACGTCGTCGATGCGACGCTGGAGGAGCATCCACACCGGGCGGATGCTGCAGTCGTGCGACGACGAGCAGCGCGCCTCCTCCACCGGGTGCGAGGTGCAGTGCACCTCGAAGGTGGAATGCTCCGCCGCCGAGATCACGTCGTGGACGCTGATCTCCTCGGGCCGGCGTGCGAGCGTGTACCCGCCGTGCGCGCCGCGCGTGCTCTTCACGATCGCGGCGCGGCGCAGCTTGAGCATGATCTGCTCGACGTAGTCGCCCGGGAGGCGCTCCTGCGCCGCGATCTCACGTCCGGTGACCGGCCCGTCGTCGATTCGACGAGCCAGGTGCAACGCACAGATGAGTCCGTATTCGGCCTGAGTGGTGATGCGCACGTCGCTAATCTAATCCGAGCTGTGGGGTCGGGATAGGGTTCAGCCCCCCGCCACCATGCCGTGCTTGCCGCCCGGAATACCAATCTCCGTCATCTTCCGCAGATCGAGCACGTCGTCGATCTCGTCGGCGGGCAACAGTTTGTCGCGCTTGACCATGTCGCGCACCAGGACGCCCTCCTTCACCGACTGCTTGCTGAGCTCCGCGGCCTTCGCGTAGCCGATGTGGGGCATCAGCGCCGTGGCCAGCGCCGCCGACCGCTCGACCCAGTACGCGCACATGTCCTCGTTCGCCTCGATGCCGACCACGCAGCGCTCGGTGAAGCTGCGCGCCGCGTTGGTCAGGATGCGCATCGAGAGCAGCACGTTGAACGCGATGACCGGCATCATGACGTTCAGCTCGAGCTGCCCGTGCTCGGCGGCGATCGCGACGGTGGTGTCCAGGCCCATGACCTGGAAGCAGACCTGATTGACCATCTCGGGGATCGAGGGGTTGATCTTGCCCGGCATGATCGAGGAGCCGGGCTGCACCGCAGGCAGCTTGATCTCGTCGATGCCCGTTCGCGGCCCCATCACCATGATCCGCAAGTCGCTGGCGATCTTGCTGAGATCGATCGCGAGGACGCGCATCGCGGCGCTGAAGCCGGCGGCGTCGCCCATACTCTGCATGAGCTGGATGCGGTCGTTGCCGATGCGCAGCTCGAGCCCGGAGATGGCGCGCAGATGCTTGTTCATCAGCGCCGGATACTCCTTCTCGACCGTGACGCCGGTGCCCACCGCGCTGCCGCCGATCCCGAGGTCGCGCAGATAGTCAGCGGCCTCCCGGACACGCCGGACGCCGCGCTCGATCGAGCCGGCGTAGGCGGTAAACTCCTGTCCGAGGCGGATCGGCATCGCATCCTGCAGATGCGTGCGCCCCGCCTTGACGATGTGATCGAACTCGCGGCCCTTGGCGGCCAGCGCATCGCGCAGTGCCTCGAATGCGCTGGTCAATGCGTCGAGCTGTGATAGCGCCGCGAGGCGGATGTTCGTCGGGATCGTGTCGTTCGTGCTCTGCGCCATGTTCACGTGGTCGTTCGGATGCACGGGGGAATACGTCCCCCGCTCGCCGCCGAGCAGCTCATTGGCGCGATTCGCCAGCACCTCGTTCACGTTCATGTTGTGCGAGGTGCCCGCCCCCGCCTGATACGGATCGACGACGAACTGGTCCCGGTGCTGGCCGGCGAGCACCTCGTCCGCCGCCTGCACGATGGCGTCGGCCAGCCGTGCGTCGAGCCGGCCGGTTTCCTTGTGCGTCAGCGCGGCGGCCTTCTTGATCCACACCTGCGCGACGACGAACGGCCACAGGGGCCGCAGCTCGCTGATCGGGAAGTTCTCTCGCGCGCGCAGGGTCTGCACACCGTACAGCGCGTCGGCGGCGACCTGCTTCGGGCCGAGGGGATCTTTCTCAGTGCGGAACGCGTCAGCCATGGTCGTGACTCGTGCGAAGGGTGAGCGGGGACGCAGCCGGCGCGGCCCGCGCAGTGAGCAGTAGGGTGACGCCGGCGGCGAGGCCGGCGAGGCCGAGCAATGCGACGCTCGCGCCGTGCAACCGCCCGAAGGCGATGCGACGCGCATCGTCGCGGGCGAGCGCGTCGACCGGGCCACCGGCCGAGGCGCGGACCACTTCGATGCGCGGCCCGACGACGAGTTGGGCGACGAGACTGGACGCCGTGATCAGGAGCGCGGCGACGAACGTCGCGGTGCGCTGCGAACGTCGCGCCATCACGGCGGCGAACAGGCCAACCACCGCACCACTCCAGAAGAGCGGCGGCAGGACGCGTCCGACGAGCGCGCCGGCGAGCGTGCGAGTCGGGAGCACGGCAAAGGCAGCGGGGGCGACGACGGCCCCCACGATGATCGTCGCACCGAGCCACGCGGCGAGGAGCGCGATGACCGCGAGACGCCCATCGAAGGGAGTACGAGCGCTCATCGACGCAGCGGACGCACGGCGCCCGTCAGGAACGGATTGGTGCGGCGCTCGCGCTCGAGCGTCGTGCGGGGGCCGTGGCCAGGATACACCACCGTCTCCGCCGGGAGCTCCGAGACGAAGCGCTCGAGCGACGCGTTCATCTCGGCGGGATTCCCGAGCGGCAGATCAGTGCGGCCGATCGAACCGGCGAACAGGAGGTCGCCGCCGAACGAGACGCCGTGGCCGTTGAACGCGACGAGTCCGGGCGCGTGACCGGGCACGTGCATCACGGTAAAGCGGAGATCACCGCAGCTGAGCTCCTGTCCGTCGCTGAGCTCCGCGTCCGGTCCTTCCGGCTGCTCGAAGTCGATCCCGTACATCTGCGCACTGCGCGCCGAGAGCTCGCGGTAGTACGGGAGATCGCGGGGATGCAGCAGCACGGGCACGTCCCACACGCGACGCACGCCCACGATGCCGCCCATGTGATCGATGTGGGCGTGGGTGAGCCAGATCGCGTCGAGCGTGACGTTCGCTGCCCGGACCATCGCGACGAGCTGCTCGGCCTCGTCCCCAGGATCGATGAGCACGCCGCGGCCGGCCTGCTCGTCCGCCAGGAGGTAGCAGTTCTCCTCGAAGACGCCGACGGTCCGGTGATCGATCTTCACACGGCGTAGCCGCCACTGCCGCGCGGATCGATCTCCGTCCCCTCGCTTCGTGCCTTGAGGAACTTCTCGACGGCGATCGCGGCGGTCGTCGCGTCGCCGACGGCGGTGGTCACCTGGCGCGTGAGCTGAGAGCGGAGATCGCCGGCCGCGAAGAGTCCCGGGATGGAGGTCTGCATCATCGCGTCGGTGACGATGTAGCCCATCGGATCATGATCGAAGTGCTCGTCGATGATCCCGGTGTTCGGGCGGAAGCCGATGAAGATGAAGCAGCCAGTGGCGTCGAGCGTGCTCGTCGCGTTCGTCTCGACGTTCCGAATGACGAGTCCCTTCATCAGCCCCTGCTCGTCCCCGAGGACCTCCTCCGCGACCGAGTTCCACACGACCTCGATCTTGGGGTTCGCGAACAGCCGCTCCTGGAGGATCTTCGACGCACGAAACGAGTCGCGGCGGTGGACGACGTACACCTTCGCGGCGTAGCGCGTCAGGAAGTCGGCTTCCTCGACGGCGGCGTCTCCCCCGCCGACCACGGCGATCGTCTGATTCCGGAAAAAAGCGCCGTCGCAGATGGCGCAGTACGAAACGCCCTTGCCGGCGAACTCCTGCTCGCCGGGGATGCCGAGCTTGATCGGAGTGCCGCCGGCGGTGACGATGACCGCGGGCGAGCGGTAGACGTCGCCCGTGTCGGTGACCGTCGCGAAGGTCCCGTCATCGAGACGGCTGACGGTGGTGACGTTCGCCGTGACGAACTCCGCGCCGAACAACCGCGCGTGATCCTCGAACTTCTTCGCCAGCTCCCACCCCAGGATGGACTGCTCGCCGATCCAGTCGTCGAGCTTCTCGGTGTTGAGGAGCTCTCCTCCGGGCATGCCGCGCTCCAGCACCACGGTGCGCAGCATCGAGCGACCCGTATAGAGCGCGGCGCACATGCCGGCCGGTCCTGCTCCCACGATCACGACTTCGTACTGGTGCGTAGTCCCCAAGAGTCTTCCTCGCCCGGTGGGAGCGCGCTCAGCAGCGCGCGACAGACACAAATCTCACCTGAAGAAGTCCGCGATGGAACCGGGACGTTCCCGACACGCGTCAGCCGACGACCAGCCGGCGCAGCGCGCCGTGACAGTGCGAGACCGTGCCGATCAGGAAGCTCGCGCCATGGCTCCAACGCTCGGCCCTGCTCTCCCTCGGCGTCGGCGTACTCACGCACGGCAACGGGGAGCGACCAGCTGCGCGGGCCGCGGGTATGCGGGCACTTTGCCGGCTCGATGCAGTTGATCGGGCACATCCACTCGGCGAAGCTGACGTAGTGGGTGCCGTCCTCGCCGGCGCGCTGCCAGGGCACATCCGGCGCGGCCAGGAGCCGTTCCGTGCGCACGGGTCGACCCGGCCAGCGTTGCCTCGCACGCGCAGCGAGCCAGTCCGCCATGAGATGTGGCATGAGGGGCGAGGGCACGATGGCGTCGCGACGGCGCGCCGGCTCGGCCACAGCAGACGCGAGGTAATCCTCGAAGAACTGCTGCCACTCCGCTACGACCAGGGTTGTTCGGGGCGGTAGCTCATCGGGAGTGCACCTTCCGACGGCGCAGGAGGCATCGCGGTCGACGACGATCAGCTCGTCCCACTCGGCAGCGGCAGCGCGCTGAGCGCGCCCGAGCTGTCGCACATAGTAGGAGCCGTAGCATCCGCCCCCGACGATGACGATCCGTCCGAACCGCTGGATGGGACGGGGATATGCGGCGCCGGCGTCAGCAGCGAATGTGTCGGCCGCCATCGACACGGATCACCTCTCCCGTCACGTAGTCGGCCTCCAGCAGATACACCACCGCTTGCGCGACGTCCTCGGCGCTGCCGAGCCGGGCGAGCGGCGTGGTGCGCCGGAGCCGCTCTCCATCCTCGGGATTCCATCCTTCCGGCAGCATCACCACGCCGGGCGCG
Source organism: Gemmatimonadota bacterium (assembly GCA_019510405.1). GTDB lineage: Bacteria > Gemmatimonadota > Gemmatimonadetes > Gemmatimonadales > Gemmatimonadaceae > AG11. Next base: position 2,085 of record JAEKKK010000167.1, on the reverse strand, counting down.
ACGGCGTTCACGCGCACGTCAGGCGCGAGCGCGTGCGCGAGGGCGCGCGTCATCTGCACGACGGCCGCCTTGGTGATGCCGTGTGGCACGTACGCCGGCCAGGTCTCGAAGGCCGCAAGGTCGGCGATGTTCACGATCGAGCCGCGCGTGCGCGCGAGCGCGGGTGCCGCGCGCTGCGAGAGAAAGAACGGCGCGCGCGTGTTGATCGCGAACATCTTATCCCACTCTTCGACGCCGACCTCGCCAACGGGTGTGCGCAGCATGATCGCCGCGGAGTTGATCAGTGCGTCGAGCGCGCCGTACTCCGCCAGGACTCGTTCGATCAGCGCAGCGGGGCCGTCAGGCTGCGTCAGATCCGTCTGTACCGCGATCGCGTGACCTCCCGCCTGCTGGATCAGGCGCACTGTTTCGTCGGCGCCTTCGCCCGATCCGTTGTAGTGCACGACGACGCGCATGGCGCGCGCACCGAGCGTGACGGCGATCGCCCGGCCGACGCGAACGCCCGCGCCGGTGACCAGGGCGACTCGCCCCTCGAGGCCTCGACCGCCGTCAGGCGGCGGGCACACGTCGGAGCGCCTCGACGCGCTCGTCCTGCCGGGTGAGCCACTCGATCGGAACGTGCATCATCCCGATGGTGCGCGAACCGTCGGCGGCGCCATGCCAGTCGGACCCGCCACTCGGGAGCAGCCCGAGTTGATCGGCGAGCGTGCGGATGCGCGCCGTGTCCTGCGGCGAGTGGCTCGGGTGCTTGATCTCGACGCCGTCGAGGCCGAGCGCGCGGAGTGCTTCGAGACGCTCGCGCGTCGCCGTGGCGCCTGGATGCGCCAGCACGGCGAGACCGCCTGCGGCGTGCACCATCGCGATGGCGTCGCGCATTCCGAGCTGGTCCTTCGCCACGTACGCCGACCGGCCTGCCGCGAGATACCGATCGAAGGCATCGCGCACGTCGACCGCCCACCCATCGGCGACGAGAGCGCGCGCCACATGCGGGCGACCGATGGCACCGGCGCCCGCCTGCATCAAGACGTCGTCGAGGGTGACCTGCACTCCCTGCGCCTGAAGCAACTCGACGATGCGCGTGGCCCGACGGCTGCGCATCTCGCGCAGCTCGGTGAGCCCACGCTCGAGCACTGACGTATCGCTGAGGTGGAGGCCGAGGAGATGCGTCTCGCTGTCTCCCTCGACCGCACTCAGCTCGACGCCGTTGATGATGCGCACGCCGAGCTCCTCACCGGCCGCGCGCGCCTCGGCGAGGCCGGCGACGGTGTCGTGATCCGTGAGCGCAATGGCGACCAGATCGGCGCGCTTCGCCGCGCGCACCACGTCGGCGGGCGCGCGCGAGCCGTCCGATGCCGTCGAATGCATGTGCAGATCGACGAGGCCCGTCGTCCCAACCGGGCCGGTCACGAGATGTAACCCGCCTCCGGTGACGTATCGCTCGGCTGCGACTGCTCGAAGAGCCGCGCGAGGTCCGCGTCGTTCATCTCGAGGAGTGATTCCTCGCGCGACCGCGTGCCGTGCGGCGAATAGCGCGTGACGCGCACTTCGCGATCGACACCGCTTCCCGAAATGAAGAGCAGCGCGAACTCGTCGCGATCGTACTGGGTGACGCGGCCTGACGGCATGACCTGCCAGCGGCGGCCGGCCAGCGTGATCGAGCGTGTGGGCATGCTAGGGAAGCTCCACTTCGTGATAGATTCGCGCCGGATCGAGCATGGGCTCGGGGGCGGAGGCATGAGCGCGGACGAGGGTCTGGTGATCGGGCGCCTCGCAGAATTCCAGGAACGCGCCGGGGAGGCTCGCTTCCTCGAAGACCCAATAACGGCAGTTCGCCTGCGCGTAGTACTCGCGGTTTCGCTTCAGCTTCTCCGCAAACTTCTTCCGCTCCTGCGGAGTGACGAGCGTGCGTTGAACGGTGAGGGCGCGAGGCATCAGCTAGCGAGAGGCATCGGGGAATGTTTCCAGTCCCTTCTTGATGGACGCGAGGAACTTGTCCGCATCGGCGCCGTCGACGATGCGATGGTCGAACGACAGACTGAAGTACGCGCAGGTCCGCACGGCGATGACATCCTCGCCGTCGGCGCC
>JAEKKK010000166.1 GCA_019510405.1 Gemmatimonadota bacterium | reverse complement strand
GTGATCGCGCCGCCGAGGTTGGGCGCGCCGACGATCTTGCCCGCCGTCATGGTGCCGAGCGGGACGCGCCACGCGATCGCGCCGCGGCGAAGATCGACGCCGACCAGCGCACCGAACGGCGGCGCGGTGCAGGGCGCGAGCGTGGGTAGCAGCACCAACTCCCTGTACATCCCGTAAGGCGTGCCGCGCTGCGGCGCGAACTCGGCGGCGATGCGGTTGCCGGTGCCGCCGCGGCGCAGCGAGTCGAACTGTGCGCGCGGGATGAGCCTCACCAGCGCGGCGACGGTGTTCGTCGGCACGACGGCGATCTGCTGCGCGGGATCGAAGGCGACGCCACCCCAGTGCGCGCCCCCGATGTTCGACGGGAGCACGACGGAGCCCTCGAGGCTCGGTGGAGTGAACGGGCCGTCGTTGCGCAGCGTCGCGATCGTCGCGCGGCACGCGGCGCGGTCGGCGTCGGTCGCGCCCCAGATGCTGTCCGGCGAGAGCCGTTGCGGCGACAGCGGGCCGATGGCGCTCTGCGGCTGCGTCGGCCACGCCTCCTCGCCCGCGACGGTGCTGCGCGGCACGGGCATCTCCGTGACGGGGACAATTGGCGTCCCGGTGTCGCGGTCGAGCACGAAGAGCTGACCGGTCTTCGTCGCCTGGAGGACGGCGTCGCGCGCGCGGCCGCCGTACTGCACGGTGACGAGCGCTGGAGGCGACGCGTTGTCGTAGTCCCACAGATCATGGTGCACGGTCTGGAACGACCACACGACGCGTCCCGTCGTCGCGCGCAGCGCGGTGATGGAGTTGGCGTAGCGGTTCGCGCCGAGCCGCTCGCCCCCGTAGTAGTCGGGGCTCGCGCTGCCGGTGGGGACGAAGACGAGATCGCGCGCCGGATCGGCGGCGAGGACGGACCAGGCATTCGCCGCGCCGGTGTGGTGCGCCTTCGGTCCGCGCCACGTCGCGTAGCCGGGATCGGTCGAGTCCTGCGGCACCGGATCCCAGGTCCACCGCTTCGCGCCGGTGCGCACGTCGAACGCGCGCACCTCGCCGCTCGCGGCGTTGGTCTGCTGGTTGTCAGCGACGCCGGAGCCGACGACGATGAGATCGTGCACGACGAGCGGCGCCGAGGTCTCCTCGTATTCGCCCCGCTCGAACGGCGGATTGCGCAGCCCGACGCGGAGGTCGACGACGCCGTGGTCGCCGAAGTCGTCGCACGGCTTTCCGTTCGCGGCGTCGAGGGAGAGGAGCCGCGCATCGACGGTGGCGGCGACGATGCGGCGCCGGCAGGGCTGCCCCGCGGCGCGTGTGGGGTCGAGCCAGGTGGACACGCCTCGGCTGGTGTGATCGCCGAAGCCGATCGAGCGGTCGAGCCGCGCGTCGTACGACCAGCGCTCGGTTCCCGTCTCCGGATCGAGCGCGATGATGCGGCCCATCGGCGTGATGAGGTACATCGAGCCGTCGACGACGATCGGCGTCACCTCGAGGGAGCGATGGCGCGGCGTGTTCACCGCAGGCGCCATCTCGCCGGTGTGATACGTCCACGCGACGGCGAGCCGCGCGACGTTGCTCGTGTCGATCTGGGTCAGCGCGGAGTAGCGCCCGCCGAGGACGTCGCGGCCGTAGGCGGTCCACTCGGTGCCGCTCGTCGATGGCGACGGCGAGGTCGATGAACCGTGCGATGCACAGGCGAGCGCGACGGCGAGGGTTGCGGCGGTGAGGGCGAGGCGCATTGAAGATTGGTGGAAGATGCGTCGCGAAGATACCGCTCGGACCCTCGCCGTCGCCATCCAGCGTCTCGGCGACTGACATTCGTATGACGTTGCGCGCGAAACTGCGGCGCAGCGCTCTGTAAGTGCAGATCCCTCGACTTCGCTCGGGATGACAGCGTGTCAGGCGCGGGCGAGGCGGGAGGCGACGCCGGCGATCCGGCGCGCTGCATCGCGCAGTCCACCGGACTGCGTCGCGCGCGAGCGCAGCAGCTCGGCGGTCTGCTCGGCGCGGCTCGTCGCGCGCTGGGCGCCTTCGTCCAGACTGGCGATCGCTTCGGCCAGCGTGCCGATGCGCGCCGACTGTGAGCGGGAGACCTCGCCCGTTTCGGCCACGATCGCCGTGACGCGGGCGATGCTCGTCGAGATGGCGCCGAGTGCGTCGGTCGCCTGCACGGCGACGGCGCCGACGTCGCCGACTTCCTGCTCGTTGGTGAGGAGGAGCTGCGTCACCTCACCCATGTGGGCACGCACGTCGCCGACGGTGCTCTGGATCTCGCGCGCGGCGCGTTCGCTCTCGCCGGCCAGCTTGCGCACCTCGTCGGCGACGACGGCGAATCCCTTCCCCTGCTCGCCGGCGCGCGCCGCTTCGATCGCCGCGTTCAATGCGAGGAGGTTCGTCTGCCGGGCAAGGCGCGTGATGCGCTCGATGAAGCCGCCGATGCGGTCGGACACTTCGTCGAGGTTGCGCACGCGGTCGGCGCTGGCGCGCACGCGGTCGCCGACGCTGACGAGGGTGTGCGACGCACGGTCGATCGCGTCGCGGCTGGACGATGCGGCGGCGGTGAGCTGGGCGATCGCCTGCTCCATCGCCTGCGCGCGCTCGTGGAGCTGCTCCGCCGCGGCGCGCGCCTCGCGCACGTGACGCGTGCCGTCGAGGGTGAAGCTGCGCTGCCGCTCGAGCTCGCGCGTCAGGTCTTCGATCGTGGTGGTGAAGGCACGGCTCAGATCCTCCAGCTCACCCACCGAGCCGCTCAGCGTCTGCGCGAGGTCGCTCGCTTCCGCGGCCTCTTCGGCGAACGCACCCACACCCGGCGCGGCTGCGGCGCTGGCGGGGGTCGCCGCGGCCGCCGACGCCGATGCGGGCATCAGCACCACCGCGGCCACGCCGACGACGGCGAGCAGGACGAGCGCGCTGATCGCGTCGCCCCAGGCGCCCGTCGGCACGAGGCCCGCCGCGAGCCGGATGACGAGCGCGATCCCGTAGGCGAAGAGCGACGCGCCGAGGGTGAGCCATGGGGCACCGCGGCGTCCATGCGCGACGATGGCGAGGACGAACGCGCCGACGAGCGCCGACGACGGGAAGCCGACGGCGAGCGCCCCGAGCGCGGCCGCGTCGCCGACAGCGGCCACGGTGTCGGAGCCCGTGCTCTTCGCGACGTAGCGCGTGAGCGCGATGACGACGAGCGCGGCGACCACGCCGATGAACAGCCAGCGCAGATCGGGCGAGTCGCTGTCGGCGAGCGCGCGTGGGAGGGCGGCGAGGGCGAGCCCGCCGACGAGCGCGATCCGTGGCACGATGGCCAGAGGGGAGGAGGACACGGAACGAATCACCAGAGGGAGGGATCGCGGCGGAAGAGCAGCCGGACGCGGAAGGGCTTGTTGCCGACGAGCACCGTCTTGTCGAGCGAGATGTCGTCGCCGACGACGTCGGCGGTGACGGTGCGCTCGGGACGGCCGGCGATGATCTTGGGGACGAAGGTCAGCTTCTTTCCCTTCCCCGAGTATCGGCCGACGGACAGCTCGTCGCGCGCGGGCGGCATGCGGAGCGGCGCGCGCGTGTCGACGACTTCCTGCGCGTAGCGGTAGCTCAGGGTGTAGCGGCCGTCGGCGGAGAGGCGCAGCACGGCGAGATCGAGCCGAGCCCAGTGCGCGAGCCCCTCGACGGCGGGCACCTGAGTGGTCCAGGGAAGCTTCTCCCCGTTCGCGAGCACGGCGACGTACGATCCCGCGACGATCCCAGGCGCCTCGGCGACGGCCGTCCGATGAGCGGACGAGTCGAGCGCGCGCGGGACGGCGGGGAGCGCGCCGAGCGCGAGGATCGCGGCTCGGAACAGCAAATGGCTCGGAAGCGCGGGGATCATGTAGGGAGACGAGTGGGGCGAGAATTCGTCGCAGGCGGAGATACGGGGACGAGGGGATGGGGGATGGGGAACGGCCTCGGGAGGCAGATGCTTCCCGAGGCCGTTCGTGTTTCCGCATCCCCGCGTCCCCGCGTCCCCGCATCCCCTCATCCCCGCACCCTCAGCGCCTCCCTGACAGCTCCCACCAGACTATCCGCCGAGAACGGCTTGGCCAGGAACGCGACCTGGGCGTCGGCGAAGCCGCGGCGGGTCATCTCGTCGTCCGAGTAGCCGGACATGAACACGATCGGCAAGGCGGGATTCGTGGCGTGCAGCGTGTCGGCGAGGGCGCGGCCTCCCATCTCCGGCATCACGAGGTCTGTGACGACGACGTCGACCTGGCCGGCGTGCTGCTCCCAGAGGAGGAGTGCGTCCCCGCCGTGCCGTGCGTCGAGCACGCGATAACCGGCGCGCTCCAGGATGCGACGCGCGAGGATGCGCACGGCGTTCTCGTCTTCCGCGAGCAGCACCGTCGCCGTCTGCACCACTGCCGAGATGGGGAGCGCCGGCGTGAGCCGCACCGACAGGGAGTCCGGGGCGACCGGCAGATGGACGGAGAAGCGCGTCCCCACACCGACGGTGGAGTCCACGGCGATGCGGCCGCCGTTCTGCTCGACGATCCCGTACACGGTGGAGAGCCCGAGCCCGTTGCCGCTCTCCCCTTTCGTGGTGAAGAACGGCTCGAAGATGTGCGGCAGCGTTTCGTCGGGGATGCCGGCGCCGGTGTCGCTCACGGTGAGCAGGACGAACTCCGCCTGTCCACGGTCCGTCGTGAGATGGCTGCGCGACGTCTCGATCGTCACGACGCCGCCCTGGGTCATCGCGTCGCGGGCGTTCACGGCGAGGTTGACGAGGATCTGATCGAGCTCGCTCGGATCCATGTGCACCACGGCAGCGCGCGCGCCGGCGTGCACGGTGAGCTGGATGTGCTCCCCGAGGAGCTGGGTGAGCAGGCGATCGGTGTCGCGCACGACGGCGTCGACGTCGACACGCGTGGGGCGGCGGATCTGGCGCCGTCCGAAGGCAAGCAGCTGCTTGGTGAGCTGCGCGGCGCGCTGGGCCGCCTTGCGGATCTCCCCGATCTCCTCGCGCACCGTGCTCGACTCACTCACGTCGCCGAGGGCGAGATCGGCGTAGCCGAGGATGGCGGTGAGCAGGTTGTTGAAGTCGTGGGCGACGCCGCCGGCGAGCCGGCCGATCGCTTCCATCTTCTGCGACTCGCGCAGCCGCATCTCGAGCTGGCGTCGCTCCGTCACGTCGGCGCGCGACCCGATGACGCGCACGGGCGCGCCGTCCGTGCTCCGGATGATGTGGCCGCGATCGAGCACGGTGGCCCATCCGTCGTCGCCGCGACGGAAGCGATACTCGTTCGACCAGAAAGCGTCTCCGCGCTCGACGGCGGCCCGGAGCGAGGTGGTGACGGCCTCGCGATCGTCGGGGTGGACCTGCTTCACCCACCAGCCGTAGCCCGGCCCGACGTCCCCGCGCCGGTGACGGAATGCGGTGTAGAGCGCGTCGCTGTAGAAGACCGAATCGCTCGCGATGTCCCAGTCGTAGATCAGCTCGCGCGTCGCCGTCAGCACGAGGTCGTGGCGCTCCTGGCTGATGCGGAGCTCCTCGGTCAGACACTCCTGCGCCTGCGCCGCCGTGACGAGCTTCGTCACGTCCACCGCGTACACGAAGGTGCCCGACGGGATGCCGTCGAACTCCTCGATCGGCTGGATGGCGACGTTGAAGTAGCGCTGCTCGAGCTGGGTGCTGGAGCCCATGCGGCACTGCACCGGCAGCGCGGTGGCCATGAACGGCTCGCCGGTTGCCAGCACGCGATCGAGGTTCGCGGCCAGCCCCTGCTCCGCCAGCTCGGGCATCACTTCCGCCACCGTCCGTCCGACCACGTCGTCGCGGCCGAGGAAGCGCCGGCATTCCTCGTTCGCCATCTCGTAGACGTGCGTCGGGCCGCGGAAAGTGCAGATGAGCGCGGGCGCGCGCTCGAGCAGCTCGGCCAGGCGCGTGCGCTCGCGGCGCACCCGGCGTTCGGCCCGTTCCATCTCGCCGAGGTGGCGCCGGCGCTCGGTGAGGTCCTCGTTCTCGACCAGCACTTCGTCGGACGTCGTCCGCATGTACGACGTCCGGAACCAGCGCACCTTCCCCGTGCTGCGGAAGTGGTACTCGTGCTCCGCGCGCCGCGGCTCGCCGTCGGCGAGCGTCCGCGTGATCAGGTCGACGATCTCCGGATCGGTCTCCTGATACATGGCGCGCAGCTCGGAGCCGATCACCGCGGCGACCCGCCCGTCCGTCTCGCGATGGCCGGCGGCGTTGGCGTATGCCAGATAGACGCCGCCGTCGGCCAGGCGACGCCAGACGTAGATCGGATTGGGGAGCGCGTCCAGCAGATCGTACGTGCGCTCGGTCTCGACGTTGGACTGCAAGTCGGTCATCGGTTCCTGCGTGCTTCCATGATCGTGCTGCCTACTTCACCCGCTCGCCGCGGCCGACGAGGTTGTCGTCGTAGCCGTACATCTCGAGCGACGTCGCGCGGTCGCCCTCCCGCTTGAAGGCGAAGATCATCCCCTTCTCGGCGAAGTACTGCCCCTTGAACGTGCCCACGCTCGGGTACGCGGTGTGGAAGCGGCCGTCGGTGACGGGGAGCATCACGACAGGCGCACCGAAGATGTCGCGCGGCTGCGAGCTGAGCTTGAGCGTGCCCGCGTCGTCCTGGACGATGAGGTCCACGTCGTACGGCGCGCCGAGTGTGGGAGTGATGTGTGTCTTGTACGTGCCGACGTAGGCGGGAATCTCGTCGGACGGGAGCGTGGCGAGCCGCGGCATCTCGACGCCGATCTGCACCGGGACGCTCGTCGTGCCCCAGTGTAGACGAAGGGTGACCCCGTCGGGCATCACGACGGGCATGTACCAGGCGAGCGTCTCCATGTGCATCCCGACCTGCTCCGGCTTCACGTCGATGCGGAGCTGCTCGTCGGCGGCGCCGGGCGGGCGCGTGTGGAAGCGATGCGTCACCCGGGAGAAGGAGAGCGACCACGGCGACGGCGCCGCCTTCGGGGTGAGCCAGAGGGAGTATTTCCCCTTCGGCAGCGAATGGCCGTCGACCGTCACGTCGCGATCGACCTCGATCGTCGTCGCCCAGTTGGCGCCTGGCGTCCACACCTCGCCCCACTTCACTACTCCATCGGGTCCGAACAGCGTGCGGCCCCGAGCGACGGGGCGGTCGCCCTCGAGCGCGATCGTCGTCGTGCTGACCTTCTGGGTGAGCGTGAAGTGCTCGCTCGCATGGATCTGCGCCACTGCGACGGCGGGCGCGATCACGAGTGCGGGCAGGGTGGCGAGAAAGCGGAGTCTCATGCGGTGGGGGGAGACGCTGTGATTGGTTGAACGCTCACTTCGACGCGCCGAGCCAGCCGTGCATGCGCATCCAGTTCTCGCAGAGCGTGGTCCAGGTGGCCAGCACGGGATTGTTCGCGGCGAGCCCGAACCCGTGGGGACCGTGCTCGTAGATGTGCATCTCCGCCGACACGCTCGCGGCACGGAGGGCACGATAGAACAGTAGCGAGTTCTCGACCGGGACGGTGCGGTCGTCCACGGTGTGGACGAGGAAGGTCGGCGGGGTCTGTGGTGTGACCTGGGTCTCATTCGACAGCAACTGTACGAGCTCGGGCGACGGATCCTTGCCGAGCAGGTTGAGCTTCGAGCCCGCGTGTGCGACCGAGTCGCGCATCGTGATCACGGGATACATGAGGATCATGAAGTCGGGGCGCGAGCTGGCGTGCTCGATCGGGTCGCTGCTCGACACGGCACCGGCGTCGAAGTGCGTCCCCGTGGTCGACGCGAGATGACCACCTGCCGAGAAGCCGATGACGCCGAGCCGGTTCGGGTCCACCCCCCACTCGGCGGCACGCGAGCGTGCGATGCGGATGGCGCGCTGCGCGTCGGTCAGCATCGTCGGATGGTGATAGCTCGGACCGAGGCGGTATTTGACGACGAACGTCGTGACGCCGAGCCCGGCGAGCCAGTTGGCGATCTCGGAGCCCTCGTGCGCCATGGAGAGATGCTGGTATCCCCCACCGGGAAAGATCACGACGCCAGTACCGTTGGCCCGGCCGGCGGGTGGGAGATAGGGGGTGAGCTCGGGCTGATCGGCCGGCGTGGTGCCGAGCGCACCGGGCGCGCCGGCGGACCAGAGCGGGATCGTCGGCTGCGCGCGCGCGATCATCGGCGCGGCGACGGGCGTCGGGGTGGCCGTGCGTGTCGGCGTCGGCGTTGGAGCCGGCGTGGTAGCGCCGCCACATCCGAGCAGCGTGGCGACTGTCGCGAGGGCAGCGGTGGAGCGGAGTCTCATGTGCGGGTTGCGGGAAATGAGAGGAACGCGGAACGGCGTTGGAAGTGCAGATCCCTCGACTGCGCTCGGGATGACACGCCGTCATCCCGAGCGAGCGCAGCGAGTCGAGGGATCTGCACCTCAACGAACCGTTCACTGATCACCGTTCACCGTGAACGGTTCACTGCTTCAATAGGTCTGTCGCGCTGCGTGCTTCACGTAGCGGTCGCGCAGCGGCGGGGAATGTGCGATGCGCAGGTCGTCCACGTCGCGCAGGACGAGCGTCGGCGCGCCGCCGGCCGTCTGCGCTCGGAATCCGTGCAGATCCACGTCGTGCGCGTCGTCGAGCACGACGGCGGGGCGTGTGTCGGGCGTCATGAAGCCGACCTCGACGCCGTCCATGCGGATGCCGGCGGCGTGGCGCACATAGAAACCGTACGCGGGCAGCACACCGAACTGGCTCGGCTCCGGATACATCGCCTCGCGCTCGGGGACCGCGTACGGCTCGCGCGGCCCGGTGCCGCCGGTCGGACGGAAGAAGGCGTTCACCAGATTCGCCGGCTGGGATGCCGCCGTCTCGAGGGACAGTCCGCCACGATAGAGGACGCGGATGTTGCTCAGGCGGACGTCTTCGATCTGGTGTCCAGGCACGCCGACAATCATGGAGGCGTAGCGTGGATCGGCGTCGCTCACGACCACGTTGCTGATCGACACGCGGCGCAGCGCACCGACGGGCACTCCGGCGGGTCCGCGCATCCGGCTCGCGAGGCGGAGGAAGATGGGCGCGTTGGAGACCTCGCGCATCGTGACGTTCGACACGGTCACGTCCTCGATCGTCGCGCCGTCCACCGTCTCGAGGGCGAGTCCGCGCGAGCGCGTGAATACGACATTGGCGATCGTGATGTTGCGGAACGCACCGTTGGACTCGGTGCCCAGCTTGATGCGGCCCGTCGGGCCGTCCCGGTCGGGCGCGGCGACGCTCGTGCGACCGTAGGTTCCGTCGAGCATCGTGCCGACGTCGAAGCCGCTCACGATGCTGTTCGTGATGACGACGTTCTCCGTGGCGCGCGCCGCGCCGAGGGCGAAGGAGCTCTTGAGCACGATCGCGTCGTCGTTCGGCGCGTTCACACTCGTGTTGGCGATGCGCACGTTGCGGCAGGCGTCGACGTCGATCCCGTCGCGGCCCGTGTCGATCGCGAGGTCGTCGATCGTGAGGTCGTCCACCCCGGTGGCGAGGATGGCCATGTGACCGCCGCGGTAGATCGTGAAGTCGCGCAGCAGCACGTGGCGCGCGAGCTTGAGCGCGATCGCCTTGTTCGCCTGGCCGGCCCGCGTATCGAGATCCGCGGCGCGCGGCGTGAGCCCGCGGCTCAATCCGCGCCCGTCGATGCGCCCCCGCCCCGTGATGGAGACGTCCTCGACGTTCTCACCCCAGATCAGGCTGTTGTGCCAGTGGCTGTGGCCGAAGTCCTGGTACGCGTTGCCGGGCCCCGCTTCGGCGGGATCGTAGCCGCGCCCCGCGCCGGTGTCGGCGGCGAGCAGCACGGCGCCGTGATCGAGGTAGAGCCCGACGTGGCTCCTGAGGCGGATGGAGTAGCTGGCGTAGGTGCCGGCGGGAAAGACGACGGTGCCGCCCCCCGCCGCGGCGGCCGCGTCGATCGCGCGGTTGATCGCGTCGCTGTCGATCGTCGTGCCGTCGCCTTTCGCACCGAAAGTACGGACATCGTAGACGGTAGGTGCAGGTCCCTCGACTCGCTCCGCTCGCTCAGGACGACGCCCCGGTGTCATCCCGAGCGAAGTCGAGGGATCCGCACTTTTCGGCTGGCCGGCGCAAGCGAGCGTGAGTGCGGCGAGCAACAGCGCCGCTCGCGCGCTACGCACCGGTGCGAACGGCTCAGTCGAGATGGAAGACCTCTCGCAGCGGCACGCTGCGCGGGCTGTCGTCCGGGTTGGTGGGCATGATGTCGCGCATGTGCGTCCACCAGCGGCGGCACACCGGGGTCTGCGCGATGGCGTCCCAGCGCGCCTCGTCCTCGATCTCGACGTAGCCGAAGAGGCTCCCATCCGTCTCGTCGAGAAAGATGGAATAGTCGTGCACGCCGAACGCGCGCAGCACTTCCTGCAGCTCCGGCCAGATCGGCGAGTGGCGGCGCGCGTACTCCTCGGCTTCCTGCGGGTTCACCGCCATCCGGAAGGCCTTCCGGATCACGGCGTGGGCCTGCGCTCGT
>JAEKKK010000165.1 GCA_019510405.1 Gemmatimonadota bacterium | reverse complement strand
GTTCCGCATCCCCGCATCCCCGCATCCCCGCATCCCCTCATCGCCGCATCACCGCGTACCCACCCACCTCTCTCCTGAACGTCGTCGCCAGCCGGTTCCACGAGTTGATCGCGATCACCGCCATCGTCAGGTTCACCAGCTCCAGCTCCGTGAACTGCTCCAGCGCCGCCTCCTGCAGCGCATCGTTCACACCCTGCACCCCGATCGCCGTCACCGCTTCCGTCCATGCGAGCGCGGTGCGCTCGCGCGGCGTGAAGAACGGCGTCTCTCGCCAGACCGCGACGGCATACAGCCGCTGCTCCGTCTCGCCGCCCGCCCGGGCTTCCTTGGTGTGCATGTCCACGCAGTAGGCGCATCCATTCATATAGGAAGCGCGTAGCTTCACGAGATGCAGCAGCGACCGCTCCAACCCGGACTGTCGCACGTACTGCTCGACGCCCTGCAGGGCCTTCACCGCGCCGGGCGCCAAAGTGGCATAGTCGATCCGCTGTGGCTCGTTCGTGGCCGGCACCGGCGTCTCCATCGTCTCCATCGTCTCCATCGTCTCTGTCATCGTCTCCTCTCCGTGAATCGAACCTTCGGCCTGTCACAGCGCGGCACGAGCTGCGTCTTTCCCTGTCATGAGACATTCCTCCGAAGTGCTCGAGGAGATGGCGGGACCGGCGGACCGCGCCGCACTGTTCGAGCGCTATCGCGCGCGCCTCTTCGGCATCGCGTATCGCATGCTCGGCACAGTGGACGACGCGAACGACCTCGTGCAGGAGTGCTACCTGCGCTGGCATCAGGCCGACCCGGTGGCGATCGAAGCACCGGAAGGGTGGCTCGTCGCCGTGATCACGCGCCTGGCGATCGACCGCTCCCGCCGGAATGATGTCGAGCGTCGCAGCTACGTCGGCCAGTGGCTCCCCGAGCCGCTGACGATCGGCGCACCGCCCCCCACCGACCGGCGCGCCGAGCTCGCGTCCGACCTGTCGCTGGCCTTCCTCGTCATGCTCGAGCGGCTCGCCCCCGAGGAGCGTGCGGCTTTCCTCCTGCGCGAGGTGCTCGGCGTCGAGTACGCCGAGCTCGCACGCGTGCTCGATCGCAGCGAGGCCGCATGTCGCCAGATGGTGCATCGCGCTCGCGAGCGCGTCCGCACCGAGCGCCCGCGGTTCCACGTCTCGCCAGATGCGAAGCGCGAGCTGCTCGAGCGCTTCGTGCGCGCGCTCGAGCGCGAGGATCGTGATGCCCTCCTCGCCGTCGTCGCCCCCGACGCGACCTTCATCTCCGACGGCGGCGGTCGCGTCCGTGCCGCGCTCCGCGTCATTCAGGGCGCCCCGCGCGTTGTCCGCATGCTGCTGGGCATCCACCAGAAGTGGGGCGACGTCCGGGACACCATCACCTGGCTGAACGGCGAGCCGGCCCTCGTCAGCTATCGCGGCGACCAGCTCGTCTCCACCACGTCGTTCGACGTCGACGGTGACCGGATATTCGGATTCTATCGCGTGCTGAATCCCGACAAGCTGAAAAACCTGGGCGCGCGTCGCGCGCCGTTGGTCGGTTGACGGTTATTCAGTAGACGGCCGGCCTCGGGAGACTCCTGCGTCCCGGGGCCGGCCGTAAACCGCTAACCGAAAAACGGACGAACTGCGTCTCGCTACTTCTTCTTCGCAGCGGGCTTCGCAGCCGTCTTGTCCGGCTCGTAGAACGCCATGTTCTGGCCGATCCACCCGAACTGGAGTCCGGTGCTCTGCTCGATGCCGCGCGTCGCCTGACTCAGCGAATCGAGCGACGCACGGAAGCTCGTCTTCCGCTCGAGTATCTGCTGGTTCGGTGCGAGGATCATCGAGCCATACCACCGCTTCACCATCGACAACGCCTGGCTCAGCGTCTTGTCGGTCACGACGAGCGTTCCCGTCCGCCACGCGTCCGCGGCGTCACGCTCGCCCGCCGTCGCCACCCGTGCACTGGTGTCGCTCGCGACGACGGCGCTACCCGCCGTCACGTCGTGCATGTGCTTCCCCTTCCCGACGCGCACCGCGCCTTCGCTCACGGCGACCGTCACCGCCGAGTCGCCCGGGTAGGCGCTCACGGTGAACGCCGTCCCCGTTGCGACGACCTGGGTGTTCCCGGCGAGCACGTTGAACGGCTGGTCGATTCCCTTCGCGACGTTGAACTCCGCCATCCCTTCGATCTTCACCGCGCGCATGTCGGGGCCGAACCCCTTCGGCACGGTGAGCTTCGACTCCGGCGCGAGCTTCACCTTGGTGCCGTCGCCGAGTGTCAGGTTGCCGATCTGCGCCGAGATCGTGGCCACCGGCTGGAGATCGGGCTGGGCGAGGGCGCGGGCGAACTTCGCGTCCGTGCTGAGGCGCGTCATGTATGCCGCGAGCCCCAACAATCCCATCAGAACCACGGCGCCGATCAGAAGCGGGATCCACAGCGGTGTCTCGCGCGTGGAGACCTTGATGTGCTCGGCCGCTTCGTGCCGCGAGTGCGCCGCCGCTTCGGCGAGGGCCTGCGGGCTGTGCGCTTCACCATGCAGCGCATGCATGATGTGCTTCCACGCGTCCTCTTCCGTCTCGTCCTGTACGGCGTGCGCTTCCTGCTTTGCGCCGCCGGACAGACGATGCGCGGCCGAGCGCCGGCTCAACGCGCGCGCCGCCGCGTGATGCACGTCCTCGACGAGGAATGCGTGCACCTGCGCCGGCGTCTGAAAGCGCGACCGCGCATCCCACGCGCGCACGAACGCGCCTTCCACGACCTTCGGTGCGAGCGCTCGCGCGTTGTCGCCGAGCTCCGCGCGCGCTTCGGCGTAGAGCGCCGAGTACTCCATGTGGAACACCTGTCGCAGCGCTTCCTCGTCTGCGAGCGCGACGCCTGTCGGTGCGGGAGTCTGCGTACCACCGTCGCTGGCATTGAACGTGGTCGACATGAGGCCTCTCAGGCTGTTGTGGACCGACCGATCACATGGCGCGAATATGGAAGCGCCCCCACGCAATGTCACGCCAGGCAGAGTGCCGAGCCTGCATCGGGGATCTGCCTACAGCGAGCTCGGGAGCGCCCGCGCCGCGCCCCCACTTGCCGTCGCCCCGCGCGCGGCGCGAGATTCCGGGCTCCCTCCCTATGTCGTTGCGCGGCAACGACATGTCTCCACCAGGTGATCTCATGCCCACGCTCGTTCGCTCGCGCTCGCGGATCCTCGCCGGGATGCTCGCGTCGCTTCTCGTCGCCCTTCCAGCCGTGGCCGTCGCGCAGATCCCGGCATCGGAGTTCGGCGCGCGCCGCGACTCGCTCGCCGCGCGCGTGCAGAACGGCGTCGTCGTCGCCTTCGGCGGTCGCACGCCGGTCAGCGACTTCGGTCCGTTCTATCAGCTTCCCGCCTTTCATTATCTCACGAACTTCGACGAGCCCGATGCGGCGTTCGTGATGGTCGTGCAGAACGGCCGCGGCACGAGCACGCTCTTCCTCACCCCGGTCGGCGCGCGGCAGGCGTTCTACTCCGTCGTCCGTGACCTGGCTGTTCGCGCGCGCCCCTTCTCCGCGCTCGCGGCGTACGTCGACTCCGTCGCCGGCGCGCGACTCCCCTTCTATACGTTGCACGACTTCGCCGACGCCGACTTCGCCGGTGAGGATTCATTGACGCGCGGGCAGCAGTTCATCAAGGCGGTCCGGGCGAAGTACGCCGCGCTCGAGGTTCGCGACGCACACGAGATCGTCGACGAGCTCCGCGCGAAGAAGAGTCCCGCCGAGATGGCGCTCCTGCGGAAGGCAGCGGAGATCAGCACGGAAGGACACCGCGCCGCGATGCTCATCCCCGAGCCGACGAAGGAGTACGAGATCCAGGCGGCGCTCGAGGGGACCTTCCTCCGGCTCGGCGGCGCGCGTCCCTCGTACGGCTCGATCGTCGGCGGAGGCATTCACGGCACGCAGCTTCATTACATGCGCGACCGCGGCGACGTGAAGCCGGGCGACGTCGTCGTCATGGACGCCGCCACCGAGTACGAGGGCTACGCGGCCGACGTGACGCGCACGCTCCCCGTGAGCGGCAAGTTCACCGCTGAGCAGCGCGCCATCTATCAGCTCGTGCGCGATGCACAGGCGGCCGCCGAGCGCAACTCCAAGCCGGGGATGTCCTCCGTCGCGGCGCAGGATTCCTCGATCGACATCCGCGTGAACGGGCTCGCGAAGCTCGGCCTGGTCGAGAGCGCCGACGCGCAGTTCGATCCCCCCTGGCCGGCCGATTGCAAGGCGCGTCCGCGCTCGTGCAACCAGGCGATGTTCTGGATGATCCACGGCATCTCGCACGGCATCGGTCTCGCCGTGCACGATCCCGCGCAGTTCTACGCGAAGGATCATCTCTTCAAGGAAGGCGACGCGTTCACCATCGAGCCGGGCATCTACGTCAGCACGGCAGCCCTCGACGCATTGCCGGACACCCCAAAAAACCGCGCCTTCATCGCCAAGGTCCTCCCCACGGTACGTCGCTACGAGAACACCGGCGTGCGCATCGAAGACGACTACCTCATCACCGGCAACAAGCTGGAGCGCATCAGCCTCGCGCCGCGCGAGATCGACGAGATCGAGACACTCATGAGCAAGCGGCCCTCGCGCATGGTGCCGTGACGGCGCTCTCCTCATCGGTGGCGTCCGAGCGCGCCCTGTTCGCCATCCCGGACGACGTCACCTACCTCAACTGCGCGAGCATGTCGCCGCAGCTGCGGTCGGTGACGGCGGCTGGTCTGGTGGCGGTGCGAAGCAAGGCGTCGCCGTGGAATCTCCGCGCCAGCGACTGGTTCGTGCACGCCGAGCCCCTGCGCGCGCGCTTCGCCCGCGTCGTCGGCGGCGACGCGGAGTGTGTCGCGATCGTCCCGTCGGCGAGCTACGGCCTCGCCGTCGCGGCGGCGAACGTGCCCGTGCGCGCGGGACAGACGCTGCTCGTGATCGACCGCGAGTTTCCGTCCAACGTGTACACCTGGCACGAGCTGGCGCGGCGTACCGGCGCGCGCGTGCGCACGGTTCAGCGCGAGTCCGGCGAGAGCTGGGCCGACGCGATCGTCGCGGCACTCCAGGACGGCGACGTCGCGCTCGTCGCGCTACCGGTCTGTCACTGGACCGACGGCACCCTGATGGGCCTCGAGCGCGTCGGCGTGGCCGCACGGGCTGCCGGTGCCGCGCTCATCGTGGACGCGAGCCAGGCCGCCGGCGCGCATCCCATCGACGTCGGCGTCGTACAGCCCGACTTCCTCGTCTCCGTCGGCTACAAGTGGTTGATGGGGCCGTACAGTCTCGGCTACCTGTACGTCGCGCCGAAGTGGCACGAGCGCGGCGTGCCGATCGAGCAGACGTGGATGTCGCGCGCCGGCGCAGAGGACTTCGCGCGGCTCGTGGACTACAGCGGCGAGATGCGCGCTGGCGCCCGCCGCTTCGACATGGGCGAGTTCTCGCAGTTCACGCTGCTCCCCATGGCCTGCGCCGGCGTGGACCAGGTGCTCGAGTGGGGAGTGGACCGCATCGCGCGCGACGTTGGCGCGATCACCGCCGGCATCGCCCGCGACGCTGCGGCGCTCGGCTGCACCGTCGCCGACGAGAAGGACCGCGTGCGCCACATGCTCGGCGTGCAGCTTCGCGGGGGCCTCCCGGCGGACCTCGCCGATCGCCTCACCGCCGCCCGCGTGTTCGTGAGCATCCGCGGCGACTCGATCCGCGTCGCACCGCACCTCTACAACGACGAGCGCGACGTCGAGCGCTTCATCTCCGTGCTCGGCGAGGCGATGCGGGGCTGAGGGGCCGCGCCGCTGTCATCCCGAACGAGCGAAGCGAGTCGAGGGATCTGCACCTCACGCCCGCTGCGAGCCCTTCAGTCATCAGGTCAGCGCCGGCGGCGCCTGACAACGCAGCCGTCAGCGGTTGAGGTGAGCCCAGCGGCGAGCGAACAGCGGTCAGCATAGCGGTCAGCGCAGCCGTGACGCATTGACGGACTCTGACCCGTGAACCCACTGACGGCTGACCGCTTCAGCTCACCGCTTCGGCCCACCGCTGTCCGCTCGCCGCTTTCCGCTCGCCGCTGGGCTCAGCTGACGGCTCAAAGCTCCTGCCGTTGCCGCTGGGCTGACCTGACGGCTCAACCGCTCCTGCCTGTTCCGCGGATCGCCGAGGCGTTTGTGCTCTCCTTCGCCGAAGCGCTGCGCAACGAGCTGAAGAACACCGACCAGGCACTCATGGCCGGCAAGGACCGTGTGGTCTCGGCAATGCTCAAGGAGGAGGCCATGGTCGCGGCATCGGGTGTGACGCCCGAGACCGTGAAGGCCGAGCAACATCGCAAGCTTTCCGAGCCCGGTTCCGCCAACGTTTGAGCCGGTCGCGTCCGTAATATTCCACCATGTTCATCTCCGATTTCGCAATCCGCCGCCCGATCATCACCGTCGTCGTGATGATCGCCCTCGCCGTCTTCGGCATCGCCGCGCTGGCGAAGCTCCAGACCGACGAGTTCCCCGACATCGACGCGCCGATCGTCTTCGTCGGCATCGTCTATCCCGGGGCCTCCCCCGACCAGGTGGAGCGCGAAGTCGTGGACCGGCTGGAGGACCGCATCTCGGGGATCTCCGGGCTCGACAAGCTGATGTCGACGTCGAGCGACGGCTTCGCGCAGATCATCGTCCAGTTCAAGTTCGACAAGCCGACCGACCAGGCGACGCAGGACGTGCGCGACGCGATCAGCGCTGTCCGCGCGCAGCTGCCGACGGAGATCGTCGAGCCGATCGTCCAGCGCTTCGATCCGACCTCACTGCCGATCGTCTCCCTCGCCCTCACCTCGCTCACCCTCACGCCGGCGCAGCTCACCCAGATCGCCGATCAGACGATCGGCGGAGAGCTGCGCTCCATCGCCGGCGTCGCCCAGGTCAACATCTCCGGCGCGGACAGCGCCACCCTCAACGTCATCCTCGATCCGGGCCGCCTCGCGTCGTCCGGTGTCGGCGTCGACCAGGTGGTGAACGCGCTGCGTGCGCAGAACCTCGCCGCGCCCGTGGGGCAGGTCACCGGGCCGGTGGTCGAGCGCGCGATCCGGCTCGAAGGACGGCTCGAGCGTCCCGAGGATTTCGCCCAGCTCGTCGTCACGCAGCGCAACGGGCTTCCCGTCCGCCTCGGCGACGTCGCCACCGTGGAGGCCGGCTCCGCCGAGCGCCGCTCGGCCGCGCTCTACAACGGACGCGAGGCGATCGGGCTCGACGTCGTGAAGTCGCGTGGCTACAGCACGACCACGGTGAGCGACGCGATCATGAAGCGCCTGCCCGGGCTGCGCGCGCGACTGCCGAAGGGGACGACGATCGAGGTCGTGCGCGACGCGGGGCAGCGCGTGCGTGCCTCCGTGCGCGACGTGCAGTCGGCGCTCATCGAAGGGGCGGCGCTGACCGTACTCGTCGTCTTCCTCTTCCTCAACTCGTGGCGCTCCACCGTCATCACCGGCCTCGCGCTGCCGATCTCGGTGCTCGCGTCGTTCGTGCCGCTCATGCTGTTCGGCTTCACGCTGAACACCATGTCGCTGCTCGGCCTCTCGCTCGCGATCGGCATTCTCATCGACGACGCCATCGTCGTGCGCGAGAACATCGTGCGACACGTCGAGATGGGGAAAGACCATCTCACCGCGTCGCACGAAGGCACCGACGAGATCGGGCTCGCCGTCACCGCCACGACATTCTCCATCGTCGCGGTGTTCGTCCCCGTCGGCTTCATGAGTGGGTTCGCGGGGCAGTGGTTCAAGCCCTTCGCGCTCACCATCGCCGCCGCGGTGCTCGTGTCGTTGTTCGTCTCGTTCTCCCTCGACCCGATGCTCTCCGCGTACTGGCCCGATCCGCAGATCGAGGCCCACGAGCGGAAGAACCCGATCGCCCGCGCCCTCGACCGCTTCAACGTCTGGTTCAACCATCAGGCGGATCGCTACCGGCGCGGCGTCGCGTGGGCGCTCGATCATCGCAAGACGATGATCGCGCTCGCCGTGTTGTCGTTCGTCGGCGCCATCGGATTGCAGGCCACGATCGGCGGATTCGGCTTCGCGCCCGACAGCGACCGCAGCGAGCTCACCGTCACCGTCGAGGCGCCTCCCGGGTCGAGCCTCGAGTTCACGCGCGTCGTCACCGAGCAGGTCGCGCGGCAGGTCCGCGCGCACCCCGAGGTCGAGTACACCTACTCCACCGTCGGCAGCGCGTCGGGCTCGGGGGGCGTGGACGTCGGCTCCGTCTACGTGCGGCTCAAGCCGCGCTCCAAGCGCAAGGTCAGCCAGCAGGCGCTCGGCCGCGAGCTGCGCAAGGAGCTCAAGCTCCTCGGGGGCGCGACGGCGTATCTCCTCGAGGCGGGTGGCCCGGGCGGCGGCATGAAGCCGTTGCAGGTCCAGCTCAAGGGCCCCGATGCGACCACACTCGCGACGCTCGCCGACTCGATCGCCAGGATCGTTCGCGGCACGCCCGGCGCCGTGGACGTGGGTCTGTCGTCCAAGGGTCAGAAGCCCGAGCTCAAGGTGTCGATCAACCGCGGGCTCGCCGGCACGATCGGTCTGAGCGTGGGTCAGATCGCGCAGGCGCTCCGTCCGGCCTTCGCCGGCGTGGACGCCGGCAACTGGGTCGATCCCAGCGGCGAGACGCGCTACGTCCGCGTGCGCCTCCCCGCCGCGCTGCGTACCAGCCCGGCCGATCTCGCCGCCATCCCGATCGTGCTCCCCAACGCGGGCCCGGGCGGCGGCCCGTCCGTCGTCCCGCTCGGCCAGGTCGCGACGATCAGCACGAGCGCCGGTCCGGCGCAGATCGACCATCTCGATCGCAGCCGCGTCATCACGATCGGCGCCAACGTCGAGGGGTCCATCGGCAACGTCTCGAGCACCGTGCGCCAGCGTCTGTCGGGCGTGCACCTCCCCGAGGGCTACAACCTCAGCTTCGGCGGCCAGACGGAGGATCAGGCCGAGGTGTTCGGGTCGATCTTCACCGCGCTCGGCGTGGCGATCATGCTGATGTATCTGATCCTCGTCATCCAGTTCGGGTCGTTCCTCGATCCGCTGGCGATCCTCTCGTCGCTGCCTCTGTCGCTGATCGGGGTCGTGCTCGCCCTGCTGGTCACGCGGGACACCCTGAACATCATGTCGCTCATCGGCGTCATGATGTTGATGGGGATCGTGGCGAAGAACGCCATCCTCCTCATCGACTTCGCGAAGTGGACGCACGAGGAGAAGGGGCTGCCGATGCGCGACGCGCTCATCGAGGCGGGGGCGATCCGTCTGCGCCCGATCCTGATGACGACGCTCGCCCTGATCGCCGGCATGATCCCCGTCGCGATCGGCGCCGGCGAGGGCGCCGACTTCCGCGCCCCACTCGGCCGCTCCGTCATCGGCGGCACGATCACCTCGACGATCCTGACCCTGTTCGTGATCCCGACGGTCTACGAGATCTTCGACGACTGGCGCGAGAAACTCGGCGCCCGGGTGCGCCGCCGCCGCGGCGCGGCGCACGAGGCACCCGTCCACGGAAAACCCGCTGTGCCCGCTCTCGGCGACTGATCCGGGGTCAGAGTACTTGGGGTCAGAGTAAGTAGGGTCAGAGTAGGTTGAGTCTGACCCCGTTTACTCTGACCCCAGTTGGTTTTCCCGCCGGGAAGCTTCTGCGCACTCGGGCCGTCCGCACTATTGCAGCCCCGCAATGCAACGCCTCCAGCCTTCGCGCCGTATTCATTATCTCGGGTGCCGCCCAGGTGACGCCCGAACCTCTGCGCGCGGTCTGGTGTCTCAGAGGGGCGACAATTGTTCACGCCCCGGCAGCCGTCTAGACTTCGCTTCTACCCCTTGTGGAAGGACCATGACCGCCTCTCCGCTGCGGCGCCTGCTCGCGTCGCGCCTCCTTTATGTATTCCTCGGGCTGGCCCTGCCTTGCGCTCTCGCCGCGCAGGGCACGTCCACCCTCACCGGCCGGGTCGTCGACTCCACCGGGGCCCCGATCCGCGGCGCCACCGTGCGAGTCCCCCAGCTCGAGCGGGCGGCCAAGGCGGACTCCACCGGCCAGTTCAAGCTCGACGGGCTCCCGACCGGCCGAGTCACCATCGTCGGTGAGGCCCCGGGGTTCGTCGGCAAGCGCGCCGAGGTGACCATTCCGGCGAACGGGACCGTCGAGCAGGCATTCTCGCTCGTGCCCAACGCGCACGTCCTCGCCAACGTCGAGGTGCGCGCTCGCACGCGGAAGCAGCTGCCCCTCAAGCTCCAGGAGTTCGCGATGCGCCGGAACTCCAGTTCGGCCGGCCGGTTCCTCGGCCCCGAAGACCTGGTCAAGTACAACGGACACCCCCTCACCGACGCGCTCAAGACCGTCATGGTCGGCGCCCGTTTTCAACGTGCCGCGACGGGCGAGATGAACATCATCAGCTCGCGATCGCTCAACCCCGCCTCGATCCGCCAGAGCGCCAACATCAAGCCGTGCGGCGTCCAGATCTGGCAGGACGGCGCGCTCCTCTCCGACCCGAACCAGTCGCTCGAGGTCATGCTGCCCCCACCGGGCGGCAACAACCCGAACGCGTCGCGCTCGATCAGCACGATGAAGGTCGGCGCGGACCACGACTACGACGTCTCCAACCTGCTCACGAACGACTACATGGCGGTCGAGTACTACTCCGACCTCGCCTCCACCCCGCCCGGCTTCCGTACCGGCACGCCGAGCTGCGGGACTCTCGTGCTCTGGACGCGCGTGCCGGATGACTCTCAGCAGCAGGTCGGCCAGCAGCAGCAGAACGGCCAGCAGGGAACGCAGCCGCAATGAGTCGCTTCGCATTCTTCGTAGCGACGGCAGCCGCCGTCGCGCTCCTTCCGTCGTCGATGACCGCGCAGAGCGCGGCGCCACGGATGACCGCTCTGTCCTCGACCTCGGCGCTGCTCCTCGCGCGCCCCGAGTCGAGTGCCTATCGCGTCACCATGGCCCCCATCGCGCCCCCCGCGGCGGTGGAGGGGGAGGCGGCTGACGACCATCAGAGCGTCGCCGGCAGGATCCTCCGCTCGGCGGTCGGCGTCGGCGTCGGCGCCGCCGTGGGTGGATGGCTCGGCTACTTCGGCGCGCAGGTCACCAACAGCGACTGGGCGCGCATCTCCGACGACCGGAAGAACTCGCTCCGCCAGAGCTATACGAGGGTCGGCCTTGGGTTAGGGGCAGTCACCGGCTACTTCCTGCGCCCCAAGCCGCACGTGAGCCGGCTCCCGCAGCCGTTCAACGTGCCGGCGCGCACGGGTCGCCTGCTGCTCGCCAGCTCGGAGCTCCGTCGCTCGATCGCGACGAACGCGCTCGAGGCGGTCGAGATGGGGCGCCCCGAGTGGATCAAGCGGCAGCGCGACGACGAGGCCAAGCACGGCACCGCCTCCGCGAACGCCCCGGTCGAATCGACCTCGCTCGTCGTCTACGTCGGCGACGAGAAGGTGGGCTCGATCGAGACGCTGCGCGACATCGCCATCCCCGAGATCTCCGAGCTTCGCTTCTACGACTCGCGCGACGCACGCCGCCGGTGGGGCGGTGAGCACAAGTACGGCGCGATCGAGGTCGTGCCGGCGGATGCATCGTCGACGGTCAGCGAGGCGACGCCGGCCGGGCAGTGACGAACGAAGGACTGTTGTAGGTGATCGGTGAACGGTTTACGGCCGGCCTCGGGACGCAGGAGCTTCCCGGGCCGGCCGTTCACCGTTCACCGTTCACCCTTCACCCTTCACCCTTCACCCTTCACCCTTCACCGATCACTCCAGATCCTCCACCGTCCGCGGCCAATCTTCCTTCAGTAGGCGAGAGAGCGCCCGGTCCGCGAGGAGTCGCCCCTCGGTCTGGCAGCGCGGGCAGTAGTTCGTCTCGTTGTCGCGATAGCGGATGCGCTGCACCGCCGTGCTGCACACGGGACAGGGAAGGCGATAGCGTCCGTGGACGGCCATCCCGTCGTGGAAGGCCGTGACCTTCTCGGGAAATCCGTCCCCCGCTTCGGCGCGCAGGCGATCCGTCCAATCGATCAGCGTGGCGCGCGTGGCGTCGAAGAGCCGTGTCACCTCCTCGTCGCTCAACCGGCTCGTCAGCTTGAGTGGCGACAGACGAGCGCGATGCAGGATCTCGTCCGAGTAGGCGTTGCCGATCCCGCTGAACAGTCGCGGATCGGTGAGCGACCGCTTGAGGGTGTGGTTCTCTCGCCTGAGTCGCTCGGCGAAGGTGTCGGGCGTCGCGTCGAGCGGCTCGAGCCCGCCCCGCTCGAACGGTGCGAGCGCATCGGCGCCCTGGACGACGTGGATCGACGCGCGGCGCTTCGAGCCCGCCTCGGTCAGCACGAGCCGTCCGGTGGGAAAGGTCAGCTCGGCGAGCGCGATCCGCGCCGGCACGCGCGTGCGGCTCGTCGCCGGAATCCAGCGGAACCGGCCGGCGATCATGAGATGCACGACGAGCCGCAGCTCGTCGCCGAACTCGATCACGATGCGCTTGCCGAGCCGTCGCACGCCGCGCACGACGCGGCCCACGAGCGCATCGAGCGGCGGCTCGACGCTGCGCAGCGCGAACACGTTGAGGATCGCGTATCCGGTCAACGGCTCCCCGACGATGCGCCGCTCGAGTGCTTCAACGTAGATCGTGACGTCGGGCAGCTCTGGCATCGGGCCAATGTAGCGGAGATGCGGGGATGGGGAGATGCGGGGATGCGAAAAGGCGAACGGCCTCGGGAGCCGAAGCTTCCCGAGGCCGTTCCGCATCTCCGCACCCCGCATCCCGCATCCCCGCAAATCAGTCTCCCAGCGTGACCGTGCAGCGCCCCGTCGCCGTGTCGAGGCGCAGCGAGATGTCGCGCCCCGAGGCATCCGTGCTGACCATCACCGCGCGCACGTTCGAGATCCGGTGGCTCACCTGCAGGTTCGAGCTGTCCGGATCCGTGAGCACGATCTCCGCGCGCGCGGCGGCCCGGTCGAACGTCGTGTCCACCAGGCGGTAGCCCTGCTCGACGCTGCCGGCGCCCTGCGGGCTCGCCGTCTTGAAGCGCAGCTGCGTCGGACGGCCCGCGTTGCGGCGGCCGAATCGCTCGACCAGTCCCGCCCACGCATTCGCGTCCCAGCTCTCGACGACGCCCCCCACCGCGGAGACCGAATCGTCGGTCGGTTCCGTCACGCCGCGATCGGGAACGACCACCACGGGACATTCGGCGCGCCGGATGAGCTGCGTCGACACGCTGCCGAGCAGCATGCGCTCGATGAAGGAGTGCTGGCGTCCGCCGCACGCGATCAGTCCCGCGTCGTGGCGGGCGTAGGCGAGGATCGAGTCGGCGACGTCGCCGTGCAGCAGGCGCGTCTCGACGCGGATACCGCGGCCCGGGCGCAGGAGGGCAGTGAAGCGGCGGAACAGATCCGTCGTCCGCTTCCGGTACGCTTCCTCCCACCAGCCGGCGCCTTCGTCGGTGAGGTTCACGGCGCTCTTCACGTGCACGAGCACGAGTGTTCCGTCGTCGGCGACGAGGTCGAGCGCGAAGCGCGCCGCCCGCTGGCTCGCCGGGCTGAAGTCCACGGCGACGATGGCTTCGCGCACCGGACCGATCTTCGCCGCGGACGGCACGACGATCACGGGCCGGTCGGAGAGGCGACTGATCTGCACCGCGCGTTCGCCGTAGACGAATCGCCCGATCGGATTGTGCTGTCCGGTGCCGACGATGATCGCGTGCGCGGTGCGGTCGCGCGCGAGGTCGACGACCGACTGCGCCGCGGGCCCCTCGAGGACGTCGACGCGCTGCTCGAGGTCGAGGCCGGCCATGTCGTGGGTGAGCCGCTCCTCGAGCACGTCGGCGATCGCCGAGCGTTCCTCGGCGTGATAGTCCGCCATGACCGGAATACCTGCGGCGATCGCGAGGGTGTCCTGCGGCTCGAGCACCGTGACCGCGTGCAGCGGCCGCGCCTGCTCCGCGGCGATCCACCGCGCCATCGCCAGCGCGCTGTCGAATCCCTCATAGGGTTTCATCGCCACGAGCACGGGACCGTGCCCCGACCCCGTGGTTTCGGGC
>JAEKKK010000164.1 GCA_019510405.1 Gemmatimonadota bacterium | reverse complement strand
TCGGTGAGATGGTGGCGGAGATGGTCGCCGCCGGCAAGCTGCGCGCGACGACGGACGTCGCCGACGCGGTGCGCTCCTCCACCATCTCCCTCATCTGCGTCGGCACGCCGAGCCGGTCGAACGGGAGCATCGACCTGCAGTACATCGAGCGTGTGTGCACCGAGATCGGGCAGACGCTCAAGACAATCGACCGCTGGCACACCGTGGTGATCCGCAGCACCGTGCTCCCGGGCACGATGGACGGTGTGGTGATCCCGGCGCTCGAGAAGGGATCGGGGAAGAAGTTCGGCCAGGACTTCGGCGCCTGCAGCAACCCCGAGTTCCTGCGCGAGGGCTCGTCGATCAAGGACTTCTACGCGCCGCCGTTCACGCTGATCGGGACGCACGAGCAGAAGAGCGCCGATGCGGTGAAGGCGATCTACGCCGGCATCGACGCGCCGTTGCACGTGACGTCCGTGGGCGTGTCGGAGACGGTGAAGTACGCCTGCAACTCCTTCCACGCCGTGAAGGTGACGTTCGCCAACGAGATCGGCGCGGTGTGCAAGGCGGTCGGCGTGGACAGCCACGAGGTGATGCGAATCTTCTGTGAGGATAAGAAGCTCAACATCTCGCCGGCCTACCTCCGACCCGGCTTCGCATTCGGCGGTTCGTGCCTGCCGAAGGACGTGCGGGCGCTGACCTACAAGGCGCGCCAGATGGATGTGGACGCCCCGATGCTCGCCGCGGCGATGGAGAGCAACCGGAAGCTGATCGAGCGGGCCTACGACACGATCCTCGGCACGGGGGCGCGGAAGATCGGGGTGCTCGGGATGTCGTTCAAGGCGGGCACGGACGACCTGCGCGAGTCGCCCGTGGTGACGCTGATCGAGATGCTCATCGGCAAGGGAATGGACGTGGCGGTGTTCGACCGCGACGTCTCGAGCGCGAACCTGATCGGCTCGAACCGCGAGTACATCGAGAAGGAGATCCCGCACATCTGGACGCTGGTCGACGACTCGATGGAGCGGGTCGTGAAGCGCTCCGAGGTGGTGGTGATCGGGAACGCGACGCCGGCGTTCCGCACGATCGGCGAGCAGCTCACGAACGGCCAGATCGTGGTGGACCTGGTACGTGCGTTCGGCGACAAGCTCTCGGACGGCAAGCAGTACCACGGGATCAACTGGTAGGCACGACGGGCGGGTCTCTGCGCCGCGCAGGCGCAGATCCCTCGACTCGCTCCGCTCGCTCGGAATGACAACTCGGTTGGATGACAGCAAAATGAGAAGGGCCGCGTCTTTCGACGCGGCCCTTCTCGCTTGGTAAGTGGTGGGAGCTCAGGGTCCGACCACGACCGCCGAGGTCTTCGCGCTCACCTTCGACATGTCCGGTCCGACCGCACGTCCGTCGTAGCCCGTCGAGGGTGACGCCGGCGCCGTGGAGGGGCACATCGTGGTGCTCGGGTAGAGCTTGCAGTCGGCGCCGACGACGATGTCGTAGGCGAAGACGCTACCCGGCGCGTACTGCGTGAGCGTGCTGGTGCCGATACCCGTCCCCGATCCCTTCACGCCGTACGAGCCGTTGGGGACGATGTTCGAGTGGATGACGGTCCGCTGGTTCGCCGCCGCGTCGAAGCTGACGGCCATGCTGCCGGTGTTCGACCACGAATTGTGGGCGACGAGCATGTCAGCCACGTTGCCGAGGATCTGCAGCGGGTTGGCATCCGCACCGAACAGGCCGAGGTTGGTGATCTGGTTGTCGTAGATCGAGATGCGGGCCGCCGGCACCGCCGGGTACGCCCCGGGGTTCGAGGCGATGTTGAACCCGCTCCCCACATTGCGGATCAGGTTGTAGCGCACCGTGACGTCGGTGGTCTGCGTCCAGGGTGCCCCGCCGCTCTGGTTCTCGGACTTGAGCAGCACGGCGTAGCCAACCTGCGCATCGGGCCAGACGTTCTCGATCACGTTGCCCTCGATGAGCATGCGGCGCGCATTCTTGGACTCGATGATCGTCTTGGTCTGCCACACGCCCTTCCACGCCTGCGGGCGGGTGATGTGGTTGCCGATGACCGTGATGTCCGACGGGTTCAGGTTCGGCACGGACGGATCCGAGCCGCCGAAGAAGAGGCCCTGGTGGCCGCCTTCCATGTGGTTGTTCTGGATCAGGTACGGCCCGGGGCCATTCCAGCCGACGATCGCCTGCGAGTCGCCGTTGTTGGAGTGACAGTCGGAGATCCAGGAGTCGACGATGGCCGTGCTGGCGCTCTGCAGCGAGACGCAGCGACGCACCGCCTGGGTGGCCATGCCGTGGACGAACGACCGGTCGAGCACGAGGTCGTGGGCCACGAGCGACAGACTGTTCTGCGCGCCCGAGCCGTCGCCGAATCGGACGATGCCGTTGATCTCCTGCGCCGCGGCGGTACCGCCGATCTCGAGACCGGTGAGGCGCCAATGGTGCGCCGTCAGCGTGGTCTGGATCGCCGCCATGTTGGTGGTCGTGAGAATCTTCGCCAGGTTGGCGCTGGACGCGCGGCTCGGCGTCATGCGCGTACCAGGCGCGCCGAGCGTAGCGTCGGGCACGTCGGTGCGGACGGTGATCCACGCCGTGCTGCTGCCCTTGTCCGTCAGGGTGAACGTGCCGTTCCAGGTGGCGCCAGGCGCGAGCAGCAGCTCGTCACCCGGCTGCGCGGCGTCGAGCGCCGCCTGCAGGTTCGCGCCCGCCGCGACCCTGATCTGTCTCACGGGCGTGGGATACGTTGCGTTGACCGTCGCCTGCGGGAGCGTCGCCATGGTGGCGATCGCGTTCAAGGTCCCCGTTCCCGCCGGTGGCAGCGGAGAGGTCGGCGGCGGCGGGGTCGTGGTCGTATCGATCACGGTAATGCCGATGCTGCGCACCACCGTGTCCGCCTTCGCATAGATCTGCGCGGAGCCGACGCTCACGCCGGCCGCCACACCGCTTCCCGAGATCGTCACGACCGAGCTGGGGCTCGAGGTGAAGGTCACGGGGACGCCGCTGAGGACAGCACCGTTCGCGTCACGCACGACGGCCGTGATCTGCGTGAGCTGGCCGATGTTGAGTTGCGTGGCGCCGGCGAGCAGCGTGATCATGTGCACCGCCGTATTCGGCGCGACGGCCGTGACGACCGCGCTCGCCGACACGCCGTCGGTGCTTGCCGTGATGGTGACGCCACCCGCCTTGAGCGCCGCGACGGCACCGGACGAGCTCACGCTCACGACGCTCCCGTCGGACGACACCCAGGTGACGGTGCGGCCCGAGAGCACATTGCCCGCCGCATCCTTCAATACGACAGTAGCCTGCGCCGACTGGCCGACGGTGATGGACGGCGCGACGGCGAGCGTCATGCTCGCCACCGGCGTCGGCGCGTTCGCGGGCGCCGTCACGGTGAGCGTGCCGGTCCCCGTCTTCCCTTCCGACGTCGCGGTCACGGTCACCGACCCCGCCTTGAGCGCGCTGATCACGCCCGCGCCGTCGACCGACGCGACGGTCGGATCCGACGTGGTCCAGACGATCGTGCGGCCGGTGAGGACGTTCCCGCTCCCATCCTTCGTGACGGCGTTGGCCTGGGTGGTCTGGCCGGCCGTCAACGTCGTCGCATTCAGCGTGACGGCGATCGACGCCACCGACACGGCCGGATTGGTCGGACCGGCGCCCACGGTGACCGGCACGGTGGTCGACTTTCTTCCATCCGCCGTCACGGTGATGGTGGCCTGGCCGTTGGCGACGCCCGTGACGACACCGCTCGAGGTGACGTAGGCGATGGTCTGATCGGATGAGCTGAACGTCAGGCTGCGCCCGGTCAGGAGGTTCTCCTGGACGTCGTACGTCGAGACGGTGAGCGCCGCGTTCTGCGTGACGCCGATCTTGAGGCTGGTCGGCGAGACCACGACGCTGGCGACGGGCTTCGCAAGCACCTTCACACGCGTCGTCGCTTCCTTTCTATCGACGCGCAGCAGCAGGTCCGCCGCACCAATCGCGCGACCGGTGATGGTCGCGTCGCCGGTGAGGGGAACGACCTGCGCGTTGCTCGTGATCCACTCGACCGTATGCGTGCTGAGGTCGACCTGGTTGCCGTCGCTGTCCAGCACGCGGTACGGCAGCTTCACCGACTGCGACACGCTGATCGCGAGCGAGTCGCTGTCGAATGAGACCTCGCGCACGCTGGGGCGTACGGTCACCGTCGTCGCGTCGCTCTGGCCGTGCGACGTGGCGGTGACGATCGTCCGCCCCGACTTCAGCGCGAACAGCACGCCGTTCTGGGTGACGATCGCAACGTTGGGATCGGAGCTCGACCACGACACACTCGGCGCGACGCTACCTGGCGCCGACGGCATGATCGCACTGAGCTGAACGGATTGGTCGACGTCGACGGTATCGGCTTTTCTCGACAGCGCGACCTGACCGGCCGGGCCGTGGGTGCCGATTTCCGGTGCGGCGGTAGGAGTCTTCTCCCCACAGCCGACGGCGACAAGTGCGAGCGCGACCAAGACGGTCGCGCCACTTCGAGCGTGGCGACGCATGTACCCTCCGGGACTCGTTCGGCGGCCCGACTGGCATAGCGACTACTTCGTCGCCTTAGCCTCGTAGCTTTGCGTCGCCGGCTTTCGCCGGGTTTGCCTTTGTCGCGATTCCCTCGCGCGGAGGGAAAGCGATCCTGCCGGTGACTGCTGCTGTTGAAGTGGGGTGTGACCGACGAAGAACAAGTGGCCTGCTACGGCTACACGAAGCACTCGTACAACCGACATACGACCGACTTCGCCAGCTGGTCTTGCAGTTCGTGGCGACATCGTGCACGTCACCGACGTTCGTACGACGAAATCGAAGCGCGTCCGTCACGCACAATTCTCACGTGTTTCCCGAATGGGACACGAAGCGCGGCCGATCGATTGTCATACGGGTTCCAGCGGGCGGGAATGTCGACTCGGACGAAATCTCCGGGTCCACATCTGGCGCCCATTCTGCACCTGTTCGGAGCGCATGTCTGTGCCTCCCATCACAGCTTCGCTCGTGCAGTTTGCGACATGCGGCATTCGTTGCACGATGCCGCACACGGTCGCTCGTCGATCGGTGATGTGCGACATGTGTCGCAGGCGTCGCGCGTCACGAGAACATCCGACCCGCGCGACGCTGCCGCCGCAACTCAATACTGCGACAACGTTCCCTCGGCACGGGCGCGGCGGAGCGCGTGTGCCATCGCGAGCGAGCCCGCGGAAAGGAGGACGAGACAGAACACCCCGAGCGTGCCGACGTCTCCGAGCACGGCACGCAGCGGCGCGTCGTCGATCGTGATCCGCCGAACGGCGCGCAGTCCATAGGTGAGCGGCACGATCTCGACCAGGCGCCCGATCCAGTCGGGCGCATTGCTGTAGCGTGACACGGCCGTCGTGACGAGCGACGGCGGATACGTCACACCGCCGAACATCGCGGAGCCGACGATCACGACGGTCTGCAGCGCCGCGGTGCGACGAAACGCGATGATCATCGCGCCGGCGATCATGCCGACGCCGAAGTACGTCGCGACGATGAGCGCGAAGATCGCCGCCGCTTCCGGGAGGCGGCTCCAATGCGCATGGAATCCGAATGCCGCCGCCGCACCCAGCACGACGAGACAGCGCGTCGTCGTCCAGAGCAGCTCGTAACCCGTGAGCCCGACGAGCAGCGACCCAGTGGACGACGGGGTGCTGAAGATCAGCTCGAGCGTACCCGTCGAGATACCGCGCTCCAGCGCGCGCGGCAGCGCGTCCACCGACGCCGCGAGCAGTAGATAGGCGATGGTGCCGACGACGAGGAAGCCGAAGTAGTCGCTTCCCTGCCCCTTGATGGCCGGCGCCATGAACGGATCGAGCGTTCGGCCGATGAAGTAGGTCGGCACGATCTGCAATGCGAGGCTCGCCACGGAGACGAACATCGCGAAGCGATAGCTCGCCGCGGTCAGGAAGCTGACCCGGATCAGCGCGAGGGCGCTACGCATGGGCGGTCGCGAGTGCGCGCGACGCGACGATCCGCTCGATGAGATCGGCCAGTGAGAGCTCCACGCGCTCGAAGTCCGCCACGGCCACCCCCGATGCGACGAGGGTGCCGAGCACCTGCGCGGCCGCGTCTCTCCCACCGGACACCTGGCACTCGACCGGCGTCCAGCCGTCGCCCTCCACCTCGCCGACGGTACGTCGCTCGATCCGCCCGCTCGACTCGAGGGCGCGCCACCCGGGATGCTCCGGCTCGCGCGTGCGAATGCGATAGCGATCGTCGCTGAACTCGCGCTCCAATGCGCGCGCCGCGCCGACGGCGAGCAGCCGCCCCCTGTGCAGCACGGCCACGCGGTCGCAGAGCTCGAGCGCCTCCTCGGCGCTGTGGGTCGCCATGACGACGGTGCACTTGTTCGGCCCCGCGACCTGCTCGCGCAGGAAGTTCCGGAAGTCGCGCGCCGACACGGGATCGAGGCTGCGCGTCGGCTCGTCGAGCAGGAGCACGCGCGGACGGATCAACAGCGCACGCGCGATGAGCAGCCGCTGCCGCATCCCCGACGAATAGGTGCCGACGACGCGATGCTCCGCGCCGCGCAGCCCCACTACGCCGAGCACCTCGTCCACCCGCGCGGCCATCTCCGCGCCGCGGAGATCGTACAGCGTGGCGAAGAGACGGAGGTTCTCCAGCGCCGACAACCGCCAGTGCAGGCCGCGCTCGTCCGCCGCGACGGGAGCGACCATGCGGCGCACGTCGCGCGGCGCACGCATCACGTCCGCGCCGTAAACGGTGGCGCTCCCTTCGTCGGGCGAGGTGAGCGTCGCCAGCATCTTGAAGAGCGTGGTCTTCCCCGCGCCATTGGGGCCGAGCAGGCCGAAGAACTCACCCGGCTGCACGTCGCACGACACATCCTGGACGGCGTGCACCCAGCTCGCGGCCTTTGGCTGACGCAGCGAGGCGATCAGACCGCGGCGCACGCGGAACCGCTTGGAGAGGTGGCGCAGACGCAGCGCCGGCTCGGCTGATGGCTCCGTGAGGTCGCGCGAAACGACGGTCACGCGGAGGTGCGCTCGAGGGGCAGCGCGCGCGCGCCGACACCCCCGTGCCACCCGACGATCCGTTCGACGACCTGCTGCAGCTGCTCGTAGTCGCGCGTGACGCGCAGACGATACACCGGCGCTCCCTCGGAGATGGCGACGACGGCCCCGAACACGGTCGGCGCTTCGCTCCCGCCCAGCAGCGTGCCGATCTTCGTCTGCGTGATCAGCTGAAAGATGGCGGTGGGCCCCTCCATGCGATCGCGCTCGACCGGCTCGGCGATGGTCCCGGCGGGAACCGACTCGAGCAGGTAGAGCGCGGCGAGCGGCGCGCGCGTGAGCCGCCGCGCATCCGTCACGAGCTGCCCGAAGGTGGGCTTGGCGTCGGAGGTGCCGGCGAGCGGCGCCGGCGCCGACAGCCAATCGGCGGAGTCGCGGAACAGGCGGACGCTCTGCACACCGGGCCGCACGATCGACGGGTGACCCGGCTCGACGACGACCGTGTCGTCGGTCAACAGCGCCGCGCCGGCGCGCATCAGCGCGAAGGCCAGCGTGGACTTCCCATTCCCCTTGGGCGCGAGGAACGCCACCGCGCCCTCGCCCAGGGCGACGGCACTGCCGTGGAGCGACAGCCAGCCTGCCGCGTGGAGCGCGAGCGCCAGGACGCGGCCCAGCACGTCGAGCCGCCCTGCCTCAGCGTCCGCGGCCGGGGGCCGATGCCAGCGGATCGCGCGACCACCCTCGCTCACGTCGAAGACGCCGGTGTCGTCGTACACGAGCCGGAACCCGGTCGGCGTCGCATAGGAGCGCACCAGGACGTCCACCTCCACGCGGTCCTCGCCCAGCGGCGGTCCGAGCGGGACGTCGGGCGCGGGTGTGAACGTCACGTGCAGCGTCCAATCGGGATCACCGCGTTCGGCGACGTCGAGCTCCGGAAACGCGAGCTCGGAACGAAGAATTCCACCGAAGACGTGATAGCTGTTCATGATCAGATCACGACTCATCGTGCGATGCTGCGCGCAGCCTCCGGACGTATGGTCGGGCCACTTCCCGCCCCGAGGTGCGTGCGAATCCAGCTCTCCGTCTGATACACATCGTAGAAGCTGAGCGCCAGCCCCTGCCCCGTCTCGAGATACTTCCGCCAGTCGGCCTGGAGTCGATCGGCGTCGATGATGCCGAGCTCGGCGAGCACCGGCCGCTCGAACGCCGCTTCGATCAGCGGCCGCGCCGGGCCACGGAGCTGCTCGCGCATGTACTGCGTCGTGATCCCGGTGCGCGCCGGTCTCGGCGCCAGGAACTCGTCGGGGAGCAGTCCCTTCATGGCGCGCCGCAGCAACCGCTTCGTCTCGCGCGCCGTCACGCGCTCCTTGCGCGGGCGGCCGAGGGCGAAGCGCAGCACACGAAGATCGAGGAAGGGGGAGCGATTCACGATGCCGGCGCGCATCTGCGCGGCGGCGAGCGTGGAGCGGATGCGCGAGAACATCGGCGCCGTGAGCCCCCAGAGCTGCTCGGTATCGGAGAGCGTGGGGCGACGCCCATACGGCGCCTTGGCACGCTCGCGCTCGCGCAGGCGATGCGTGGCGACGAAGTCGTCGCGCAGCCAGGGCATGAGGTGCTGCTCGAACGGTCCGGGCGTGCTCAGATCCTTGCCGCCGTCGTGCGCAGCGAGCGCGGGATTCAGGACGCGCTCACGGAAGCCGTTCAGCGTCCGCCCGCGGATGTGATACCAGTCGAGCGCGAGCGAGCCCCACGCCCCGCGGCGCAGCAGATCGGCGAGGTAGATGTTGGAGCCGGCAAAGAGCTCGTCCCCACCGGTGCCCGTGAGCACGACGCGCGCGCCCACGGCGCGGGAGCGTGCGCCCATCGTGCGGCTCCACATCTCGAACGCGTGGGCGAACGGAAGATCGCGCTGCGACGCCTCGAGGGCGACGTCGGGCGGAAAGAGGGGCACTTCACCGCTCTGCACCCAGTTCACCGTCGCGCCGTAGCGTTCGGCGACGGAAAGGATCGCCTCGTCCTCGCGCCCGAGATTCCCCACGGGGTAGCTCATCGAGACGAGGGCGATCTCGCGCGGCGTCGCGCGACGGCCCAGTGCGCGCTGGCTGCAGGCGAAGAGTGCGCTCGAGTCCCAACCGCCGCTGAGCCAGAGCGCGGTGGTACCTCGCTCCGCCATGCGCTCGTCCACGGAATCCGTGAGGAGCGCGCGCAGCTCTTCCGCCCCTTCCTCGAACGAGGAGGCAGCACGAGCGGTCGGCGCTTCCCAGTGCGGCTGCAGCGTGACGTTCCCCCCGCGTGCGACGACGAGCGTATGCCCCACGGGAACGAGGGCGACGCCCTTGTACGCGGTATCCTCGCCGAGATTGAACGCGCCGGAGAGCGATTCGCCGATCGCGCCGAGATCGAGCGCGCCGCCATGCTCGCTGCGCTTCGCGACCGTGGTGGCCATGGAGGCGACGATGACCCGGTCGCGATTGCGCCCGTAGAAGAGGGGCCGCGTGCCGAAGATGTCCCGCGCACAGACGAGCAGCTGCTCGTCGCGATCCCAGAGCGCGAAGGCGAAGTCGCCCTCCAGATGCCGCGCGCAGTCGGCGCCCCAGGCGCGATAGGCGCCGATGATGAGATGGCCCGCGGAATCGCCGGCGATGTCGAAGGCGCGGCCGGCGGTCGCCCCGGCGATCGCGCGTCGCAGTGCGTCGCGATAGTAGAGTGTGCCGTCGAGCACGACGACGCGGACGCCGTCGTCGACGACGAGAGGTCCGGAGGCGGTCGCCTCCATCTCCCAGTCGAAGCGGCCTGCCGCCACGCCGGCGCTCTCGCCGCCGCGGCAATCGATGTGCTCTGCACCGCGCGTCGCCATCTCGAGGACGGCGCGCTGCAGGTCGGCGGCGGACATCGGCTCGCCTCCGACGACTGCGAAGATGGCGCTCATCGGCCCGCGCGGCTGGTCAGGACGACTGACGCGCCGACGCGTCCGTCGGCACGACGAGCCCGAGCTTGGTGAGCTCCTCGAGCAGCTCGGCGACGTCGGCCCGGATCATCTCGGCGGGGGCCTCCGGGTACTCGCCCTCGAGGGTGCGGCAGACGTCGTCGAGCTGCTTGCAGGCGGGCGGGAGCAGCTCCCAGACGCGCACACCGACCGGATTGAGGCCGAAGTACACCTCGTCCTGCGGCGAGTAGAGCACGGCGCCGGTCGCCAGCGCCTTGAAGATGATCTTCGGGTTGCGCGTTGGAAGCACGTCGAGCGTCTCCGTTCTGTGCGACGCCGCGGCGCGGCGTGAGTGATCTGTCATACGGTCCGAGCCATCGCACAGCGTCGTGCGGGCCCAGCGGCTCCGGCACCCCCAGCGAAAGCACGGCTCATGCCCTAGCGGCGCGGGATGCCCCGTTGACTGCAGAGGCGTAAGGCTTTTCTCATCAACCATTTG
This sequence comes from Gemmatimonadota bacterium, assembly GCA_019510405.1. Lineage (GTDB taxonomy): Bacteria > Gemmatimonadota > Gemmatimonadetes > Gemmatimonadales > Gemmatimonadaceae > AG11. The sequence goes on along the minus strand of JAEKKK010000164.1, from coordinate 123 downwards.
CGACAATGCACGCTGGGCCGGCGCTACCTGTTCCCGGACATTTCGCGCGGTATCGCCACAGGACTGATGCGCCTGCGCCGCATTAGTTCGATGCAAATGCAGCAGCAATGATCTGGCGCGCTT
>JAEKKK010000163.1 GCA_019510405.1 Gemmatimonadota bacterium | reverse complement strand
GGACACGGTGATGTACAGCATCCTCGCGACGGAGTGGCCCGACGTGAAGAAGCATCTCACGACACGCGTCGCGCGGTTGGCGCGATGAGCGGCGAGGCCGAGCTGCGGATCGACGAGGAGGTCAGCGCCGAGGACCGCGACGCCGTGTTGAAGGGACTGCGCGCGTTCAACGTGGCGCAGATCGGGCCGGCGAACGATCTGCCGCTGGAGCTCGTCGTGCGCGACGCCGAGGGGACGGTGATCGGCGGGTTGCTCGGCAACACCAAGTGGGGCTGGCTCTACGTCGACAAGCTCTGGATCAGCGAGGCGGCGCGCGGGCAGGGGTTCGGCAGCCGTCTGCTGGCGCGCGCCGAGGAGATCGCGCGGGAGCGCGGGTGCATCGGCACGTATCTATCCACATTCGAGCATCAGGCGCGCCCCTTCTATGAGGCGCGCGGCTATCAGCTCTTCGGCACGCTGGACGGCTTTCCCGCCGCGACTCGGCAGTTCTACCTGTGCAAGCGGTTCGGGTCGGCGGCGCATTCTGTGCGCGGCTGAGCGAACGCGCTCACGGCGGTCCCTGGACCATTCAACCTTCGGCGGATGAGCACTCTGATTTCGGCCAGCGAATCGACCACGGACCCCAGCGCGATCATCGAGGCGATGGAGCGTGCGCCGCTGATCATCGTGCCGATGGTCCGGGAGGTGCCGCGCGAGGTGCTGAAGCGTCGTCCTGCGCCGCGGCGGTGGTCGGCGCACGAGCATGCCTGCCATCTCGCGCACGTCCACGGACTGTTCTTCCACCGGCTCGACGCCATGCTGCGCGAGCCGGCGCCGGTGATCACGCCGTATCAGCCGGGCGAGCAGGACGACGACGAGATGCTGCTGCGCATGGACCTCGACGAGTCGCTCGAGCGGTTCGTGGCCGACCGGGCGCGCGTCGTGGCGCGCGTGCGCGCGCTCGCGCCGGAAGACTGGGCGCGGACGGCGCGGCATCCCGAGTATCGCGCGTACTCGGTGATGATCATGTTCCGCCACCTCGTGCTCCACGACTTCCTGCACGGCTACCGCATCGAGGAGCTGCTGCTGAAGCGGGACTGGGACGACACCGCCGCAGCATCCTGACGCGCGGATCTCCCCCGGGAATCCGGGAGTTCTCCCGACATACGCCTCGCCCGCCCTCACGCATGATCAAGGGGTCAGACTCACTTGAACGTCCACGAGTCTGACCCTCTTGAAGTGGGGCATCCGATCAGCGAGCGGTAACATGCGCAACATGACGATCTCGGCGATGCTGCTCCTGCTCGGGGCGTCGTCGGCCAGAGGGCAGGGTGCGGCCGCCGCACCGCCGAACGAATCCGCGTGCAGTTATCAGCAGTGCGCGCTCGGCATCGCGCCGACGTGGAACGGGCTGGCCGTCGTTCGCGGGACGGGTGGGCCACGCGTGGCGAACCTCCACTTCTTCTGGCCGGCCGACATCTCGCCCGCGTTGCGGGGCGATCCGTTCGCACGCGGGGCGGATTCCGCCGCGGCCAGCGCGCGCCGCGCGATCGCGCTCCGCAGGGCCGGGGCGGCCCTGACGGACATCGGTGTCGTCGCGACGGGGGTCGCGCTGGTGAGTGCACTGCGCGCACACCGTGTCGGGACGGCGCAGCGCGCCGTGGGCGGTGTCGGGCTCGCGGCGATCGTCGTCAGCGTGCCGCTGCAGTTCGCCGCGGACGGTGCGCTCAGTCGCGCCGTGTGGTGGCACAACCTGCGCTACACGCGCTGACCGTCGTCTGACGAGCGGTCGCGCTCCCTTGCGCGCGATGCATCGGGGGACAAGTTGAGGGCCGTCCCTCGACCCGTCGAATCTCCCCGCGATGTCCCGACTCCGTACCGCGCTCGTCGTCGCCGCTGGACTCGTGCTGATCGCGAGCAGCGCGGCGCATTCGCTCCTCGGCTGGCCGTCGCTCAGCGCGCGGATGCCCGTGGGGCTCATCGGCTTTGCCTACATCGCGTTCGCGGCGGGCGCCGCCGCCGCGATCGGGTTCGACTTCATCGAGATCGTCTTCCTCATTCCTGGTGTGCTGTTCGCCACGGCGGCGTTGCTGCCGGAACGATGAGCCGAGTCTCCAGCGCACGAGCGGCGGCGCGCCGGCTGCCGAGCATGGAGACGGCGCGCCTCACCCTCCAGCCGTATACCCCCGACCAACTGCTCGCGCTGCGCGACGGGCTGGGCGAGTTCGAGGAGAGCATGGGCGTGCGGGCAGGCGCGGGGCTGCGCGACTTCTTCGTGTCGGACGACGTGTCGCCGCAGTGGCTCGACAAGCTGCGCCGCGCAGCAGGGCCGGATCCCTGGGTATTCGGCTTCGCCGTGATCCACCGCGAGGACCAGTGCGTGATCGGGGCTGCGTCGTTCAAGGGACCGCCCGACGACCGGGGCGTGGTGGAGATCGCGTACGGCATCGTGCCGGCGTATCAGGGGCAGGGCTACGCGACGGAGGCTGCGTCGGCGCTCGTCGCGTTCGCCGTCGAGCGGGTGGACGTGCGCATGATCCGCGCGCACACGATGCCCGACGGCAACGCATCGATGCGCGTGCTCGTCAAGTCGGGCTTCCAGCTCGTCGGCGACGTGATCGACGAGGAGGACGGCCTGGTCTGTCGGTGGGAGCGGCCGGTCGGGTGAGCGCGCGTCACCTCCCCGTGCGGCCTGATCTCGGGACGCTGGAGCGCGAGGCGGAACAGCTCCTCCAAGCCGCGCGCGCCGGCGACGCCGATGCCCTCGCCGAGCTGACGACGGCTCGCTCGGGCGCGCTCGATCCTGCCCGCGCGACGATCGACGACGCACGCCTCGCACTGGCGCAGAGCTATCAGGCGCCGAGCTGGGAGCGGTTGGTGCTGGCGTGCGACCTGGTGGACGCGATCTGGCGCGACGATCTCGCCGCGGTGCGCACGCTCGTCACGGCGCATCCCGAGATCATCGGTGAAAATGCATTGGTGCGGCCGAGCAATTGGGGGCCGCCGCTCACCTACGCGGCGAATCTGGGACGCGATCGGATCATCCGCCTGCTGTACGACCTCGGCGCGCGCGATCTCCGCTCCGCGCTCGACCGCGCCGCGCTGCAGAGCCGCATCGAGACGGCGAGGCTGCTCTACGACCTGATGGGCCGGCCGCCAATTCCGGAAGGCGCGCTCGGCGGCCCCGCCTACACGTTGAGCGAACATGGGACCGCACTGCTGTTCGAGCTCGGTGCGCGCGTGACGGACGACGCCGGGCGCAGCCGCGCCCCGGTGGACGTCGTGCTCGAGACGGACAGCCGGAAGCCCGCCGCCAAGCACGCCATCCTGCAGATGTACGTCGCACGCGGCGTCGACCTGCCCGATACCGCGCCGATGGCACTGCACCGCGGCCGCATCGATCTGCTCGAGCGCCACCTCGAGCGCGACCCGGACCTGCTGTGGCGGCAGTTCACGCACGAGGAGATCTACCCGCCCGCGCTGGGCTGCCACGACGAGGTGCTCGCCACGCACGGGACGCCGCTCGCCGGCGCGACCCTGCTGCACATGTGCATGGACTACGGTGAGCTCGAGATCGCGCGCTGGCTGCTCGACCGCGGCATGGACGTCGACGCGCCGGCCGCGCTGGACGCCGACGGGTTCGGCGGACACACGGCGCTCTTCGCCACGGTGGTGTCGCAGATGAACTTCTGGATGAACTACGGCGCCGGCGGCCCGAAGGAAGCACCGTTCACGCAACTGCTGCTCGAACGCGGCGCCGATCCGAACGCTCGCGCCTCGCTCCGCAAGCAGCTCCATCCCGGCTATGGTGACGACACCCTGCGCGAGTATCGCGACGTGACGCCGCTCTCGTGGGGAGCGCGCTTTCACAACAAGCTGTTCGTCTCCGAGCCGGCGATGCGGCTGATCGAAGAGCGCGGTGGGGCGGAGATGCGAAAATGAGGAGATGCGGAACTACATTTCGCATCCCCGCATCCCGCCTTCCCGCACATGCTGCCTCGCCGCATCATCGGCTATCACCTCGACGAAGAAGGCCACTGGGTGGCCGAGCTCGAGTGCGGCCATGGGCAGCACGTGCGCCACGATCCGCCCTGGCAGGTGCGCGAGTGGGTGACGACGGAAGCCGGGCGCGCCGCGCATCTCGGCACGATCCTGAGTTGCGTGCGCTGCGCCGAGGAAGGGGATCCGCGCGAGGCAAAGGGATGACGACGCGGCAGGACGCCACGCGATGACGACTCCGCGCGATCCGGACTTCGAGCGCCGCGTGCGCGACAGCTTCGCGCGGCAGCGGTTCATGGCGACCCTCGGCGCGACGCTCGACGTGGTGCGCGCCGGCGAGGTGCACATCGGCTTCTCGCATCGCGAGGAGCTCACCCAGCAGCACGGCTACCTGCACGCCGGCGTGCTCGCCTCGGTGGCCGACAGCGCCTGCGGCTACGCGGCGCTCAGCCTGATGGAGCCGGGTGCGGGCGTGCTGAGCGTGGAGTTCAAGATCAACATGCTCGCCCCCGCCACCGGCGCACGGTTCGTCGCCGTCGGGCGCGTCGTGCGCGCCGGTCGCACGATCACGGTCTGCACGGGCGAGGTCCGCGCCGAGGATGGCACGTCGCCGGTGGCGATGATGCAGGCGACGATGATGGCGGTGCGGGGGAAGGGGCTGAGTGACTAGTCCTCAATGCGTGAGCCCATACACCACATAGTTGGTCGCGAGCTTGTATGCGTCGTTCGAGAAGTTGATCGCGTAGTAGCCCTGGCCCGACCACTCCATGTAATCGCCGATGTCGTTGTTGTAGTTGATGATCACCATCAGCCGCTTCGAGGGGTCGTTGTCCTCGTAGATCCCCTTGTACTCGGCGAGCGCGTCCTCGCGGTCGGGGTGATGCATCCCCTTCAGCGTCTCGATCCTGAAGAATGAGTTGAAGATCGGGTGCGTGACCTCGAGCGGGACGATCTTCGCGTTCGGGAGCACCTGCTTCATCGACCGCTCGAAGTTGTTCCACTGCGCGGGATAGAAGAAATCGTCGACGATCAGGAAGCCGCCCTTCGCGAGCCAGGTGCGTAGCCCCGCCGCCTGACTGGAGTCGGGATGCCACCAGCCGGGCTCCGAGAGATACGCGATCGGATAACGCCCGAGCTCGGGGTCGTCCATCGCGTGGATGTTGCTCTCGCGCACGTGCGGGTGGACGGTGGTGAGGTCGTTGAGGATGGTCATGAAGTTTCGCTCCATGGCCGGATAGTCGAACTCCCATCCGCTGTGCCCGTAGACGGTGTAGCTCAGGCGCACGAAGGTGAACCTGCCGTCGTACGACGCATTCGGCTCGGCGGTGAAGCGACGCCAGCGCTGCGCCCCCGCGCGCGCGGCGACGGTCGTCGCGGCCAGGACGAGCGTACCCAGCACGAAGGTGCGCCAGCGGCGCCGGCGCATCGCGCGCATCGCGCGCATCACGCGCGCGACACGCCTACTTCTCGCGACGCCCGTTGCCACCGGCGAGGGAGCGGTAGTACTCCTCGACCGCGGCGCGGTACTCCTCCGGTACCGGCGAGCGCGCGCCGAGTGTCGGGCCATCCGGCTGCGCGCCGTTGAGCTTCCGGCCGAGCGCGAACTCGAAGTCCTTGACGCCGTCGATCACGTCGGCCTCGAGCTTGTCCGCCGCGCCCGGATCGTCGAGCGCACCGCTCCGCTCGAGGCGGCGCAGATTCTCGATCGCGCGGTCGAGATCGCGCGTGTCCATCCCGTTCGTCGCGAACTGCCGCCGCAGCGCCTCCGCGTTCGAGCGACGCAGCCCGAGCGCGCGCGCGATCTGACGCGGATCGCCGTCCGAGGGCTCGCTGCCATACTGCGTCTGACCGGTCGGCATCTGACCGCCCGTGCCGCCGCGCTGCTGGCCGGAGTTGCCGCGGCCCTGCGCATTCTGCTGGCCGTTCTGGCCGGACTGACCCTGCTGTCCCTGTTGTCCGTTCTGTCCTTGTTGCCCGTTCTGACCCTGCTGGCCGTTCTGCCCCTGCTGTCCGCGTTGGCCCTGCTGTCCGTTCTGCGCCGACTGCTGACCCTGGGCGCCCTGACCCTGCTGACTCTGACCCGTTTGAGTCTGACCCTGCTGAGTCTGACCCCGTTGAGTCTGACCCCGCTGGCCGTCGCGCTGCGCGATCTGGTCGCGCAGCGACTCGAGTCCGCGCACCAGCTCGCGCGTCTGGTCCAGCGCGCGGCCCTGGCCTTCCGGTGTCTGCGCGTTCGCGCCGAGCGCGCCCGCCGCAGCGCGCATCCGCTCGGCGACGTCGGCGATGTTCTCGCCGATCTGCCCCTCGAACGCGTTGGAGTACTCGGGTGACGCGGTGCCGAGCACGCGCTTGGAGTAGTCGATCTTGTCCTTGATCCGCTGTTCGCGGACGGCGTCGGCCGCTTCGCCCGTGCGCTGTGCCACCTTCGGCTGCGTGCGGCGCGCCTCACGGCTCACCCGATCCGCGTTGGATTCGAACTGCTCGACTTCACGGGAGAGTTGATCCTTCTTCTCGCCGAGCTTGCGCACCTGCTCGGCGCGCTGCTGCGGGCTTCCCGTACCCATTGCCCGTACACCTTCATTGATCTCGCGCTGGCGATCCTGCAGCGCGCGCGCCTGCTGCTCGAGCTGGCGCACGCTCTGGCCCACGCGGTCGGCGCGCGCGCCCTCGAGACCGTTCGCCGCGCGACCGAGCTGCTCGAGCGCCTGCTGGCCCTGCTGCGGGGATCCGCCCGCGGCGCGGCGCATCGCGTCTGCTGCCTGCTGAAGCTTCTGCGCTGCTTCCGCGAGCTCGGGCGACTTTCGCTCGCGTGACAGCCGCTCGAGCCGGCGTGCCTCTTCCTCCGCCTGCCGCGCCAGCTCGCGCTGCGAGGCGCCCCCACCACCGCCTCCGCCGGCGCTCGCGCTCTGATCCTTGCCGAGCCGCTCGCGCATCGCGTCGGCCATGCGCTGCATGCGCTCGTTCTCCTGCTGCTGCCGGCGCGCCAGCTCCTTGAGTCGGTCGAGCGCGGAATCGGCGGCGCGCTGGCCGGCCTGCTGCGGATCCTGCGACTCGCTCTGCACCGCCTCGTACTGGTTGCGCAGCTTGTCGTTGTTCAGCTCGAAGAGGTCGGCGAGATCCTCGGCGCGCTGCTGTCCGCCGCCGCCGCCACCGCCGCCCTGTTGCTGCCCGAACTGCACCTGCACGTCGCGGTACATCGCCTCGGCGCGCTGGAGCCGCTGCAACGCCTGCTGCTCTGGCGCGAGCGCCTCGCGCCCCTGGCCCTTCACGAGCAGCTCCTCGGCGGCCTTGAGCGAAGCCGCGGCTTGCTCGAGCTCCGCCTGGATGTGCACGAACATCGTGTCGGCGCGCGCGGCGCCGCGATCCTGCATCTTCTTCGCGAGCTCCTCGACGTCCTCGCGCAGCCGCGCTTCCGCGATGTGGACCGTGGCGACGTCCTCGCGCCGTTTGCGCGCGGGAGTCGTCGCGCTGTCGCGCAGCCAGTTGAAGGTGCCGGCGACGACGTCGCGCTGGCGCGGGACGAAGCCGTCGGGAGAGTCGCCGCCACCGCCGCCGCCGCCTCCGCCACCCTGCTGCTCGGCCTGACGGTAGTTCTTCCCGAACGGGCGCACCTCGAGGAAGTAGACGTCGCTCGAGCCGACGTTCCCCGCGCCGTCGCGCGCGAGCGCGTGATAGGCGATGAGATCGCCCGGCTGGAGCTTCTGCTCCTCGAGGAACATCGTGTACGCGGCGCGCGGCTCCTTCGCGCCGCGACTGCCGCCGGCGAGGGCGACCTTCTGCTCCGGTCCGCCGTTCACCTGGTACCGGAGCTCCATCGACTCGACGCCGTAGTCGTCCGACGCGCCGACGGCGATCGTCAGCTCCTCGACGTTGGTGACCTTCGTGTCGCGGCCCGGCTGCTCGATGCGCACCTGCGGCGCACGGTCGGGGAGCGCGTCCACCGCGTACTGCACGCCGCCGGCGACGTTCACGCCGTCCGGGCTCACGAGATCGACGCGATAGAATCCACTCGTCCCGACGCGGAAGGAGCCGCGGAGCGCGCCCGTCGAGTCGGCGACGAGCGGGATGGTCGTCCCGTTGTCGAAGACGAGGGAGCCGCTGCGCACCGGCATCGTCGTCCCCGGACGCACCGTGACGGTGCTGCCGACGACGGCCGCGACGTCGCCGCCGTCGTCCTGATGCTCGGCCGGCAGTCCCGTGTACGCCGGATACCTCACGTCGAGCGCCAGCTTGCTCACCGCGGGCAGGTTCGACACGGTGAGCCTGTACGTCGGCGACCGCACGCCGTTCGCGAGCACGAAGTACTCCGTCGCCTTCGCCACGTCGAACAGCCGGGAGGTGAAGCGATCCTTGTCCTTCTCGCGCAACATCGGCAGATGCGTCCACTGCTGCCCGGTGTCGGTCCGGAAGAGTAGCTCCGCGCTGTCCGACGCGAACCCGGAGAGCGACGCGCCTACGTCTACCGACGCGCCCTTCGGCACCGCCGCATTGCCGGGCACGACCCGCACCGCCATCACGGGCGTCGCCGCCTCGGCGGTGCCCCACGGGACGAACAACGCGCGCGCCGTGTCGCGCAGTCCGTCCGGGCCGACGAACAACAGCAACGCGGCCGCGACCACGGCGCCGCCGAATATCTGCAGCGCGCGCACGACGCGCGGCTTCTCGATCCGGCCGTCCCGCTCGAGCGGACGCACCGCTTCCACCGTGCGGCCCACCAGCCGCGCCGCGAGCGCGGGCGACGACCGCTCGGCCTCCGGCGCATGCAGCTCGTGCACGGAGGCGATCAGCGCCTGCTTCAGCTCCGGCGCATGCTCCTCGACGTAGAGCGCGAACCGCTGGTCGCTCGTGCGCCGCGCGAGCGGCACGACGAGGAAGCGCACCAGTGTTCCGACAATGAGACCGTACACCAGAACACGAATCGCGACGAGCCCGCTGCCCGCCGGCTCGACGATCCACGTCACCACCCAGCCGGCGACGAGGCCGATCAGCGCGGCGAGCGCGACCCACGCGAGTCCCTCGAGCAGGATGCGCCGTCGCCACTGGCGGCGCAGGACGGCGAGGGAAGCGAGCAGTTGATCGGCCTGTGTCATGAGCCCTCTCCAGGCGAGGTTGCGACTTGCGGGTTGGCCACCGCGCGCCAGCCGCGGCTCGCCATGAGCATCTCGGCGATGAGCAGTGCGACGAAGGCGAGGATGGCGAGGCGCCACAGCCCCTGGCGCCGCTCGATCTCTACCGGCGCGGGCGTCGGGTCGGCGTCGCCGACACTCGCACCGCTCCGGCGTACTCCCGCGAGCAGATCATTCGTGGCGACGACGCCGAGGTCGGACTCGCTCGCGGGAATGTTCACCGCCAGCTCACCGACCGGCGCACTGCGCGTCTCGCCATCGTGCAGCGTGTAGATGCCCGCCTCGCGCAGCGGGACGGTCGTGGCGCGCGTATCGCGCGGCGGCCGGATGATCGACCCATCCGGTGTGGAGATCACGGGCTCGCGCGCGGCCGCGGGGATCAGCCAGCTCTCACCCGCCTCGCGCGCCAGCGGCGTGGCGTCGCGCCGAGTCGCGTACAGCACGAGTTGCCGCACGAACGGCAGATACGCCGGCTGCAGCGGGAAGTCGCCCGAGCGCGCGTCGAGCGGCACGCCGACCATGATCACGTGGCCCATCCCGTCATTCCGCTCGACCACCGCCGCCGAGCCGTCGTCGAACCGCGCGATGATCTCGCCGCCGTGGGCCGGCTGCAGCCTCGTGTGGCGCAGGAAGCGCGGCGCGGCGAGCGCCGCGGGCGTCTGACGGAAGGGCGCGAGCAACGGATGATCGAGCCGTACGTCGCCCAGCGAACCGCCCCGCTCGTCGGAGCGGTCGGCGAAAGTCGCGGTGGCGGGAAGCAGCGACGGTGAGCCGAAGCGCCGCGCCGTGCGTCGCGCCGCGACCTGCACGATGCCACCACCGCGCGCCGTCCATTGCTGCAGCGCCGTTCCCGCGCTGCCAGTCGGCGGGGCGACGTCCCAGAGGATGACGAGCGCCGCGTCCTCGAGCCGACCCGCGTCGATCCCGCTCGGCCGCAGCCGCTCGAGCTGCACCGACGGCGACCGTCCCACAGCGAGTGCGCGCTCGATGTAGAGCGTCTCGTCGCGGTCGGCGTCATCGGGCGCGACGAGCAGCACCTTCACCGCGTCGTTCGAGGTCAGCGTGAACCGCGCCGTATCGTCGGCGGCGAGCGAGTCGGGATCGATCGTCAGCTCGCCGCGCACGAGTCCACTCGGCAGCGGCACGGGATCGAAGACGACGCGCGTCTCACCTTCGCCCGCCGCCGTGACGAGCTTCGTCCCGCTCGGCCGGCCATTCAATCGCAGCATGACGGACACCGGGCGCGACGCCGGCACGCCGCGCGAGCGGATCGTCGCCGCCACGGCGAGCTTCTCGCGCCCACCATCGCCGATCGGCCGCGCTTCGGCCACCGCGATGCTCGTGTTGGCGCGCGGGCCGCTCGATACGGCGACGGGACGCACGTGCAGCGCCGTCGGCAGGTCGAGCCCGGCCAATCCCGCCGTCCCGTTGCGTTGGAAGTCAGACACGACCGCCACGTCCACCGGCGCGG
>JAEKKK010000162.1 GCA_019510405.1 Gemmatimonadota bacterium | reverse complement strand
AGCTGACCCACAACACGTATTACGCTCCTGGCGGGGCGGTCTTCAACGAGAGCTTCGCCAACTTCGTCGGGTCGCGCGGCGCAGAGCGGTTCTTTCTCGCGCGCGGACAGCCGGCCGCCGCGCAGATCGTCGTGGCGCGATGGGAGGACGAGAAGACGCTCGGCCGATTCTGGGCCGCGCTCTACGCGCAGGTGGATTCCGCCTTCAAGGCGCATCCGGGCGACGAGCCCGAGCATGTCGCCGAGCGCATCGCGGTGCGCGACTCGCTGTACGCCCACGCGCGTGAGACGCTGCGCGACGAGATCGGGCCTCAGCTCCGCACGATCAGCCCTCGCGCCGTCGAGCGTGTGCGTCTCGACAACGCCGTGCTCATGGCGCGCCGCGTCTATCTGACCGATCTCGACGCATTCGACGCCGTGCTCACTGGCGAAGGCGGGGACCTGCGCCGTGCCGTCCAGACGATCATCAACGCCGCGAAGCGCGACCGGAAGCATCCCTTCGACGCGGTCAAGGCGCTCGCGGCCGCACGTCACGATGATCCCACCGTGACGCCGCGACGAAATCAGCGCTGAGCGCTTCGGGAGTACGGTTCCAGGAGTATCGCGATGGAGTCGCCGCGCATCTCCGGACGCGCCACGTACCAGGCCCGGTCCGAGAAGCGGTCGGCGAGCAGCGCGTTGCGCGCGCCGAAGTCGCGCGCGTAGATCACGTCGCCACCGAGTCTGCCCAGCGAATCGAGCGCGATGTGGGGCAGCAGCCGCGCGAGGTCCATCCCTCTGGGCAGCGCGTGCTCGAACTCCCACTGGCAACGCTCCGGCACCTCGCTGGATTTCGGCAGCGCGAGCTGCTCCATGGCGGACAATCCCGGCACCGGCCGCGCGTCGAGCGGCTCCGTCATCACGGAAGCGACGTACGACGCGGCCGCGCGGGGCGGCATGCCGCGCCGCTCCGCGTCGTCCAACCGCTGCTGCAGTGTGCAGGCGTTGTAGTTCCCGACGATGAGCTGGGCGGTGAATGGAGGCATCCCAAGGGCGCGCATCCGTGCCGTGAGGCGCGCGTGCCAGCCATCATTGACGAAGACTACTGCCCCCTGAAGGTGCTTGGCATCGACCGTCTGCCGCAGGGCGCCGGTGAGGTCGGCCTCCTGCCTCGGCGTGAGGAGCCGCCAGGGACCCAACGGCTGCGAGCGGGATGGCAGGAGCCAGGCGGTGAGCATCCACAGGGGGACGAGCAGCAGCGTCGCCGTGCGAAGCATTGGGCTCCGCATGCGCTCGCGCACCGCGACCGGGAGCCTGACGACGAACAGCAGGAGGATCGGGACGACGTTGAAGAGGAAGCGCGGACCGTGAAAGGAGCCGTCTCCCCAGTAGATCCAGTAGGCGAAGAGCGTGGTGCCGAGGAACGCCAACAACAGGTGATCCCACTTCGTCACGCTTCGCCATGCGGCCATGCCGCCGGCGATGAGCGCAACCACCGGCACGGGCCAGCCGAGCAGCGACTCGTTCAGCCGCATCAGATAGAGCGACACGAGGTACAGCCCCGTCATGGGTGTGTGCTCGAATCCGAGAGGGCTCATGTGGAAGCCCGGCCGGTGATCGGGGCCGTTCAGGATGTCATAGGCGAATGTCAGGGCGTGTCCGGTCAGCGCCCGGTTGGTGGCCAATAGCGCGGCGATCGGGAGGAGGCCGGCGAAGAGCTGCACGACGAGCGAACGCCAGAGCGTGCCGCGGCGCGCGGAGAGCAGCTGAAAGCCCCCGATGACCACCGTCGCGATCGCGCCGTCATACGGGCGAATCGTGGTGGCGCACCCGAGCGAGAATCCGATCACCGCCGCTGATCGAATCGCGCTCGCGTCGCGCGTGGATGCGAGCCACCCGGGCAAGGCGGCGATGGCGATCCACACGGCGGTCAGGGTGGCAACGTGGTCCAGCCGGCTGCCGGCGACGATGAGCACGAAGGGGGAGAGGGCGAACAGCAGCGCCGTAGCGCGGGCCTCGGTTTCGTCGCCCACCGCCGCGACGAACCGGTACACGGCGGCGGCCGCACACCCCGCGAGCAGGGGGTTCACGAGCTGCGGCACACTGAGCGCCATCCCCGCCGCCTGCAGCGCAGCGCCGCCGATCGGGAAGTGCGCGAACGATCGCCCCGCCCACGAGACGGTCTGCATCGTCCCGAAGAACTCCGGATGCGACTCGGCGCGAGCGAAAAGATGGCCGCTCGCCAGCAGGTGGGCCTGCCAGAGCTGCGAGTATTCGTCGATCGACGCGCCGGTCCAGTGGAACATGATCCACCCGACCGCGAGCGCGAGCGCGCAGGTGAGCGCCCCGACCAGGAGCATGAAGCGTCCGGGCGTCGGCGCCAGCAGCGCACGGCGGCCTCGCTCGACCTGCGCTGCCCACCAGGCCGGGCGCGCGCGCGCGAGGAGCAGCGCGAGAGCAATCGACAGTGGAGTCCAGAGCATCCACGTGCGAAGACCCCAGCGCCACCACGGCTGCGGTTCGGCGAACGGCAGGTGATCGGCGAGAGGATAGACCCCCAGCGCAACGAGCAGCACCGCCATCGCGCGCAACGGCCAGGCGGCGCGCGCGCTAATGCTTGGTTGGTCCTCGGCGCTCACTTCGCGAAGCGTCCGCGCATAATCGCTCGGAGGTCGATCGCAGGTCCCGACGTAGGCTCCGCCGGCTGGATGGGCGTTTCGTTCGGCTCCTCCACGACGATCCGCTGCATCGTTGCTCGCACCCCTCGGTCGAAGAAACGCGACAGCTGGTCGATGGAGTAGTCCGCGCCCCGGCGTGTCCCGTATACCTGCATCGGGTAGACGACCGCCAGCTCGTCTTTGGCACGCGTGAGGGCGACGTACATCAGTCGCCGTTCTTCCTCGAGCTCGTCCGGATCCTCGACCGCGCGCGAGGAGGGGAACCAGCCATCGACGGCCGAAATGACGAACACTGCCTTCCACTCCTAGCCCTTCGCGCTGTGGACGGTGCTGAGCACGAGGGTGTCGGACTCGGACTCGCTGCCCCCGGCCAGATCCTGCGTGCTGGACGGGGGATCGAGGGCGAGCGCGGCGAGGAACGTCGTCCGCGACGGGTAGCTCGCCGCGATGGTGCGGAGCTGATCGAGATCGGCGAGGCGCGCCTCGGGACGATCGTACTTCTCCTTGACGATGGCGTCGTAGAGCGACCGGATGGCCACGATGTCGCTCGCCACGCGGGCGCCCGCCTCCTCGCCCTCCTTCGCCTGGTCGGCGCCGCGAAGTTGGCGCAGCAGGGTCGCCAGCGCGCGATGCGCGTCGCGGGCCCGCGGCGGCGCCAGGAGGTGCGTGAACGCGTCCGGGTCCCAGGAGCGCTCCTCCATCGACGCCATCAGCCCGCGCGCGGTCGCGTCGCCGATCCCGGGCATGAGCATGAGGATGCGGTACCAGCTCACCTCGTCGCGCGGATTGTCGCTCACGCGCAAAAAGGCGAGGACGTCCTTGACGTGCGCCGCCTCGAGGAACTTCAGCCCGCCCCACTTCTCGAACGGAATCTTCCGGTTGGTCAGCTCGATCTCGAGATCGGCCGACATGTAGCCCGCGCGAAAGAGCACGGCCATCTCGCGCAGCGGCATCCCGCCCTCGTGGAGCTGGAGCACGCGATCGACGACGAAGCGCGTCTGCTGGGCTTCGTCCTTCGCCGTGACGAGCCACGGCTTCTCCCCGCCCTCGCGCGATGTCCAGAGGTCCTTCGTGAATCGCTCCTCGGCGCGGGAGATGAGCGTGTTCGAGAGGGCGAGGATGCCCTCCGTGGACCGGTAGTTCTGCGCCAGCGTGACGAGCGTCGTGCCGGGGAACTGCCGCGGGAAGTCGAGGATGTTCCGGAAGTGGGCGCCGCGGAACGAGTAGATACTCTGGGCGTCGTCGCCCACGACGGTGAGCTTCCGGTGCCCCTCGCACATCCCGCGAAGGATGCGCGCCTGGAGCAGGTTGGTGTCCTGGTACTCGTCGACGAGCACGTGGTCGTAGAGCCCCGCCATCCGCGCGCCGAGTGCAGGGGAGGCCTCGAGCATCGTCGCCCAGAAGAGCAGGAGGTCGTCGTAGTCGACGAGGTTCCGCTCCTGCTTGCGCAGGGTGTAGTCGGCGAACAGCCCCATGATCTGCTGCTCGTACTCGAGGAACTGCGGGAACTCCCGGTGCAGCAGCTCGTCGATCGGGAGCTCGGTGTTGATGTGCCGCGAGTACAGGTAGTGGAGCGTCTCCTTCTTCGGAAAGCGCTTCGCCGATTTGGCGAGGCCGAGCGCACCGCGGGCGAGCTGCATCAGGTCCTGGGCATCGCCCTGGTCCATGATGGTGAAGTCAGCCGGAAGCCCGGCCGCGGTGCCGAACTGCCGCAGCAGCCGGTGTCCGACGGAGTGAAATGTCCCGCCGTGCACGCGCGCGCCGGAGGGGCCGACCAGACGCTCGGCACGGCTGAGCATCTCGCCGGCCGCACGCCGCGTGAAGGTGAGGAGGAGGATCCGTTCCGGCGCGACGCCGCGCTCGATCAGGTGGGCGACGCGGTGGATGAGCGTGCGCGTCTTGCCCGTGCCGGCGCCGGCAATGACGAGCAAGGGGCCGTCGCCGAACGCGACGGCGCGCTCCTGCTCAGGGTTGAGCGCGTGAACGAGCGAGGGCTCGTCGCGGGCAGGAACCTCCCGCTCGCGCGGGCGATACAGACGCGGCTCGTCGGGCACGCGTCAATCTAGGCCGGAACGATCGGCGCCGCTGCAGGCAGTTGCGCCGGCTCGATGGCGGTGACGTCCAGCGCGAAGACCTGGCCGAAGGCCGCCCCGACCCGCGCCTTCACGGTCGCGAGCAGCGCACCAGAATCGGCGGCGCCCTCGCCTCGCCGTTCCAGCTCGCGACCGATGGAGCTCATCTCGACCGCGTCGATGCCGCAGGGGACGATCAAGTCGAAGTAGCGAAGGTCCGTCGTCACGTTGAGGGCGAAGCCGTGCCAGGTGACCCAGTCCCGCGCGTGCACGCCGATCGACGCCAGCTTCCTCCCCTCGGTCCACACCCCGGTGAGCCCCGCGCGGCGCTCGCCCGCGAGCCCGAAGGGCGCGATCCCGCGGATGAGTGCCTCTTCCACCTGTCGCAGGTACCAGTGGAGATCGCGCTTGTGGCGCTTCAGATCGACGATCGGATACCCGACGAGCTGTCCGGGACCGTGGAAGGTCACGTCGCCGCCACGCTCGACCTCGAACAGCTCGACGCCGCGATTCGCGAGGAGCGCCGGTGAGGCGAGCAGGTGCCGCTCCTTGAACGAGCGGCCCAGGGTGACGACCGGAGGATGCTCGACGAGGAGGAGCAGATCCTCGCCGAGCTCACCGCTGATCCGCGCCTTCGCCATGGCGCGCTGGAGGCCGAGCGCCTCCGCGTACGCCATCGTGCCGAGGTCGCAGACCAGCAGCTCCGGCATCCTACGCGTGGATCATCTTGCCGAGCGAATCGAGCGACGCTTCGGCGATCGCTTCGGAGAGCGTCGGGTGGGCGTGGATCGCGAGATCGACCTCTTCCACCGTGTACTCGTTCGTGCGCGCGACGATGAGCTCGTGGATCAGCTCCGTCGCGTGCGAGCCGACGATGTGCGCCCCGAGGATCTCACCGTACTTCGCGCCGCGAATGATCTTCACGAACCCTTCCGTCTCGCCCGACGTGCGCGCGCGACCGTTCGCCGAGAAGTTGAACCGGCCGACCTTGTAGTCGAGCTTCTTGTCCTTGCACTGCTGCTCGGTGAGACCGACCGAGGCCACCTCCGGATGGCAGTAGGTCGCGCCCGGGACGTTCGTGTAGTCGAACAGGTGCGGATGCTGGCCGGCGATCACCTCGGCGACGATCACCCCCTCTCGCTCGCCCTTGTGCGCGAGCATCGGTGGGCCGGCGACGTCGCCGATCGCGTACAGCCCCTTCACGCTCGTCTCCATCGTCTCGTTGATCTTGATGAAGCCGCGATCGGTGAGCTGAACGCCCTGCTCCTTGAGACCGATCTCCTCGATGTTCGGCGCGCGCCCCGCGGCGACGAGCACGACGTCCGCTTTCACGTCCTTCTTCTCGCCCCCCGCCTCGATCGTCATCGAGACGGAGTCCTTGGCGACCTTCACGTTGGAGATCTTGGCGCCGGTGAGGACGTCGATCTTCCGCTTCTTGAAGGCGCGCTCGACTTCCTTGGAGCAGTCCGCGTCCTCGACCGGCAGGATGTTCGGCATCACCTCGACGAGCGTGACCTGCGAGCCGAATGCGGAGAAGACATCGGCGAACTCGCAGCCGACCGCGCCGGCGCCGACGATGACGATCGACTTCGGCGCCTTCTCGAGGATCAGCGCCTCGTCCGACGTGATCACCGTCTTCTTGTTCACCTCGAGCCCGATCTGCGGCAGTCCTTTCACCCGCGAGCCAGTGGAGATGACGACCGCCTTCTTCGCGTCGTGCTTCTCCTCCTTCCCGTCGGCCGTCTTCACGCTCACGCTGTTCTTGCCCGTGAGCTTCGCCGTGCCCTTGATCCAGGTGATCTTGTTCTTCTTGAAGAGGAACTCGACGCCCTTTGAATTCTGCGTGCTGACGGCGCGCGAGCGCTTCATCGCGACGCCGAAATCGAGCTTCACCTCGCCGGGCGTGACGCCGAACTCCGGCGCTTTCTTCAGCTTCTCGGCGATGTACGCCGCCTCGAGCAGCGCCTTGGCCGGGATGCAGCCCCAGATGACGCAGGTGCCGCCGAGCCCTTCGCGCTCGACGACGGCCGTATTCAGGCCGAGCTGGGCGGCGCGGATGGCGCCAACATAACCGGCGGGGCCACCGCCGATGAAGATCACGTCGAAGCTTGCCATGGTCGCAGCACGTTGAAGTTCCGGCGCCAGCGGGCGGCGTCGGGGGTGAAGAGATCCCGCGTGATACAGCGAAAGCTATCGGGGGCGATGGTGCATTGCCACGCGTTCGGCGTCCAGCGCACTACATCGCCCACAGCGTCACGCGAAACGCCGACAACGCGAACATCACTACGATGAGCTGATAGGAAACGGAGAGCAGGAAGGCCCTGATCGCACCGGCGAGTCGCGAATCCCCGTACATCCGTCGCACGCCGACGTACAGATACGAACCGAACAGGACGAGCAGTGCGACACTGAGTGCTGTCTCGGTGTTCAGCGCCGCGAATGCGGAAGACGGGGCGTGAAGTGCTCGCAGTGAGCCCCGCACGACCTCGAAGCCGGCAGGGACCAGCACAGTGAGCGCGAAGACAGCAAACGCATAGAAGTGCGTGGAGAAAATCAGATGCTCCGCAATGCGATGGTTGGTTCCGTAGACTGTCAGGAGTGCGATGGCGAACAGGGGAATCGCCAGGAGCAGCATGCTCTTCTTCAGATTCTGGAGCGTCGCCTCGAAGTTGGACTCGAAGACATCCATCGACTCGATCGTGGGCGGTGCGGGCGCGGCGCCACTCTTTTCGCGATCGCGCTCCGCGTCCTCTGCCCGTGAGCGCCGTGCCTCCTCGACCAGACGCGGTGCGACAACGGTGTTCTGCAGGTAACCCTTCAGATGCCACTGCAGCATCCCGGTGTGCGGCTGGATGACGAAGAAGACGAGGTTGAGCAGGAGGAACAGATTCAGCGGGCGCATGTAGCGCGCACCGCGCCCATCGAAGTATTCGCGGGCCAGCTTTCCCGGATGCCGCACGAGAGTCCAGAGCGTCAGCCAGAACCGTCCGTCCAGGCTGACGAACTCGCTCAGCAGCTCGCGAAGAAAGTGCCTTGCGGTGAAGTCTTCAGGCGTGACGTGCCGCTGCCCGCAGGCGGCACAGAAGCGGTCAACCGGACCCGCTCCGCAGTTCGTGCATGGTCCGGCATCTACAGCGGAAGGCATGCCCGCGCTCCCGATCGGCTCGAACGAGCGGGAGCGCGGGGTGCCCAGCCGGGACACTAGAACACCAGCATCAACGGGTTCTCGATCAGCCGCCGCAGCGTCTGAAGGAATTTCGCGCCGACGGCGCCGTCGATGATGCGGTGGTCGCAGCTCATCGTGACGCGCACACGATTGCGGACCACCGGCTCACCGTCTACGACGACGAGCTTCTCCTCGCTCGTCCCGATGGCCAGGATGCCCGCCTCGGGCGGGTTGATGATCGCGGTGAACTGATCGATCCCGAACATGCCGAGGTTGCTCACCGAGAACGTCGAGCCGGTGAACTCGTCGGGCTTGAGCTTCCGCTCACGCGCGCGCTTGGCGAGCTCCTTCGCTTCGCGCGAGATGTCGCTCATGCGCTTGCGGTCCGCGTCCCAGATCACCGGCACGATCAACCCCTCGTCGGTGGCGACGGCCATGCCGAGGTGGACGCGGTTGTGATAGCGGATCTTGTCGCCGAGCCAGTGGGCGTTGACCTCGGGATGCTGCGAGAGCGCGACCGCGGTCGCCTTCAGAAGGACGTCGTTGACCGACACCTTGAACTGGTCGCCCAGCTCGGCCATCGCCTTGCGCATCTCCATCACGCGCGTGAGGTCGAACTCCGCGGTGAGGTAGAACGTGGGGATGGGGCCGATCGACTCGCCGAGGCGCTTGGCGATCGTCTTCCGGATCTGGCTGAGCGGCTCGTCGTGGAAGTCGCCCTCGCGCGGGATGACTGGGGCACTCGGCGCGGCTGAAGCAGCCGCGCGCGGCGCAGCAGCGCCCGCGGCCGCAGCGGCCTCGATGTCGCGCTTGATGATGCGGCCGTTCGGACCCGAGCCCTGCACGCTGTGCAGGTCGAGCCCACGCTCCGACGCGAGCCGGCGCGCGAGCGGCGACGAGCGGACCTCACCCTGCGCGGCCGGTGCCGGTGTCGGCGCGGGCGCAGAGGGCGCGGCGGCGCGAGCGGGCGGAGCAGGGGGCACGTCGGCGACCTTCTGCTGCGGCGGCGTGCTGGCCTCACCCTGCGACTCCTCCGGTCGTCTCGGGACCGAGGAGGCGCCGGCCGTCTCCTGCTGCGTGGCGACGACCTGCGCCGGCGCCGGTGCGCCACCAGCGGGCGCGGTACCGGCACCGGCGACGAGCGAATCGATGTTCTCGTCGGCCGTGGCGATGACACCGGCGAGCGTGCCGACCGGAGCGGTGTCGCCCTCGTTGATCAGCCGCTTGCGCAGGATGCCGTCGCCGCGGGCGACGAGCTCCATGATCGCCTTGTCCGTCTCGACTTCGGCGAGCGCCTCACCGCTCTTGACCGCGTCGCCCTCGTTCTTGAGCCATTTGACGAGGCGCCCTTCCTCCATCGTGGGAGAGAGCGCCTCCATGAAGACTTTGGTTGCCATTGGACGGAGCTGAGGTCAGTCGAGATACATGACTTTGCGGACAGCGGCGATCGCCTTGGGAAGATCTGGCTTGGCGGCCCTCTCGAGTCCCTTGGCGTACGGCATGGGAGTGTCCGCCTGATGCACGCGAATCACCGGCGCGTCGAGGTAGTCGAAGCAGTCGCGCTGGATGTAGTCGACCACCTGGGCGCCGACGCCGCAGATCTCCCATCCTTCCTCGAGCACGACGGCGCGGTTCGTCTTCCTCACCGACTCACCGATCGCCTCGACATCCATCGGACGGATCGTGCGCAGATCGACCACGTCGATGTTGATCCCTTCCTTGGCCAGCTGATCGGCGGCCTGCATCGCGACGAGCACCATCTTGCCGTGCGTGATGATCGAGCAGTGCTCGCCCTGCCGCTTGAGATCCGCCTTGCCGAGCGGGATGAGGTACTCCTCGTCGGGCACCTCGCCCTTCGTGTTGTACAGCATCTCGCCCTCGAGGAAGCACACCGGATTGTCGTCGCGGATGGCGCTCTTGAGCAGGCCCTTGGCGTCGTACGGCGTGCCCGGCGCGATGACCTTGAGGCCCGGGATGTGGGCGAGCCAGCTCTCCCACGCCTGCGAGTGCTGCGCCGAGAGCTGCAGCGCGGCGCCGTTCGGGCCGCGGAAGACGATCGGGATCTTGTACTGGCCGCCCGACATGTAGAGCATCTTCGCGGCGGCGTTCACGACCTGATCGAGCGCGAGGAGCGCGAAGTTCCAGGTCATGAACTCGATTACCGGCCGGAGCCCCACCATCGCGGCGCCGACGCCGACGCCCGCGAACCCGAGCTCGGTGATCGGCGTGTCGACGACGCGCATCTCGCCGAACTCCTGCAGGAATCCCTTGGAGACCTTGTACGCTCCCTGATAGACCGCGACCTCCTCACCCATGAGGAAGACTCGGTCGTCGCGCTGCATCTCCTCGCGGATGGCGGCGCCAAGGGCATCTCTATAAGTGATGACGGGCATCTGATTGCCGAGGTGTGTTCTGTGTGGCGAGAGAGATCGCTGTCGTTTCAGGCGGTGAACGGTGAACGGTTTACGGTGATCGGCTTTCCCCGGGGAGCAATGGCCCGCCCCAGCGGATGACCGATCACCGATCACCGACAACCGTTCACGTCGTGGTATCCGCGTACACGTCCTCGTAGAGCGCCTCGACCGGCAGCTCGGGGCTGGCCTCGGCGAAGTCCTCGACCGGCAGCTCGGGGCTGGCCTCGGCGAAGTCCCACGAGTCCTGCACGATGGCCTTGAGCTCCTCGTCGAGCTTCTGGAGCTGCTCGTCGGTGAGCTGACCGGCTTCCTGCATGTGCGTGCGGAGCAGCGTGATCGGGTCGCGCTTCATCTGCTCCTCGAGCTCCGACTTCGGGCGGTAGGTGCCGCTGACCGCGTCGGACATGGAGTGGCCCATGAAGCGATAGGTGCGGATCTCGAGGAGGGTCGGGATCTGCTCCTTCCGGGCCCGCTCGACTGCCTCGCCGACCGCCTGGCGCACGGCGAACACGTCCTGCCCGTCGCACTGGTTGCGCGGCATGTTGTACGCAGCGCCGCGCTCGTAGATGTCGTGGATGGCCGACGCGCGCTCGAGCGCGGTGCCCATGCCGTAGCGGTTGTTCTCGATGATGAACACGCAGGGCAGCTTCCAGAGCCCCGCCATGTTGAGCGCTTCGTGGAAGGCGCCGGTGTTCACCACCGACTCACCCATGAAGCAGACCATCACCTGATCGCCGCCGCGATACTTGATCGCAAAGCCGACGCCTGTGGCGAGGGGAACGTGGCCGCCGACGATGCCGTGGCCGCCGAGGAAGTTCGTGTTGGCGTCGAAGAGGTGCATCGAGCCGCCCTTGCCGCGCGAGCAGCCGTCCTGTCGGCCGAAGAGCTCGGCCATGACGGAACGCGGTGTCATCCCGCGCGCGAGGGCCGGCCCGTGATCGCGGTAGGTCGTGATCACGTAGTCGTCGGGCCGAAGCATGGACATGGTGCCCGTGCTCACGGCTTCCTGCCCGATGTAGAGGTGGCAGAAGCCGCCGATCTTGCCGAGCGCGTAGGCCTCGGCGCAGCGCTCCTCGAAGCGGCGCTGGAGCAGCATCGACCGGAGCATCTCGAGGTTCAGCGCGGCGTCGCCCTGCGGAGCGGGATCGGACTTTCTCTTGGCGGCCGTCCGTGTGGCAGTCATGGTCAAGTCAACAGCTGAGTGAGGAGTGAGTGGCAGGGGCGACGACGCGAGCGGGGAGGATGCCTCACCCCCTACTCCGAGCTCCCCGCGGTCATGGTCATACGCCGGCTGCCTGCACCTGCTCCCACGCGTGATAGCTCGACCGCACGAGCGGTCCGCTCTCGACGTGGCGGAATCCGAGCTCCATGCCGATCTCATAGAAGCGGCGGAACTCGTCGGGCGTGACGTAGCGATCCAGTGCGATGTGACCGTCGGACGGGCGCAGGTACTGGCCGAGCGTCAGAATGTCGACGTCGACGGCCCGCAGGTCCTTCATGACCGCGACGACTTCCTCGTTGGTCTCGCCCATGCCGAGGATGATGCCCGTCTTGGTCGGGATGTGCGGCGCCAGGCGCTTGGCCGTCGTGAAGATGTCCATCACGCGCGCGTAGCGGCCGCCGGGGCGGCACCGCTTGTACAGCCGCGGCACCGTCTCGGTGTTGTGGTTGTAGATGTCGGGCTCCGCCTCGAGCACGGCGCTGATGGAGGCTTCCTTCCCCTGGAAGTCCGGGACCAGCACCTCGACCGACGTCTGGGGACAGCGCGCCTTGATCTGCCGGATCGTCTCGGCGAACGCCCAGGCGCCGAAGTCGGGGAGGTCGTCGCGGTCGACGGAGGTCAGTACCACATGCTGCAAACGCATGGTCGCCGCGGCCTCGGCGACCCGCTCCGGCTCCGCTGGATCGAACTTCGGCGGACGGCCGTGGGCGACCGCGCAGTAGGCGCAGTTCCTCGTACAGACGTCGCCCAGAATCATGAACGTGGCGGTGCCGTGCTCCCAGCACTCGCCGACGTTCGGGCAATGCGCTTCCTCGCAGACCGTATGGAGGTCGAGGTCTCGCATGAGCTGCTTCAGGCGCAGGTAGTTCGGCCCGCCGGGCGCCTTCACCTTGAGCCAGGACGGCTTCCGCTCGGGAAGCGCCGTGGCGCGGTGCCGGCCCATGATCTGGTAGAGGGGTTCGCCCATGTTGAGCGGGAAGGTAGTGGGGGGTGCAAAGTGAAGTAAGGGAGGGTAACCGTCTACACAAACGAAGACGGTTAGTGCTCTCAGAGTTCGTCTTGCGGCCCGGGAAACGCGCGGGAAGAGTGGGCAACGAGGGCCCGCAATTCAGCCGCGCAAGTCAGGCCACGGAACCCGAAAGCGAGGGGCGATCGACCCGGAAGGGCGCGAGGCCATCCACCGCATTCCCGACCAGGACGTCGGCGAGCCGCGCCGCTGCCCAGGGGGCAAAGAGGATCCCGTTCCGCGAGTAGCCGCAGGCGTACACCAGTGCAGGGGAGTCGGGATCGGGACCCAGGATCGGGTGTCCGTCGAGGGACATCGGGCGCAGGCCGGCCCAGTGGTCAACGACGACGGCCGTGCCAAGCGACGGGACCGCCCGGGTCGCGATGTGCCGAAGGGCAGCAAGGCCGGCCAGGGAGGTCTCGTTCTCGAAGCCAGCCTCCTCGCTCGTCGCCCCGATGAGGACCGTGTCCCCGCGAGGGACGAGGTAGCCGCCTCCGCCGTAGGTGACGTGGTGCACCGGTGACTGGGCGAGGCGAAGCAGCTGTCCACGGACGGGACGCACCGGGAGGGCGCGCGGCAGGCCGGCCACGCTTCCCGCCCAGGCACCGGTGGCCAGGACGAGCCGCGTCCCGAAGATGCGCCCGCGCGTCCGGGTGAGCGCGCTGGGCTGGTCGGAGTCCACCGAGAGGATCTCGGCCGCGATGCGCTTGATGGTCGGGACGCGCTCGACCGCCCGCTCGAGTGCGTCCATCAGCACCACGTTGTCCACCGCCCCGTCCCCGGCATGGA
>JAEKKK010000161.1 GCA_019510405.1 Gemmatimonadota bacterium | reverse complement strand
CCATGGCGTGCCTCGGGGCCGAGCACGTAGAAGCGCCACGGCTCGGTGAGCCGGTGGTTCGGGACGAGCACGGCGGCGGCGAGGAGCGTCTGGATCTCGTCGCGTGTGACGGGTCGGTCGGTGAACCGCTTGATCGAGCGGCGGCGGCTCAGGAGATCAGTGAGTGGCATCGAAGGAAGATAGCGGGCGGTTGACGGTTTCCGCCGCCCCGCCGCCCGCGCTCCTCAGCCCCGCACTACCGCAACACGCGTTCGATCACCGTGACGTAGGCGCTGATCACCGCGACGAGTGCCGCCGCCGCCGCGATCCAGGCGCGTACCAGGCGTACGCGCTCGAACGCCGCGGCGTACTTGTCGCGTCTCACTTCCCGCTCGTGCTTCTGCATCGTCTCTCCTCTCCTCATTGGTTCGGGTTCGTCGCCGTCGCTGGCGACGCCGGGAGAAGAGCACCGGCGTGTGACATCGCGTGCACGCCGCCGTCGCTGCTCAGCGGCTCGTGTGCGGGCACCAGCGCAGCACGACGGTACCCACCACGGTGCGCTCGTCGCGCGGCACGACGATCGGTGGGAACGCGTCGTTGAGCGACTGCAGCTCGAGCTCGGCCCGCGTCACCCGCCCAACACGCTTCACGACGTAGCCCGCGTCGGGCACACGGGCGAGCACCACGGTGTCGCGCGCCACGGCGGCGCCGACCTGCACGAGCACCGAGTCGCCGGTATGCAGCAGCGGATCCATGCTCTCCCCCACGACGCGGAGCGACACGTAGCTCCCCGCCGGCGTGTCGTCGGGGATGCGCACCCATTGCTCGCATGGCTCGTCCCACAGGTCGCGCCCCACACCGGCCGCCGCGCCGAGCTCGAGCTGCGGCGCGAAGTGGCGAGCGCGTGCCACGTCGAGTACGTCGGCGATCATGCCGGCGACGGGCGCACGCTCCACCGGCGGCGCACCGGCGAGCCGCACCTTGAGACGCGCCGCCTCCACCTTCGCGCGCAGGCGCGCCGCGGCCGCACGGATCTGCGCGCGTGACCAGCCCTCGCTCGCGCGATGCGGCGACTCCACCTCGCGCGCGAGCCAGTCGACGACGCGCGTATCCGCGTAATAGGGCGAATCGCGCCGCTCCATCTCGGCACGCGCGGCCAGCTCGGCGAGCTGCTGCTGCCCGCGAATCGTCGCCAGACGCTCGTCGCGCGGCTCACCGCTCTGTCCATCGAGCGGCTCGTCGTGCCCCTGGAACGGGGCGGTGGGGCGGTGGGGGGGATGTCTCATGATGTGATCCTCGAATGGCGAGGTGACGGCTCCGCCTCACGCGGAAGCGCGTTGGTCGGCGCGACGCCTGCTTCGCTGCCGGAGGTGGCGACGTCGATCGCGTGCGCGCCGATGCGCGCGCGGCAGCGATGGAAGAAGCGCTGCAGCTCGCGCGCGTCGTCCGGCTCGAGCGTGTTCGCGTAGTGCATCGCGACCTCGGTGAGCCGCGCGCGCAGCCGCTCGAGCCGCTTCCGCGCCACGGCGTACGACACGCCGAGCCACTCGGCGATCTCGCGCTGCGGGATGTTCTCCGCCACGGCGACGAGGAGCAGGCGCTCGTCGGGGCGGAGCGCCTCGTTCAGTCGACCGGCCAGCCGCTCGATCGCGCGCGGCAGGGCGGTGCTCTCCCATTCGGGACCGCGGCTCGTGCGCAAAAGATGCTCGGAGCAACCGGCCGCCGACTCGCGCGCCTCGGTCGGCGCATCACCGTACGCCGCGCGCGCCGCTTCCGAGACGACGCGCTGGCGCCGTACGCGGCTGCGCTTGCGGTTGAGCAGCCGATGGCGCAGCGCGGTGAGCAGGTACATGCGGGGGTTCTGCGGCAGGGCGCCGCTGCGCGTCATGAGCTGGATCGCCACGTCGTCCAGCAGCTCGCTCACCAGCTCGTCGCGCTCCGCGGTGGGCACGCCGGCCCGCCGCGCGTAGTCGAGCAGGATGTGATGGAACCGCTCGACGAATTGCTCGAACGACGCGGATTCGCCCCGACGCATCGCCGCGACGATGTCGTGGTCGTTCGATGCTCGTCCGTTCGGCGCTCCTCCCTTCGGCGCTTCGCACCTCCGGTCGGAGTGCTCCGTGTCCGACGACTCCTTCGTTGACGCCACGATGTGCTCCACGTTCGCACCAGCTCTCCCGCGATCATCGGCTTCGTTGATCGTCGGCCTCCCGTCTCCGATTCAGAGGCACCGGGGCGTGACATGGCGGCGTGATCGGTCGGCGTTCCGCATGACCATCATCTGGAATGCGGACGGTGGCGGGCCATCCAGCCGCGGAGCCGCCGCTCCAATCGCAGCAGCGTGTGCGGCGCGAGCTCCCTCCGTTGGACGGCGTCGCGAAGCACGGCGCCGCGCTGCTCGGAGAACCCGATCGCCTCGGCGCGCTCGATGAGGGTGAGCAGGTCGTGCACGGCGTTGGCGCGCCGTTGCAGGGGATCCGCGTCGATCGCGAGGCGCGGCGGGCGTGGCTCGCTCACCGCGGCAGGCCGAGTCACGAGCCGCGCTCGCTGCCGCTCGGCTTTCTCCATCTCCTCGCGGCTGGGCCGCCGGCTCGAGGCGGTGAAGCCCAGGTTCGCCAGGGCCCGCCCCACGGCTGAGGTCTCCGTGTTCTCGAGGCAGGCGACCCGATTGATCTCTCCGTCTCCCTCGCGCTCCGACGCCCACCCCGTCGCGGCCGGCTGCACGTCCGCCGCGCTGCGAAAGACGAGCGCCCGGAAGGTGATCTCCCGGTCCGCCCGGGAGTGGAGCTCGGTCACGATCCGGCCGTCCGGGTAGCGCTCGTAGAACAGCGTGATCCGGTCGGCCACGAGCGCGTAGTCCGAGAGATCGTCTCGCCCGAATTCGTGCTTGGACATGGGAAACCGGTTGACGGTTCTCGGTGATCGGTTCACGGGAGCGACCAGCGAGGAGCTGCGACAGCGTTTCGCGTCGCACCCGGGGAGGCCAACAGTAACCCGAAGAAACACCGAATGCAACGGCGCGATTGCGGGCCCTAACCAACCCGCGGGCGGCGGTGCCATAGTTGGGGCGGCGGGCGCTAGTGTCCCGCTACCGAGTACTCGCTACTCGCTACCCGCTACCCGTTCTGTTTTTTCCGATGAACCCCTCCACCCTCGTCCTGGTCGGCACCACCAAGGGTGCGTTCGTCCTCTCCTCCGACGATGCACGCGAGGAGTGGACGGTGGACGGGCCCCACTTCCCCGGCGAGGCCGTCTACTCCATGGCCTTCGACCAGCGCGCCGGCCGGTCGCGCCTCCTCGTCGGCGTGCACAGCAACCACTGGGGGGCCACGATCCGGTTCAGCGATGACCTGGGCCGGAGCTGGTCGGGGCCGGAGCGCCAGGCGATCCGCTTCCCCGAGTCCTCCGGGTTGTCGCTCGCCCAGGTGTGGCAGCTCTTGCCGGGCCGCGCCGAGGAGCCCGACGTGGTGTGGGCCGGCGTCGAGCCGGCGGCGCTCTTCCGCTCCGACGACGGCGGAGAGAGCTGGGCGCCGGTGCAGGGCCTGCTCGAGCACGAGCATCGCCCGCGGTGGATGCCGGGCGGCGGCGGACTCTGTCTGCACACCATCGTGCTGGATCCGGCGAACCCGGACCGGATGGCGATCGCCATCTCGACGGCGGGGTTCTACCGCACCGACGACGGCGGCGCGACCTGGCAGCCGCGCAACGCCGGCGTGCGCTGCGTCTTCCTCCCTGACAAGTACCCGGAGTTCGGGCAGTGCGTGCACAAGGTGACGCACCACCGGTCGCGTCCCGAGCGGCTCTTCCTCCAGAACCACTGGGGACTCTACCGGAGCGACGACTGGGGCGACTCGTGGCAGGACATCGCCAACGGTGTTCCGTCGGACTTCGGCTTCGCCATCCAGGCGCACCCGCACGATCCCGACACGGTGTACATCATCCCGATCCAGTCGGACGAGTTCCGCGTCGTGGCGGGTGCCCAGCTCCGCGTCTACCGCACCCGGGACGCGGGGGCGACCTGGGGCGCGCTCGACGCCGGGCTCCCGCAGGAGCATGCCTTCGAAAGCGTGCTGCGCGACGGGCTCGCGGTGGACACGCACCGGCGGGCCGGCGTCTACTTCGGCACGCGCAGCGGCAAGCTGTACGCCTCGAACGACGACGGCGAGCGCTGGACGACGCTCGCCGACGCGCTGCCGCCGATCTGCTGCGTGAAGACCGCCGTCCTCGCTCCCACCTGATCGCGCGTCGCCGCATGGCCGTCTCCGTCGTCCTCCCACGAGCGCTCACGCCGTATGCGCACGGACTGGGTACCGTGCAGCTCGACGCCTCGTGCGCCACGGTGCGCGATGCGCTCAGTCAGGTCGCCGAGCGGTGGCCCGCGCTCGTCGATCGCGTGCTCACCGAACAGGGCGAGCTCCGCCGTCACGTGAATATCTTTGTCGGCGACGAGAGCATCACCTTCCTCGACGGGTTGAGCACCGCGATTGACGAGGGAGCGACCATCACCATCGTCCCCGCCGTCAGCGGCGGGTAGCTGGACTTGCGGAACTCCGACCGAAGGTGCGAAGCGCCGGAGGGAGGAGCGATAGTGTTCCGAGAACTGCGGAACTCCGACCGAAGGTGCGAAGCGCCGGAGGGAGGAGCGATCAGGTAACTGACTGGCGGGAGATTTGCCCGCCAACGACCGATCCGACCTCGAGCGTATCCGTGATTCAACAAGCGAGACCATTGATCGAATGGCCCGAGGCCGTCGTCGAATACGTCGGCTTCGTGGCGCAGTTCGTCGCCACCGGCGCGGTCGGCTTCCGCTTCGCCGCGGTGCGCGACCGGCTGCGCGCGACCCGAAACGTCGGCGCCACGGGCGACGGACGGTTCTACGCGTATGCCTGCGCGCGGGCGGCTCGGCTCGGGCTCCTCGCGGCGATCGTGTCGGCGATCCTCTTCGCCAATCACCTGCCCGACCTGGCGACCCGTGCGCACACGACGGTCACCGGTCTCGTCACGCACGACCGCATCGCTGGCGCGCAGACGCTGCTCACGATCGTCGGCGTGCTCGGACTGCTCGTCGCCGCGGCGCGCGCGTCGTGGGGATGGCCGCTCGCGGCGATCGGCATCATCCTCGGGCCGCTCTCGGGGATTCTTTCCGGACAGTGGCTGCGCCTGGTCAATCCGGTGCACCGCGTCGTCGCGGGGCTGTGGATCGGCACCTTGTTCGTGCTCGTCGTCGCCGGCCTGGTACCGCTGCTGCGCGACGTGACGTGGCGGGACCGGCGCGGCACCATCGCCTCCGACATGGTGAATGGCTTCTCGCCGCTCGCGCTCACCTGCGGCGCGTTCGTCGTGCTGTCCGGCCTCATCACGGCGTATCGCCATCTCACGCCGCTCTCGTCGCTGTTCACGACGCCGTACGGCTGGGCGCTGCTCGTGAAGCTCGCGCTCGTCGCCATCGTCTTCATGCTTGGCGCGTGGAACTGGCGGCGTCAGCGTCCCGCGCTCGGCGGCGAGGGCGCCGCGATTGCGATCCGGCGCTCGTCGGCGAAGGAGCTCGCGGTCGCGGCGGTGGTGCTCGCGGTCACGGCGATCCTCGTCAGCCTGCCGTCGCCGCGCGCGCCGAAGCCGGGCGGAGCTCCCGGCGCCGGTGGGCCGCCGGGCGCGGGTGGAGCGCCCGCCGGCCCACCGGCGACGTCGCCGCCGACCTGACGCATTCACGCGAGCGCGACGACGATCTCCTCGACCGTGGCGCGCGCCGAGCGGCCGACGCCGATCAGCGTCGCCGACGCGAATCCCGTCCACTCTCCGTAGCCGACGAGCCAGAGCATCGGCTCGCCCGCGGCGCGCGTCCCGCTCGGCGTCCGTGCGATCGCGACACGCCCGTCGGGTTCGATGACGCCGAGTGGTGCGAGATGCGTGAGCGCGGGGCGAAAGCCCGTCGCGAAGATCACCGCGTCGACGTGCTCCTCCCGTCCGTCGGGCCACACCACGCCGTGATGCGTGAAGTGGGTGAACGTCGGAACGGCGACGAGGGCGCCGCGATCGCGCGCGTCACGTACCGGCGGCACCATGACGATGTCGCCGAGGCTGCGCGGCGGATCGGGAGCTCGTCCTTCCTGGAGCGCGCGCCAGCGCGCCGTCGCCTGCGCGAAGAGCACGCGCCCGTCCACGTCGTCGGGGAGGAAGTGCGGCGGCGCGAGTGTCGCCCACGTCACGTCGGCGACGCGGGAGAGTTCGGCGACGATCTGCGCGCCGGAGTTGCCGCCCCCGACGACCACGACGCGCCGGCCGCGAAACGATTCGGGCCCGGCGTACGTCGCGGAGTGGATCACGGGGCCGTCGAAGTCGGCACGACCTGGAACATCGGGGACGCTGGGCGCGGCCCAGTTGCCCGTCGCGCTCACCAGGGCGCGCGCGTGTCGCGGGCCGTCACTCGTGTCGAGGCGGAAGCCGTCGCCGTCGCGGTGGACGGCGCGCACGCGCACCGGCCGCTCGACGGGGAGTGCGTAGCGACGCTCGTACGCTGCGAGGTAGGCGAGGGCCTCGTCGCGCGTCGGGTAGCCTTCGGCAGACGCAGGGTCGCGCGGCATCGGCCAGCCGGGGAGCGATGACCACTGCGCAGGGGAGAAGAGGCGCAGCGAGGGCCACGTGTGCCGCCATGCACCGCCGGGTGCGGGCTGGTCGTCGAGGATGGCGGCGGCGAGCGAGGTGCGGCGGAGGTAGTAGCCCACGGCGAGCGAAGCCTGTCCGCCGCCGATGACGGCGACGTCGATCGCGCGATGGGGCTCCGTCATCGCGACGTCTACTGCTCCGGACGCGGCGTCAGCAGCAGTCGTCGCAGAGCGTCCGGCGCCGCACTCCGTCGATGCCTTCCCGAGTGATGATCGGCACCATCGCGAGCGCCGCGACCGGGTCGGCCCACCACCAGCCGACGAACGCGTTGAGCGCGACACCGGCGAGCGCGATGATCGAGAGGTAGGCGCAGAGCGAGGTCTGCATCGCGTCGGCTTCCAGCGCGCCACTCGCGAGCGCGCGGGCGACACGTCGCTTCGCGCGGGCGAGCACGGGCATCACCACCGCGGAAAGCGCGAGGAGCACGAGGCCGGTGACGCTGCGCTCGGGTGCATCGCGGCGCACCAGTGCGTTCACGCTGTCGACCGCGACATAGAGGGCAAGCACGAGAAACGACCAGCCGATGATACGGGCCGTGCGTTGCTCGACGCGCTCGCGCCGATGCACGTCGAGATCGCTGCGCAAGCGCCACTGTGCCGCGCCGCTCGCCGTCACCTCGATGACGGAGTCGAATCCGAATCCGACGAGCGCCACGCTTCCGGCAACGAGGCCGGCCGCCAGGGCGATGCCGGCCTCGAGCACGTTGTAGGCGATCCCGAAATAGTTCAGCCGCAACCCACGGCGCACCAGTCCGGCGCGAGCTGGTTCGTTCGAGAGGATACGCGGTGCGGCCACGAGGATGCGGGTGCGAGGGATCGGCACGCCGAACATAACGCCGCGGCGGTTGCGATGCGCCGCGGTCCGCGCCAACGCGACGACGAATGAGGATTGACCGATGCGGTGCCCTGGCAGTAGGATTAGGTAACGTTACGCTTACCCATCTACACCGTGCCCCGTCCCGCCGCTCACGCCGATGCCTTCCTCGCCGTCGCCGATCCGACCCGGCGCGCGATCCTCGATCGGCTGCGCGCTGGTGATCTCCCGGTGGCGCAGCTCGCGGCGAGCTTCGACATGACGCGCCCCGCCGTGTCGCGGCATCTGCGCGTGCTGCGCCAGGCGCGCCTGGTGCGCGAACGCCGCGGCGGCGGCGACGGCCGGCAGCGGATCTACCAGCTCACACCCGGCCCGCTGCGCGACGTGGCGCGCTGGGCCGAGCAGTACGAGGCCTTCTGGCAGGACGGCCTGGCGCGGCTCAAGCGCCACGTCGAGCGCGGTGCGCGGCGCGGCCGCGAGGAGTGAGAGAGATGACGCATCCGATCGGTGATCGGTTCGAGTACGTCCCGCCGCAGACGCGCGAGGTGCACGCGTCGGTGGAGATCGAGGCACCGCCCGACGTGGTGTTCCGGGCGCTGGCCGATCCGCGCGAGCTGGTCGCGTGGCTCGGCGACATGCCGTCGAGCGACACGCCGTCCGCGGATGACGGCACGCACGGGTCGCCGGGTGATTCGTCACGCGATGCGGGGCACGACGAGAGTGACGACAGAGCGTCGCCATTCACGTATCCCGTCGGCGGCGCCGGCTGGCTCGCGCACGTGCGCGCGTCGGACGGACGGCCGGGCACCATCTCGGGGGAGTTCCTGTACGTCGTTCCGTCGCGATCGCTCACGACGACATGGTCCGCGAGCTGGAACCGGTTCGTGCAGGACGAGGTGAAGTTCGACCTCGTACCCATCGACGTCGCCGGCGTGGCAGGCACACGCGTGACCGTGACCCACCGCCAGCGGAGCGCGATGCTCGTCCGCGACACGACGATCGCGTCGGCGCGCACCAGTGCCGAGGCCGCGAGCGACACGTGGGCCGCACTGCTCGCGCGGCTCGCGGCGTACGTCGCCACGCGGAACGCGCTCGCGTCCTTTGGTATTGCTACCGGCGACCTCGCGCAGGCGTTCGGCACGCTGCATCGCCACGTCGTCGCCATTCATCAGGGAGAATCCGCATGACCATCTACATGCCGTCCGTCATCGAGCGGACGAGCCGCGGGGAGCGGCAGTACGACGTCTTCTCTCGGCTGCTCATGGACCGCATCATCTTCCTCGGCAGCGCCGTGGACGACGACGTCGCCAACGTGATCATCGCGCAGCTGCTCTTTCTCGAGGCGGACAACTCGGAGCGCGACATCCATCTCTACATCAACTCGCCGGGCGGCAGCATCTCGGCGGGGCTCGCGATCTACGACACGATGCAGTTCATGAACGCGCCGGTGAACACGATCTGCATGGGGATGGCGGCGAGCATGGGTTGCTTCCTGCTGGCGGCGGGCCGCAAGGGGAAGCGCAGCGCCCTGCCCCATGCGCGCATCATGCAGCACCAGCCCTCGCAGCGCGGCGGTGGCGGGACGGCGGCCGAGATCGAGATCCTCGCCAAGGAGATCCTGTACACGCGCTCGCAGGTGAATCGCCTGCTGGCCAAGCACACGGGCCGCGCCGTGGAGCAGATCGAGCGCGACTTCGACCGCGACAATTACATGTCGGCCGAAGAAGCGAAGGCGTACGGGATCATCGACCACGTGATCGAGCGGCGTGGCGAACTGGTAGACGTTCCGTCGCCGGCCGCGCACGTGTTGGCGAGCGCGGAGTCGTCCTGGTAGCGGAGATGCGGAGATGCGGGGATGCGGGGATGCGGGGATGCGAAACGGCCTCGGGATGCATTGGTGTCCCGAGGCCGTTCTGTCCGTATTTGATCATTCCCTCATCTCCTCATTCCCTCAGTGCCTCGCGTGAGTAGTGCGTATCTGGAATCCGTGCTGCTCGGCGCGTGTC
Source organism: Gemmatimonadota bacterium (assembly GCA_019510405.1). Classification (GTDB taxonomy): domain Bacteria; phylum Gemmatimonadota; class Gemmatimonadetes; order Gemmatimonadales; family Gemmatimonadaceae; genus AG11. The sequence continues at coordinate 1,185 of JAEKKK010000161.1, read as the reverse complement.
CGGAGCTGCGCGAGGGGTGGCAGGCGCATCGGCGCAGCTTCGCGGCCGGTGACGAGGCGAGTGACGCGGCACTGCTCGATGCCGTGCGGCGACACGTGCTCGGGCTGCTCGCGGCGGGGCGTGTGGCCGAGTTCTCCCGCTTCGCTCGTGCAATCGAGCGGTTGCTCGGGGAGGCGGACCCGGTGCTGTACGAGCTACTGCTCGATGGTCTGCTGCGTCCACTCGCGCATGACGTACGTGAGGCGGGGATCGCGGCGTCGCTCGTCGTGCCGCATCTCGGCACGCGCACGACGCTCGCATGGCCGCAGTAAGTGGGAGTCTGACTCCCGAGTCTGACTCCCAAGTCTGACCCCACTGAGTCTGACTCTGGCCTGACGCGCCAAGGGGTCAGACACCTTTCGGTATCTGACCCCAGGATCCGACCCAGGCGCGGCTGGCTACTTCGGAGCCGGCTTTGCGGCGCCCTGCTGCTCCGCCTGCTTCTCCCCCGCCTTCGGGGCCTGCTTTGCCTTGTAGGCCTGGAGCTGCTCGGCGTACTGGCTGTCGACCCGCATGATGGAGATCGCGTCGACGAGGCGTGGGGTGAGGGCGGGATCGGCCCAGGCAGCATCGAGCACCGGGGTGATCTGCTCGCGCATCGCGGGCGGCACGCGCGGGTTGCGCGCCACCTGGACCAGGACGCTGTAGGCGAGCGTGCGCTGCGCCGGATCGCTCGCCGACTTCGCGAGATTCACGAAGTAGTCGAGCTGTCCGTTGCGGAGCCGATCGCCGACCCAGCGGCGCCACGCCGCTTCCATCGGGTCGTTGCTCGTCGCCGCACCCGGCTTCGGGTTCAGCTGCGCGAACACGCCCGTGGCGGCGTCGCGCCCCGCGTCGCCCTGCAGCTGGCTGAACGCGGTGAGCACCTTCGCACGCGTGGCGACGGGGAGCGTCGCGTCGAACACCGCGGCGCGCGCCATCGGCAGCGTGGCGGCGTCGAACGCCGTCTCGCCCGCCAGAAGCTCGGCGATCGCGGCGTGGAGCGCCGGCCCCTTCGCGTCGAGCTGGGCGAGCACGGGGACGGCGGCGGCGCTGATCTGCGACGTACCGACCAGGGCGTCCACGAGCGTCTGCCGCTGCGACGCGTCCACCGCGGCGAACAGCGTCTTCGCGCCGGCGGGAAGGACGCGGTTGGCGACGTAGGCG
>JAEKKK010000160.1 GCA_019510405.1 Gemmatimonadota bacterium | reverse complement strand
GTTCCCACACCGGGGACGTTCTTGGCCGGGAACTCTCCGGCACCGTTCAGCGTGGCGCCGAACGACACGCTGGTCGGTGTGACGATCTTGCTGTCCGAGCCGCACGCGAGCGCGGTGGCACTGACGACGATTGCTGCCATGAGAGCGGCCGACGCGACGAGCGCGCGCGAAGGCGACGGTTGAGCTGGCATATGCTGCCTCGACGGATGTGAGGAAGTTCATCGCATCGCACCAAGCGGCGCGACCGATTCGAGAGCGGAGACGGTGCGATGCATCGGAGTATTCCATCCGTCCTCTCCTCGATCCGTCGGGAATAATCGGGCCGAGCCGGAGCGTCTTCTATGTCATCCCTTCCTGGACCGATGTCTGTGCGACTGTGGCAGCTCGTCCCCGACCTCGCGACGGTGGACGCGCTCGCTGAGCCGTGGCAGAAGCTGTACGCGCATTCGACGATCGTCGCCACGCTCGTGTTGTTCGGTCATGTGGCGGGCCTCGTCGTCGCCGCCGCGTTGACCTTCTCCACCGAAGCGAGCGCACTGCGTCTCGATCCCGCCGACGATGCGGAGCGTCGGCGCTATCTGCGCGTCGCGTCGCCGTCGCGCCGCGCGATCGGCATCGCGCTCACCGTCGCGGTGGTCTGCGGCATCCTGCTCTTCCTCGCCGACCTCGAGGCATTCGCCGCGTCGCCCGTCTTCTGGACGAAGATGCTCCTCGTCGCCCTGCTGCTCGCCAACTTCGGGCTCGCGTCGCGTCTCGACGCGCGCCTGCTCCGCGAGGACGACACGAGTGCGCGGCGACAGGACGATCGCTGGCGGCATCGGCGCGTGAGCGCCTGGACGATGGCGGTGCTCTGGTTCGCGCTGCTGCTCTCCGGAAGCGCGCTCGCCACGCACTGATCCGCGAGCGCGCAGACTCTTCTAGTTTCGGTTCGGCAGCATGGGCTGAAGGGCGCGCCACACGTTGTTCGCCACGATCGCCTCACCGGCGTTGTTCGGGTGGATCCCGTCACTCTGATTCAGGCTCGTCCGACCCGCCACGCTGTCGAGCAGGAAAGGCATCAGCGTCGCCCCGTGCTCCTTCGCCAGCGTGGGGAACATCGCGTGAAAGGCGCGCGTATACTCCTGCCCCATGTTCGGCGGCGCCTCCATCTGGACGAGCAGCAACGCGGCGGCGGGACGATCGCGCCGGATGCGATCCAGCACGTTCCCGATCGTCGCGCTCGTCGCCGTGATCGGCAGCCCGCGCAGGCCGTCGTTCGCTCCCGTCTCCACGACCACCACGTCTGCCGGACGCTTGAGCACCCAGTCGAGACGGCGCAGCAGCCCGGCCGATGTCTCCCCACTCACCCCGGCGTTCACGACCTGGTACGGGAGCCCGGCAGCGTCGATCTTCCGCTGGATCCGCTGCGGATACGCGCTGTCGGGATCGAGTCCCAGCCCCGCCGTCAGCGAAGTGCCGAGGAACAGGATGGTGCGTCGCGCTTCCGGCGCGGCGTTCCCGCCGGCCGAAGGCGCTCCCGAAGCGCTGCGCACGGGATTTTCTTCCGTTGTGGCCGGCTTTGTTCCGGCCGTCGAATCACGACGCCCCGCCGCACCGTCGGAGCGCGTGCACGAGATCGCCATGGCGCTGGCCAGCAGCGCGCCCATCACTCTGTGAGACCGCATGCTTGAAGCTCGCCAGTTGACGAAGGAATACCAGTCCGGGGACCACCGGATCGCCGTGCTCCGCGACGTGAGCTTCACGATCCCGGAGGGAGCCTTCGTCGCCATTGTCGGCCCCTCGGGCAGTGGAAAGACGACCCTCCTCGGCCTGCTTGCCGGCCTCGACGTGCCGTCGCGCGGCAGCGTGATCATGGACAGTGACGATCTCGGGAAGCTCAGCGAGGACCGCCGCGCCCAGCTTCGCGGCGCGAAGGTCGGCTTCGTCTTCCAGAGCTTCCAGCTCATTCCGACGCTCACCGCGCTCGAGAACGTGCAGGTCCCCCTCGAGCTGCGCGGCGACGACGGCGCGCCGGCGCGCGCCCGCGAGCTGCTCGCCCGCGTCGGCCTCGGCGATCGGGCGCACCACTTTCCCAACCAGCTCTCGGGCGGGGAGCAGCAGCGCGTCGCCATCGCGCGCGCGTTCAGCAACTCGCCGCGCCTCCTCTTCGCCGACGAGCCCACGGGCAACCTCGACAGCGAGACGGGTGCGCACATCGTCGAGCTGCTCGAGACGCTCAACCGCGAATCGGGCACGACGATCGTCCTCGTCACGCACGACCTCGGGCTCGCGCGCCGCGCGCAGCGCATCATCCGGCTCGCCGACGGCGTCGTCGTGAGTGACGCGCCGAGCGGGCCGCGCGGCGACCTGTCGAACGATGCCGTCGCGGCGGCCGCCGCGCTTGAGGACTGACCCATGGCGGTCCGGACGACACAGCTCTTTCATCTCGCCTGGCGCGAGAGCCGCACCGCGCGCCGGCGCCTCCTGCTGTACATGTCGTCCATCTCGCTCGGCGTGGCGGCGCTCGTCGCCATCGACTCGTTCGCGAGCATCACCCATCGCAGCGTTCGCGAGCAGGCCCGCGCCCTGCTCGGCGGCGACATCTCGCTCACCACGCGCCTGCCGAACTACCCGAAGTCCGTCATCTACGCCCTCGACTCGCTGAACCGCGAGGGCGTCGGGCTCGCGCAGGTCTCCACCTTCGGCTCGATGGCGCTGGTCGAGCGCACCGGTCACACGCGGCTCGCGCAGGTGCGGGCGGTGACGGAGCGCTATCCCCTCTACGGCGAGATCACGACGTCGCCGGCGAATCAGTGGAGCCGTCTCCAGCAAGGGCGCTACGCGCTCGTCGATCCGTCGCTGCTCGTCGCGCTCGATGCCCACGTCGGCGATACGCTCACCCTGGGCTTCGCGCGCTTCATCATCCTCGGCACGCTCGTCAACGTGCCCGGTGACGTGGCCGTCACGTCCGCGATCGGTCCGCGCATCTACATCCCCGAGCGCTACCTGAAGGAGACGTCGCTGCTGCTCTTCGGCAGTCGCGTCGAGCACGAGACGGTCCTCAAGCTCACGCCTCAGCTCCCGCCGCAGCGCTTCATCTACCGCTTCAAGAACCGCCTCGAGGAAGCACAGGTCCGCTATCGCACCGCGGCGCAGACGGAGTTCAACCTCACCGAGGCGATCGATCAGCTCCGCGATTTCCTCGGCGTGATCGGCCTCGTCGCCCTTCTGCTCGGCGGCATCGGAGTGGCGAGCGGCGTGAACGCCTTCGTCATGCGGAAGATCGACACCGTGGCCATTCTGCGCTGTCTCGGCGCGACGAGCGGCCAGGTGCTCGCGATCTATCTGCTGCAGGCCGCGGCGATGGGGCTCGTCGGCGCGGCCGCCGGCGCGCTGCTCGGCATGGTGCTGCAGCTCGGGCTCCCCAACGTGCTGGCCGACTTCCTTCCCGTCGACGTGACCGTCAGCGTCGAGCCGACCGCCGTCGGGATGGGATTGTTCGTCGGCCTGTGGGTCGCACTCGTGTTCGCGCTCCGCCCGCTCGTCGCGCTGCGCAACGTCAGCCCGCTGCAGACGCTCCGGCGCGAGAGCGACGTCGATGCGCTCCGCGGCGCGTCATTCGATCCGGTGCGCGTGCTCGTCGCCCTCGGGATCGTCCTGAGCATCGTCGGCCTCGGTGTCGCGCGCGCCGAGAACCCGCGCCAGGGCCTCGGCTTCTCCGTCGCCATCGCTGTCGCCATCGGGCTCCTCTTCGCGGCGGCATCCGCGATGAGCGCGCTCGCCCGTCGTGCGGTGCGGCCACACTGGCCGTTCGTCCTGCGCCAGGGCATCGCGAGCCTGTACCGCCCCGGAAACCAGACGCGCGCCGTGGTGCTGGCGCTCGGCTTCGGCGTCTTCCTCATGAGCACCGTGTACCAGGTGCAGCGGAACCTGCTGCGCACCGTCTCGGTGAAGGTCGATGCCTCGCGCGCGAACGTCGTGTTCTTCGACGTGCAGGACGACCAGGGTGCACCGCTCGACTCGCTGATCCGCGCGGACGGCTACTCGGTCGTGCAGCGCACGCCGATCGTGCCGATGAAGATCGCTGCCATCAACGGTGTCGCCTCGACGAACATCATCGGCGATACGACGCGCGGCCGCCGCCGTGCCGGCTGGGCGATGCGCCGCGAGTTCCGCTCCACCTTCCGCAACGAGATCGTCCCCTCGGAGCGCGTCGTCGCGGGGAAGTTCCACACCGGCGGCACTCCCGCGTCCACCTTGCCCGCGGTGTCCGTCGACAAGGGAGTGGCCGACGATCTCAAGCTCTCCATCGGCGACACGATCGTGTGGGACGTGCAGGGCGTGCACGTCCCCACGCGCGTCACGAGCTTCCGCGAGGTGAACTGGACGCGCTTCGAGCCCAACTTCTTCGTCGTGTTCGAGCGCCGCGCCATCGCGGATGCGCCGAAGCAGTTCGTTCTCCTCGCCGACGTGCGCGGCCCCAATGCCGTCGCGCGGCTGCAGCGTGACGTCGTGTCGCGCTTTCCGAACGTCTCGAGCCTCGACCTCACCCTGATCCAGCAGACGGTCAGCCGTGTGCTCGACCGCGTCACCGCCGCCATCCGCTTCCTCGCGGGACTCAGTCTCGCTCTTGGCGTGCCGGTGCTGTTCAGCGCCGTGAGTGCCACGCGCCGCGAGCGGCTGCGCGAGGGCGTGCTCCTCAAAGTCCTCGGCGCGACCCGCCGTCAGGTCGGGCGCATCATGCTCGCCGAGTATCTGTTGCTCGGCGCGCTCGGCAGCATCGTCGGCATCGTGTTGAGCATCGGCGGCGCGTGGGGGCTCATGCACTTCGTCTTCCGGCAGCCCTTCGTACCCGCCGCCCTCCCTGCGCTCGGCGTCGCGCTCGCGATGATCGGCGTCTCCGTCTCGATCGGGCTGCTCACCGGCCGCGATGTGTTCCGGGAAACGCCGATGGCGGCGCTACGCGAAGCGTGACGCCGCCATCTTCCGTCGAACGGACGACGATCCTACTGCTGGATCGCGCTCAGCGGGATCGTATCGCCCTGCGCGCTCACGTGAGCAGCGCAGGCGAGAAAGAGTCCTGTCGTGAACGCCAGGATGAGGCGTTGCACGGTGGCGGGGATCTTCTGCATAGAGAGGAGTGCGGCGAGGCAGGAAAAAAAGTTGTGGGCGCCGCCGAGCCGCTACGGCACCGACGCCCACCCAGAAGTATAGACGACGACCGACAGCTTCGCGTCACCTCGAGCGTCTACACGCCCGAACGTGTCGAGGTCCACCGCGATGCATTGATGTGCGCTCAGTTCGCTTCCACTGCGCTCGCCACGGCGCGCTCGATCGCATGAATCGCGATCGATCCGTCGCTGATCGACGGCGCAACCGAGCGACTCGGTTGCGCATCGAGAACGCGCGAATGCGCGCCCTGTGATCTCTGTCACCAATCACGAAAAAAGTCCGCCGTCATCCCGAGCGAGCGAGTCGAGGGATCTGCACCTAAGGTCTCTCACAGAGAGCACAGAGAAAGCCGTTCTCTGTGTCCTCTGTGCTCTCTGTGAGAAACCACAGGTCCAGGCGATCCTGCCATTTCCGCGTGATCGCGGTTCAAGATCGGCGTTCCGTCGTCGAAGGGCCGAACGGCCCCGGCGCGCCCGAAGTAGTCGGCTGCAAAGCCCCCGCTACAGCCGGAGTAGTCCCAAAGGCCTCCCTTCCTCGCTCGACGGCGCCCCCTGGAATGGCTAGGATTCGGCATGGATCGCCCGGACGCCCCGCCGAAGGAAGATCAGCGACAGACCCGGCGCGACCTTCGCGCGGCGGTCATCTTCGGCGTGGTGGCGGCCACGATCGAGCTCGCAGCGCTGCTGTACTTCTTCCGGTGAGAAACGCCCCCTCGGTTGACGAGGGTCACTGATCGAGGGTCGTTCCACTTCTGGGAGGGATCACGTCGATGCACGTCGCGTTTCTGGCGTTCGCGTTCCAACTGCAGGTTGCCGCACTCCAGGCGCCGCCGGCGCAGGGAGTGTCCACGACCCATGCCGCCGACTCGACGCGTGATCTCAAGGCCGCCCGCTCGGCGCAGGCCACCTTCGAATTCGCGCGGCGCAACAACCTCCCCGAAGGGTTCGGCGGGATGGGCCGATGCGACGTGCAGCTCGGGCGCTACTGCTGGTGGTACGACGAGTACCCGATCAAGCTGCCCCCCGAGCCGAACGCAATCGTCCAGCGGCGACTCAGCCTCCTCGGCACCCTCGATTCCCTCGGCGAGCTGCACCCCGGCGACGACTGGATCGCCGCGATGCGTGTTCACTATCGCCTCGATGGCAAGGACACCGCACTGGCCGCCGCGGCCGATACCGTCGCCCGCGCCTGCCGAGCGACCGCGTGGTGGTGCCTCGCCCTGGTTGGATATGCGGACCACGCACTCGGCCAGGCGGCGGCCGCGGAGTCGGCGTTCACCAATGCGATCGCAGGCATGCCCGACGACGAGCGCTGCAAGTGGCAGGACATCTCCGTGCTCCTGCCGCCCAACACGCGGCACTACTACGAGGGGCTCTCCTGCCAGGCGCGTCGCGCGGTGGAAGATCGCTACTGGATCCTCGGCCGTCCGCGCTTCGCCGCCGGCGGCAACGAGTGGCGCGCCGAGTTCTACGTCCGGAAGCTGCAGGCACGTCTCGCGAACCAGTCCGCCACTCCGCAGGCCGGGACGTGGGGTCGCGACGCCGAGGAGCTGCTGCTCCGCTACGGTTGGCCGGTGGGCTGGAGCAAGGTCGAGCGCATCGGCTCCGTGATTCCCGAGCAGAGCGTGATCGGCCACGACCCCTCGCCGAGCTTCAACTTCGCGCCGGACGAAGCGCTGTACGACACCACCGCGTCCGCGCAGAACGACGCGTGGGACATGAAGATTCGCACCGCCGAATCGCGCTTCGCTCCGCGGATGGTCAAGCGCGTCGCCCCCGTGGCGATGCAGATCGCGCGATTCCGTCGCGGCGACTCGACCCTCGTCGTCTCGGCGTTCAAGGCCGCCGACGATTCCCTGTTCGCCGCGGGCCCCGCCGTCCTCGGCGTCACACTGCGCGACGGCACCGTACGCACGGTACAAGGGAGCGGAACGAGCGGCACGGCGATGCTCACCGTCGAGCAGCCGCCCCTGCTCGCCGGCGTGGACGTCACCGACACCACGACGTTCACCCTCGTGCGCGGCCGCACGCTCCTGCGCCCGTTGGCCGCCGGCACGGGGCTGTCCGTCTCGGACCTGCTCCTCTTCAACGCCGAAGCGGGAGCGCCCGAGAGCGTGGGAGCGGCGCTCGAGAAAGCGATTCCGAGTGACACCATCTACCGCGAGCGACCGGTCGGCCTGTACTGGGAGACGTACGGCGTCGCCGACCAGGGCGAGGCGCTCGACGTCGCCGTGACCGTCGAGCGCATCGATCGGAGCTGGCTGCGCGGCGTTCGCCAGAAGCTCAAGCTCGCGGACCCCGACAGCCCGCTACGCCTGCACTGGAGCGACGCGCGCCCCACGGAATCGGGTGAGGCGTTGTCGCGCGCCATCTCGCTCCGGCTCGCGAACCTCGAGCCGGGCAAGTATCGGATCACGATGGCACTGAGTCGCGCTGACCAGGTGGCCGCGACGGCGTCGCGGGAAATCGAGCTGCGCTGAGGGCACTCCCTCGCGCAGCGGTCAGCGCGAGGTCTGCGAGGTCGGCGAGATCTGGATCGGCAGCTTCGGCACGACGGCTGGAAGCGCGTGCTTCGGCTCGCCCAGCCACCGCAGGGAGGCCCGTAGCCCGGATCCCGCCTCGCGCACCCGCAGCGTCCAACCGCGCGAGTGATCGCTCGCCGACGGCGGCGTCATGCGGCGCTCCTCGACCTCTCGATTCACTCGGCCGACGAGCAAGCGCGCCTGATCCTCGACCTGCCGCCAGGTGGCGGCGTCGGCGCTGACCCGGCGGGCCGCGATCAGCCCGGAGCTCGCCGAATACGAGAAGAGGTCGAAGAAGCTCGGGCCGTGGGGGTCGGGTCGCCAATCCTTTGCCACTCGGGCGAATGAGGCTTCCCACTCCGCGCTTCGCTCACGCCACCGCACCCCGAACCATATGTCCACCAGGTTGCCGTGATCTCGAGAGGGAGTCGTCAGTTGTGGAACGAGCCCGGTGAGCACGACTTCCTGCTCGAGAGTGACATCCTGAGGTGCACGATCGATCATTCCGGATTCTCCACGAACGAAATCCATGTCGCCTGGCGGCAGCGCGTCCAGCGAGCTCGCGGTCTGGCGCATGGAGAAGCTCCGTTGCCCGACATCGGGCGCATACCGGAGTGGGCTCGGATGCAAGTCAACGGCCATACATGCTCCGCGCCACCGCCTTCCATAACCGTGAATGATAGCACGTCGTCACATCGCGGCCGGAATGCGCGTCACAACGAGCCAAGATAATCTGTGTCACCGTCAATCCGTGCTTTCGATGGCACGCGAATGGCACCCTCCGCTGCTTCGCACGACCGTCCACCGGCGGCTTCGCCGGCGGGCTGGGCATTTGAGCCCGACGGGACCGGATGCAAAGGAGTCGTTGATGTACGAGAAGCCCACTGTGCAGCGGTTGGGTAGTCTCCGCGAGCTCACCCTGGGGCTGGGTCCCAACCTGGGGGGAGATCCGGCGAGCGTGTACCACCGCTCGTAATCGCACCATCCGGCGAAAGCCGGCGATGTAGACGAGGTCCTTCGGCGCGTGAGCGCCGAAGGACCTTCGTCGTGATGCCGCTTCTCTAGCGAGCGCAACCAAACGGTGTCATCCCGAGCGAGCGTGGCGAGGGATATTCCTCTCAGCGCAGCACGTCGATGCGCTGCCCCGGTGTCGTCTCGTACGTGCGCAGGACGCCGCGATAGCGAACACGCAACGGACCGCCGAGGTGCGAGATCACCCGCGCGCGCGTCAACGCGCCGCGCGACCAGGCGAGCTCGACTTCGAAACCACCACGCGCCCGCAAGCCGCTCACCTGGCCCGCAGACCATTGCGTCGGCAACGCGGGCAGAAGCTCCAGGTCGCCGGCGTGGCTCTGCATCAGCATCTCGATGATCCCCGCCGCCGCGCCGAAGTTGCCGTCGATCTGAAACGGCGGATGCGCGTCGAACAGATTCGGGTACACGCCGCCGCCGCGATACTCCGTCCGTGCACTGCCGGTGAGGGTGAGCAGGTTGTCGAGCAGCCGGAGTGCGTGGTCGCCGTCGTGGAGGCGCGCCCAGAAGTTGATCTTCCACGCCATCGACCAGCCCGTGCCGCCATCGCCGCGATAGACCAGCGAGCGCCGCGCCGCCTCGTAGAGGGCCGGCGTGCCGTCGCGCGTGATCTCGCGACCGGGATGCAGTCCCCATAGATGCGACACGTGGCGGTGCTGGTTGGTCGTGTCGTCCACGTCCTCCAGCCACTCCTGCAGTTGTCCGAACCGCCCGATCTGATTCGGCGCGATGCGCGCGCGCGCATCGACGAGCCGCGCGCGCAACGGCGCGTCGACGCCGAGCACCTCGGCGGCGTGGATGGTGTTCGCGAACAGCTCCCGGACGATCTGATGGTCCATCGTCGGACCCATGACGAGTCCCCCCTGCTCCGGCGAATTCGACGGACCGGAGATGAGACGTCCCGTGCGCGGATCCACCGTGAGCTGGTCGAGGAAGAACTCCGACGCGCCCCTGAGCAGTGGATACGCCGTGTCGCGGAGGAACGCGCGGTCGCCGCCGTACTCGTAGTGCCACGCGAGGTGCTGCGTGAGCCACGCCCCTCCGCTCGGCCAGATCCCGTGATTCGAGTTGTTGATCGGCGCTGTCCCTCGCCAGATGTCGGTGTTGTGGTGAAGCACCCACCCCGACGCGCCGTAGTGTGCCCGCGCCGTCGCCCGCCCGGTCTGCGCCACGTCGCGCAGCATGTGGAACAGCGGCTCGGTCAACTCGGCGAGATTTCCGGGCTCGGCGAGCCAGTAATTCATCTCCGTGTTGATGTTCACCGTCCACTTGCTGTCCCATGGAGGAGTATTGCTGTCGTTCCAGACGCCCTGGAGTGTCGCCGGTTGCCCACCGGCGCGGCTCGACGCGATGAGGAGATACCGTCCGTACTGGAAGAACAGCGCGGCGAGCGCCGGATCGGTCGCGCGCTTCGACGCCAGCACTCGCGCGTCCGTTGGGATGACGGGCCCTTGTCCCTCTCCGAGCGACAGTTGCACACGACGGAACAGCGCCTGATGATCGGCGACGTGCGCCGTCAGCAGTGCGGCGAACGGCTTCGCGCGCACCCGCGCGATCGTCGTGTCGTTGCGCGCGATCGGATCGGCCGAGACGTCGGCGTAGTCGACGAAGTTCGTCGCGCCCGCGAGCACGAGCGTTGCCGACGTCGCTCCGCTCACGGTGGCGGAGGAGTCGGTGAAGGTGACATGGCCACCTTCCGCCTGCACGAGCAGCCGCGCCTCGAACCCGATCACCCCATCCTCGACCATCCCCTGCATCGACAGCGCGTCCTCGCCGGCACGCCGGGCACGCCGCCCGCGGTGAATCGCGTCGTCGCTATCGCGCTGTCGAGGTCGAGCTCTCGCCGATACTCCGCCACCGCGGTCGAGTCGAATCCCTGGAGATCCAGCCGCAGATCGCCGAACGCCTGATACGCCCGCTGCTTCAACGGCGCGCTCATGAAGTGCACCTGTGCGAGATCCTCCGCCTCCTTCTGCCGATGCGCCTGCAGCAGCGTGCGGATCTGCGTCAGGTAGCGCGACGCGCCCGGCCGAGCGTAGTCGTGCGGCTCTCCCGTCCAGACCGACGACTCGTTGAACTGGATCCGGTCGTGCACGGCCCCGCCGAACTCCATCGCTCCGAGGCGACCGTTGCCGACCGGCAAGGCTTCGACCCACTGAGAAGCCGGCGCGGTGTACCAGAGCGAGAGCGGCTTCGCGGCGACCTGTGCGCCGGCCCGCGGTGTGGCGACGGCGAGTGCAGCGACAGCAATGCAGAAGGATCGTCGGACTCGCATGCTACTCCGGTCGTGGGAACTGGGAGCGGCAGTCTAGCGCCGCGTTCGCATAGAGGTAAGCGACCGCGCAACACAAATCTCACGATGCCCGGAGGGTTGCGCGTGGGACGAGAAGCGACACATTGGGACACACTTCCGCGCCCGCGCCGCGCTTTTCGACCTTCTGCCTCATGCCGCTCCTCAGTCGGTCCGCCCCCCAACCCCGGCGCTACGACGCGACCGTCGAGCGACGTCCCGATCCGAAGCACGTCTTCGATCGCGAGCCTCTGCTGATTCCGCAGCTGTTCGTCGATACGAGCCCGCGCTGGCACTCCCGCAAGCGGTGGCGCATCGCGATCGCCCTGTCGGTGGGGGCTGCGGTGACGGTCGGCACGATGATGGTGCTCCAGGGCCCGCGCGCCGCCATCACCACCCTCGGCCATGCCGGCATCGGCGCGATGCGCGTCTACACGAAGCTCGTCGCGGGGCGCCCAGGCTGACGCGGTGGCGTTGCTGAGCGCCGTCGCTGGGGCGACAACTCGACCGGCCAGCTCGGGACCGGCGAGAGGTTGCCGTCGGATCTCATCTGGCTCCGAGTATCTCGGCCGCCAACAAGCACAAGCGCCGCTGCGAGGGTATCTCGCAGCGGCGCTTGTGCTTGCAGGAATGGGCCTGGGTAGAGTTGAACTACCGACCTCACGCTTATCAGGCGTGCGCTCTAACCACCTGAGCTACAGGCCCTGCTCGGGCTGAGCTTTGAATTTTAGCCAGGTGGGGGGAGCGAGTCAACGCGTTCACCTCGTTGCGCTTCCCGTGTTCCGCAACACGAGCGCGACCGTCGGATCGAGCGGGTACCGCCCGAACTTCGACCCGTAGATCGCCAGCCCGCCGGGCAGCGCATCCGACACCTCGAGCCGCACCGTCAGCGCGCCCGCACGCGCCCCATCGTCGAGCGCGGCCGCGGGGATGGCGACGCGGAGCAGCTGCCCGTAGGAGCCGGCTTCGCGGAGGAACCCGTCGCGCGTCTGCGAGGCCCACGACAGGATGCCGCGGTGATCGGCGGGATCGTCCGTGAGCTCGTAGCGTCCGGCCAGCCGGCCGTTGACCCACACCGTCACGGCGCTCGGATAGGGGCGGTCGCCCGTCATCGGATACGAGTTGCGGTTCCTGCTCGGATCGTGGAGCCCGCCGCCCCGCATGTAGTCGCCCTCGCCGGCCGCCGTCGTGTCGCGATCCTTGCCGTTCAGCCGCTTGGCCGATGCTTCGACGAGGAACGTCCCCTCCTCCACCGCACCCCGCGTCAGGCCGGTGGGCCACGGGATGCGATACTCGAAGTATCCGGACCCCGCCCCGTCGACCTTCAGTCCGTCGAGCACGTCCCAGCGCTTGAGCGACCACTTCGCATCGCTCACCGCGTTGGCCGGCACGCTGGCGACGCGCACGCGCCGACCCTCTGCGGTCTGTCGCTCGGCCTGCGCATCGCCGTTCACGACGAACGTCGTGAAGCTGTGGTGCAGGACCGTTCCCGCGCGATCCTCCAGACGCACCGCGAGCACCGCGACCGAGGTCTCGCCGGGCATGGTCACCGCGAGCGGCGCCTGGGCCTCGGAGAGATACGGCCGATAGACGATCGGGCGTGTCGAGGACGCATAGCTCTTCCGCTCGCCGAGTGCGTTCCAGCCGTACAGCTCCCAGCGTAGCAAGAGCGTGTCGCCCGCCGGCCGATCGCCGGC
>JAEKKK010000159.1 GCA_019510405.1 Gemmatimonadota bacterium | reverse complement strand
ACGCCGTCGCCGGCGTCGATCCCGACGTGATGGGCGTCGGCCCGATCAAGGCGGTGCCGAAGGCGCTCGCGAAGGCGGGCCTCGAGATGAAGGACATCGACCTGATCGAGTTCAACGAAGCGTTCGCCGCGCAGGTCCTCGCGGTGGTGCGCGAGCTTGGCATGCCGGAAGACAGGGTGAACGTCAACGGCGGTGCCATCGCGCTCGGCCACCCGCTCGGCGCGACGGGCTCCAAGCTCACCACCCAGCTCGTCCACGAGCTCCGTCGCCGCGGCGGCGGCACTGGTCTCGTCACGATGTGCGTCGGCGGCGGCATGGGTGCGGCCGGTGTGTTCGAAGTCTACGGCGCGTAGTGGGGATTCGGATCCGCGTCTGTCTTCCCGAGCGAGCGTAGCGAGTCGAGGGATCTGCACCTCTCGAGCGTTGCAAGTGCAGATCCCTCGACTTCGCTCGGGATGACAAAACGGCCTCGGGAAGCTTCATGGCTCCCGAGGCCGTTCCTCATCCCCTCATCTCGGCATCACGGCGTTCGATAGCGCTCCACCTGGGCGCGATCGCGCTTGGCCGGTCCGGTGTACGGCACGCGCATCGCCGCCTCGACCTCGTTGATCTCGCGCGGCGCGCGCGAGATCCACTCGACGCCCTTGTCCGTGGCGAGGTAGTCGTCCTCGATCCGCACGCCGATGTTCTTGTACGTGTTCACGGCGGCACGCAGCTTCGCGGCGAGCTCGCGGTTGCGCGGTGTGTCCTGCATCTCCTCCAGCACATGCTCGCGTACGTAGATGCCCGGCTCGATCGTGAACGCGCTGCCCGGCGCGATCACGTGCGTCAGGTAATACTGCTCGGGATCGTGTACCTCGAGACCGATGCCGTGCCCGAGGCCGTGCATGTAGTACATGCGATACTGCGGGCAATGGCCCGAGGCGCCGTTGACGACGCAGTCGTACGTCGCCGTGGGCGATTCGATCAGACCGAGCCTGGTGAGGCCGGCCGCGAGCACCGCCGTCGCCGAGTCGTTCATCAGTCGCGAGTTCACGCCGAGCTTCGCCTGGCGCTCGCCCGCCGCCTGCGCCGCGCGCACGATCTCGTACACGGCACGCTGCGGCGCGGAGAACTTCCCGCTCGCCGGCACGGTGCGCGTCACGTCCGCCGCGTAGCCGCGGTACGACGCGCCGATGTCCATCACGACGACGTCGTTCGGCTCGATGAACCGGTCGTCGATGCCGTAGTGCAGCGTCGTCGAGTTCGGCCCCGAGCCGACGATGGTCGAGAATGACGGCCGGTCGGCGCCGTTGCGGCGGAAGGTGTACTCGATCAGCGCCTGGATCTCGAACTCGTTCATCCCGGGCTCCATCGCCGCCATCGCTTCCTTCTGCGCCATCACGGTGATGTCGACCGCCTGCTTGATGTACGCCTGCTCGACGGCGCTCTTCTTCCCGCGTGCCGCTTTCACCGCCTCCTCGATCGAGACGACCTTCAAGCCTGGATGCGCCGTCTGCAGCTTCTCGAACACCTGCTCGTCCGGGCTGCGCGCCGCGAGGAGAGCGCTCGCCTGTCCATTTGCGCCGGGCTCATTGGTGGAGATGTCGCCCACCACGGAGAAGGGAACGCTCGCCGCTGCGAGCGAGTCGAGCACCTTCGGCAGGTCGGCGACGTCGCGTCCCTTCATCCCGGTC
Organism: Gemmatimonadota bacterium; assembly: GCA_019510405.1. GTDB lineage: Bacteria > Gemmatimonadota > Gemmatimonadetes > Gemmatimonadales > Gemmatimonadaceae > AG11. Next base: position 11,772 of record JAEKKK010000159.1, on the reverse strand, counting down.
AGCGTCGCGATCCCTTCCACACCGGTGCGCGCGCCGGTCCACACCTCGCGGCTCGGCAGGCGCGGTTGCACGAACATCGTCGACGAGACGACCTGGCCGCCCTGCTTCACGACGACGAGCGCCGCGTCCGGCTCCTTGAAGCCGGTGAGATAGTAGAACGACGGCGACTGCACGAAGCTGATGTAGTCCTGCGCCGGCTCGTGTGCGCCGAGCGCGACGAGCACACCGTCGGACATTCCGTTCACGATGCCGGCGCGGCGCGCGGCGAACTCCTGCTGCGACTGTGCGCCGGCGACGATGGGGACGAGCAGGGCGGAGAGGACGAGACGACGGAGCATGATCCCTCTGGACGTTGGTCGAACGCTCATCCGACGAGCACGGTGATCAGGTAGAGCAGGAGCCCCACCAGCCCGCCGACGAGCGTTCCGTTGATGCGAATGAACTGGAGGTCGCGTCCGATCTGCACCTCGATCTTCCGCGACGCGTCGGTGGCGTCCCATCCCTCGACGGTGCGCGCGATCAGCGCGGCGACCTCCGGACGATACTGATCCACGATGCCGAGCACGAGCCGCTCGAGCGCGTCGTCGATGTCCTTCAGCAGCGCGTCGTTGGTGAGCGCGCGCTCGGCGATCCCCGCCAGCGCGCGCTCCAGCGGCTGGGGTGATGGCGCATCCGGGCCGACGTACTTGCCGAGCGACGTTCTCGCCGCGCCGAGCAGCGCGCCCGAAAGCTCGGCTACGGCCGGATGCTCGAGCAGCCGCTCCTTCATCCGCTCGGCGCGGGCGATCATCTCGGGGGAGTGGTGCAGCTTGTCCGTGAAGTCGCGCAGCGCGTGGTCGAACTGGCCGCGCAGCGGGTGCGCGTCGTTCACCGCGACGTCCGCCAGGGTGCGCTCGATCCCGGCGACGATCTTCTGATAGAGCTTGTCGTCCACGACCTCCGGCACCCACCACGGGCTCTCCTCCGCGATGCGCGTCCGGATGAGCTCCTTGTTGTCGTGCACCACGCGGCTGACCAGCGCGACGAGCCGGTCGAGCATCTCCTGGTGGCGGTCGTCCGTCGTGTTGCCGACGAAGTTGCCGAGACTCCGCCCGATCCGGTCCTTCCGTTCCGCCACGATCGCGGTGTGCGGGATCGGAATCCCGAGCGGATGCCGGAAGAGCGCCGTGACGGCGAACCAGTCCGCGAGGCCGCCCACCATCGTCGCCTCGCAGGTCGCGCGCACGAGCCGCATCCAGAAGGGCGCGACGTCGGGGCGCAGGTGGATGAACACCGAGACACCGACGAACAGCACAGCGAACCCCGCGAGCAGCGCCGTCGCTCGGCGGCGCATGATCGCGTACTGGCGGGCTTTTTCCGCGTCCTCCTTTACGACGAGCATGACGTCAAAAGTAGCTGGATACCGGGGTCAGACCCCGTGGCGAGTTGGAGTCAGCTTCTGGGTCAGATACCGCAGGTGTCCGACCCCCTGGCGAGTTGGAGCTCGACCCTGGGGTCAGATACCGCAGGTGTCTGACCCCTTGCCTCGCCGAGTCAGCCCCCTCGGTACGCAGTACGTACGCAGTATCTCAACCGCAGTGTTTCGCGACGTACTCCCGCTCCTCCGCCCCGAACCACGGCGGCTCCCCCGCGCGCGCGTTCTCACGCATTCGCTCGGGCCGCGACGTCGCCGGGATCACGCAGCTCACCCGCGGATCGCTCAGGATGAACTTGAGCAATGCCTGCGCCCACGTCGCCACGCCGAAGGGCGCGAGCGGTGCGAGCAGCTCACGGCTTGCCGGCATCCGCGCCAGCGTGCCCTCCCCGAGCGGGCGCATCACGATCACCCCGATCCCGAGGTCCGAAGCGGCGGGAAGGATCTCACGCTCGGCCAGACGGTCGCGCGCGTTGTACGGAATCTGGATCTGGTCGATGTCGCCCGCGCGCATCAGCGCGAGCAACTCGGGAAACGCCGCGTGCTGATAGTGCGTCGCGCCGATCACGCGCACCTTCCCGTCCCCTCGCAGACGCTGCAGTAAAGCCAATCGCCGGCGCGTGCGGACGAGGTTGTGCACCTGATACACGTCCACCCGATCGCCGTACCAGCGCAGCGCCCGCTGCGCCTGGCGCTCGGCTTCGTCGTCGTCGGGCGTCCACAGCTTGTCGGCGACGAGTGCGTCCTTCCGCCGCGCGCCCATCGTCTCCGAGAGCACCTGCTCCGACGCGCCGTACATCGGCGAGGTGTCGAACAAGGTCGCGCCCGCGGCGTAGGCTTCGTCGAGCACCGCGCGGCATCGTGCGATCGCGTCCGCGCCGCGCACGTCGAAGGTGCGCCAGGTGCCCATGCCGACCACCGGCACCTCGAGCCCCGATGTGCCGAGCGCGCGACGCTCCATCATGCGGGACGCGTCAGGCCTGTCCGTCTCCGTTCTCGAGCGAACGCCAGAGGTACCAGCTCGCGATCGACGCGTACGGCCGCCACTTCTCCCCGATGCGCAGCACGTCCTTCGGCGCGGGCCGCTTCTTCAGGCCATACGCGCGCTGGATGGCGTTCTGCACGCCGAGGTCGAGCTCGGGGAGCACGTCGGGGCGGCCGAGTCGGAACATGAGGAACATCTGCACCGTCCATCGCCCGATCCCCTTCACCTGCACGAGATGCTCGATGATCTCGTCGTCCGGGAGACGGCCGAGATGCGCCAGCGGCAGCGATCGATCGGCGACACGCGCCGAGAGATCGCGCAGGTAGCCGATCTTCTGGCGTGAGAGGCCCGCCCCGCGCAGCAGATGCTCCTCCGTCGTCACCACGTGCTCGGCACGCGGCCGCTTGCCGGGATAGAGCTCGGTGAAGCGGCGGTGGATGGTGCTCGCCGCCTTCCCCGAGAGCTGCTGGAACACGATCGAGCGCACGAGCGCGTCGTAGTGCGTCCCCGTGCGTCGCGCTTCGAGCCGGCACGGTCCGACGCGGTCGATGATGCTCGCCAGCACCGGATCGACGCTCCGGAGATGAGCGATGGCTTTGCGGTGGGAGGGCATGCTGAAAGATAACCGGACCCGCTGATGACCAAGGGGTCAGACACCTTCGGCATCTGACCCCAGGGTCTGGTCCCATGGGTTACGAATTTCTGAGGTTGGGCGCGTAGGCCATGTCCAGCATCTTGCCGAGCAGGCCGCCGACGTGCTTCTGGCCCTGTGCCTGCGCCTGCTCCTGTGCGTGCTGCGCGTCCTGGCGCAGCACGTCGTTCAGCTGATTCGGGTCGTTCTGGGCCGCGCCGTGATTCATCGCGCGCTTGGCGAGCGCTCCGAGCACGATCGGGGCGAGAATCATCAACAGCTTGCGCGTGCGATCCGAATCCAGCCCGCTCGCCTGCTGCACGCCCTGATTCACGTCCTCCTGATGTCGCCCCAGCACCTGGCCAAGTATGCCGCCGTCGGCCGCTCCGCCCGCGCCGATCAGGGAGCCGAGACTGCCGAGAATTCCACCGTGCGAGCCGAGGAGCTGCTGGATGCCGCTGGCGCCGCCCGGCTGCTGCGCCGTACTCGCCAGCCCGCCCACCAGCGCCGGCAACGCGGCGTTCACCGCCTGCTGCGTCTGAGCCGGGTCCGTGCCGAGCTGCTGGCTGATCTGCTGAATCTCCTGCGGCCCGAGATGCTGCTGGGCCAGATCGAGAGTGGAAGCCATGTCGCGCACCTGAGTTGAGAGGGGCGCGCGTCACTCCGTGTGACGCGCGAGATACCGGGCGACCTTCTTCAGGTCGTCCACGAACGCCTGCTCCGCCTCGGCACGAAGCTCGCCAGGCGTCCGGAGTACCGCACTCGGATGGACCGTCGCGAATCCCGCTTCGGCCAGCGGCGTCCGCAGCGGCTTGCCGCGCTGGGTCGTGACGCGCGTCTGCGGTCCGAACACCGCCTTCGCCGCGGTCGCGCCGAGCGCCACGATCACGCGCGGCTTCACGACGGCGATCTCCTCGTCGAGCCATGGGTGACAGGCGCGCACCTCCGACGCATTCGGCGTCTTGTGGATGCGCCGCTTGCCCGTGCCGTCCGGCACCCACTTGAAGTGCTTCACCGCGTTGGTCACGTACGCGTCGCCGCGATCCAGGCCGGCGCGCTCGAGCGCGCCGTCGAGCAGTCGTCCCGATGGCCCGACGAACGGATGCCCCGCGCGATCCTCCTGATCGCCGGGCTGTTCGCCGACGAACATCACCGTCGCGGTGCGCGTGCCTTCGCCGAACACGGTCTGCGTCCCGACCTTCCAGAGATGACAGCCGCGACAACCCGCCGCCGCGCGCCGAAGCGCGGGCAGCGTATGCCGCTCGGGCAGGAAGTCAGCGGCGCTCCCCGTCCCGCCCGCGCGCGTCGCTCTCGTGGCTCTCGTAGCTCTCACCATCGCGCTGACGCTCCTCGTCCGGATCCGTCGCTTCGTGGATCTGCTCGATGAAGCGCTCGTGCGTCTTCTCGCCGTGCTGTCCTTCCGCGTGCTGCTGCGGTCCCTTCTGCTGTCCTGGGCGCTGCACCATCGGTACCTCCACTGCATTGAGCTTCCCATTGCGTCCTGCGGGCAGGAGGGATGCGGCAAGCAGTAGGCCAGTGCGGCGCGACGCAAACCACGCTACCATACGGTCGCCATGCGCACTCCTCGGGAGATCACCATGTTCGCCGCTACTGCCCGCCCCGTCGCTGCGGCCGCGCTCGCCGCGCTTTCGCTCGTCGCGGGGTGCTCGCCGGGCACCGTGGTACCCGCTCCCGTGCCACGCACGAGCACGACGCTGCTGGCACGGGTGGGCGACGACACGATTGCGATCGAGCGCTACACGCGCACGGCGAAGACGATGGAAGGACTGGTCGTGACGCGGCGGCCTCTCGCACGCGTCGGACGCTACTCGGTCGAGCTCGCCCCGAACGGTCTGCCGACGCGTGCCGACTACTCTCTGCGCGACGGGGACGGTGCCGCGCTTCCCGGCGGCATGCAGTCGCTCTCGGCCCGCTTCACGCGCGACTCCGTCGTGCTCGTCGGACATCGCACGTCGGGCGATACGACGTCGCGGTTCACCGTGCGCGGCGCGGCGTTTCCCTTCGTGAACGACTCGTACGCGCTCTACGAGCTGGCGCTCGGCCGGCTGAGCGCGACCGGGCGTGACAGCATCCTGTGCGAGCTCGTACCGCTCGCGATGAGTACGAGGCAGGCGATCCCGCGGGCAATGCGTGTCACGGGGCCCGCCGACGTACGGATCGATTACGACGGGAGCCCGCTCCTGCTGCGCCACGACGGCCACGGGGCGATCGTCAGCGTGGACGGCAGCAGGACCGCGCTCAAGGTGAACGTGACGCGCATCGGATTCGACGCCGACCTCGAGGCGATCGCGCGCGCGTGGAAGGCGAGCGAGCAGGGCGCGCCCGCCGGGCAGTCCTCCACCCCGAAGTGACCGCGATGGCGCGTCTGCTCAACTACTTCCTGAAGGGGCTCGTCCTGCTCGCGCCGTTCGCCATCACGGTGTACGTGTGCGTGCGCGTCTTCGCCACGATCGACGGCTGGCTCGGTCTGCCCATCCCCGGCGCGGGGTTCTTCGCGACCGTCGTGCTCATCACCCTGTTCGGGTTCGTCGCGTCGAGCTTCCTCACCAGGCGGATGCTCGCCGCGCTGGAGAGCATGCTCGAGCGGCTCCCCTTCGTGCGCCTGCTCTACTCCAGCACGCGCGACCTGCTCAACGCCTTCGTCGGCGAGAAGCGCCGCTTCGACAAGCCCGTCATCGTCACCCCATTCTTCGGCGGCCAGGCGCGCGCGATCGGCTTCGTCACTCAGGAAACCCTGGACTCGATGGGGATGCACGAGCACGTGGCCGTGTATCTCCCGCAGTCGTACAACTTCGCCGGCTCGCTGCTCATCTTTCCGTCGAGCGCCGTCGAGCCCCTCGACGCCGAGAGCGCCGACGTGATGGCGTTCATCGTGTCCGGCGGCGTGACGATGCCTCCGCCGCCCAGACGCTCAGGCCCCGTTGCGCGCCAGACGCCCACCGCTGCGCCGGAACAGATCGCAGGGCCGTAGTCGTCGAACAGCGGCAAGAACTTCTTACTGCCGCCGCAGCTGATCGGGGGAGATCTGGTCCTGCGCCGGCGGCTCCGGCGGAGCGGGTAGATCCCGAAGATGCGCCCGGAACGCCTGATAGCTCGGATCGTCGACGCGCAGCCCCTCGAGCCCCCGCGGATCGAGCGCGGCGATCTCGCGCTCGGTCGCCACGATGCGGTCCTCCTCGAGCGGATGCGAGGCGAAGAATGCCGCTATGCGGAGCGGTGCCGTGCGACGCTCCTCGATCAGTCGGCGGAACAGGGCAGGGATGCCGTGCGGGTCGAGCCCCGCGGCGGTCACGTTCAGCACCGCCTCGGAGTCCGCCTCCGCCTCGTCCGTCCGACTGTACCGCGCGAACAGCGCGGCGCCGCCCACCTGGATCGCCGCTCGCGCGACGTCGCTGTTGCACAGCCGCGTAAGCGTGCAGCCCAGCCCCACCGCAACGTTCGCCCCGGTCTGCTTCTCCATCTGCTGCACGGAGTGTCGGCGCACCACGTGGCCGATCTCGTGGCCGAGCGCCCCCGCGAGCTCGTCGAGATTCTCCGCCCGCTCGATCAGCCCGCGGTTCACGTAGATGAATCCACCCGGCAGCGCGAATGCGTTCACCTCGGGGCTGTTGACGACGAAGAACTGCCAATCCAGATCGGCGCGCGGTGTCGTGCGCGCGATGGACATCCCGAGATCGCGCACGTAGTTCGTGACGATCGGATCGCGCACGAGCGGGATCTGCGAGTTGATCTGCTCGGCGTTCTGCCGCCCGAGCTGCACCTCCTGATCCTCACTCACCCCACAAGCGACCATGAGGAGCGCCGCCACCGCGCCGGCCAGTGTACACGCATTACGACTGATCATGGTCCCTCGACACTGTATCGCATCCCCGCATCCCCGCACCTCCGCATCACGGCTGCGGCGGCCCCGCCATCAGCGCGTCCGAGACGCGCTCCCGCTGCTGCTCGTTCTTGCTGTACAAAAGCGCGAGCAGATTGTCGTTCTGGATCACCGTCGCGCGCGACAGCATCGTGAGCGGGTGTTCCGTACCGACGAACGTCACCGTGTCGAGCTTCGTCGCGGCACGTGCACGCGCCACCGAGTCGGCGAACAGGTACACGGCGAGACTTCCTCTCCCCACGCGGAACACCGTGGGCGAAGGCCCCAGCTCGGGCTGGCCCTTCGCGTTGGAATCGCGCGGCGCCAATCCCGAGCGCTCGAGCCGCTGGCGCACCTGACAGGGGATCCAGTGCCCCGTTCGCTCGCACGCCGGCTTCCCCGCGCCCGGTGTCGCCGATGCCGCGCCTGATGCGACGGCTGGTGTGCCGGCCGCCGAGTCGGCGGCCGGCGTCCCGCCCCGCTCACCGCCGCGACAGGCGACCGCGAGCGCGATCGCCGCGGCGAGGCGCGCGGCGAGGCGCGCGGCGCGCACGCGCCGCGCGCGCTTCATTAGCTCCAACCCTGCCGCTGCCGCAGCCCCGTCACGTGCGCCGTGTGGTGCTGCCCGTGCCACGCGTACATGCTCACCACGGCGTCGAGCGTCATCGGGCCGTTCTCCGGGTGGAAGATCGTGCGCTGGAAGTAGGCCGGCGGCACGCTGCGCAGCATGTGCACCATCCGCTCGTGCAGCGAGTCGAGCAGCTGGAGCGAGATCTCCACCGGCAGGTGCCGGTTGTCCGGCAGCTCGGTCCACGCCTTCTCGTCGTACGGCTTGATCGTCGGGTTGTCCTCGGTGAAGCCGAGCCGGAATCGGATGAAGGCGTTCATGTGGCTGTCCGCCACGTGATGCACGACCTGACGGACCGTCCAGCCGCCGGGACGGTAGGGCGTGTCGAGCTGAGCGTCGTTCAGTCCGGCCACGGCCTTTCGCAGCTGCGCCGGCAGCGCGGCGATGGAATCGATGCGCTGCGCTCGCTCTCCTGCGGCCAGCGGGGTCTTCGTGTCGGCCTTGCCGATGGGGTATCGGAGGTCCTGTTCGGATGAGGTAGTGGGTGCGGTCATTGCGCCGTGACTGTTGAGTGTTCGCTGCGTCATCTCCAAGCTATGCGGGCTCGCTGGAGAGGCGCGAGGGTGGGTCTTTTCGGACCTCCCGCGCCGAGAGCACTCGGCATACGTTTCACCGTGCACATGACCACGCTCGCCGCATGAACGAGAAGAAGCGCCGATCGCCGAAGAAGCGCGCCGCCGTCTCCCGGTCGCCGTACTTCCTCCAGCCGGGGAAGCAGGGTGCGGTGACCGTGTATCGGCGGCCGGCTGGCAATCGCATCGACGCGAAGCTCTGTGGCACGATGCCGAGCCGAGCCATGGCGCTCGCCCTCGTCAAGCAGCTGGAGCGCGCCGAGTCGGTCGTGCACGACCTCTTCCTCGAGGCGACCGACGACGGCATCGAAGCGCTCGAGGCGGTTCTCGAAGCGTGCCGCCAGTCGGTCACCCGTCGCGCGCCGGCCATCGAGGCGGGTGTTTCGACGCCGCGTCCAGCCGGTGGCAAGCGGCGTGGCCGCGGCCGTCGCCGCGGCGCGCGGCGCGCTGGAAGCGCGGATGACGCACCCGCGGCGGAGCCGGCCGACGGCTCCGCGGACCCGAGCGCCGCCTGACGCTCCTCCCGCTCTCCCGCGCCTTCGCCGCCCGCGACGGCGCGCCCGTCGTCCACGAAGTGGATGACGCGATCTTCACCCGGCGCTACTTCGGCTACTGCCTGCGCTGCTCGTTCTGCGGCGACGCCTGCTGCAAGCATGGCGTCGACGTATCGATCGTCGAGCGCGACCGGATCCTGGCGCGCGCCGCCGAGCTCGAGCCGCTGGTCCAGATCGGGCGCGAGCAGTGGTTCGTCCCTGCACTCGACGAGGATGCCGACTTTCCCGGCGGCTTCGCGACGCGCACGGCCGTCGTGGACGGTGCGTGCGTCTTCCTCCGTCGCGATGGGCGCGGTTGCCTCATCCACGGCGCGCTCCTCGCGCGCGGCGAGGACTACCACGTGCTCAAGCCGATGGTGAGCACGCTCTTTCCCGTCACCTTCGGCGACGGCGCGTTACTCTGCTCCGACGAGCTGCACGACGAGTCGCTCGTCTGCGCCGGCGACGGCCCCACGGCGTACGCCATGGCACGCGTGGAGCTCGCGTTCTACTTCGGCACCGAGCTGGTGGCGGAGCTCGACGCGCACGCGAGCCGGTTGGCTGCGGCGCCGACGAGCTGACGAAGACAGGAGCGGATCAGGTTCCGGTCGCGGAGTAGGCGTCGCCGCCGCCGTTCCGTGCGGAGCTGTGCTGCTCGAGTCGTACGCGGCTCAGGAAGGCCGCGGGTCCTGCACCATCGGGGAGTGAGCGGAGAATGCGAAGCGCATCCTCCCGATGAACGCCGATGCCGGCGGGAAAGCTGTCGAGATCCACTCCCACTCGCGTGAACTCCGCGAGCAGCTCCTCGAATCGTCGCTCGTCAGTCATGCGCTTTCACCACTCGCGACACCGTGTCGGTGCTTTCGCGACGACGGCGCAAGTCTGACGCGCTGATGTCGAACCGTTCTTCGTGATCGATAACGGCTTCGCATTTGGACTCCGCTGCGGGTCCGCCGGTCGAACGAGTGCGGTGCGTTTGTGATGCCGGCTTCGTATCCTTTCCGCGAGCTGCGGCTGCGATCGCCTGCAACCGCTTGCGACACCTACAAGTAACACTTGGCGCAAATTTGCTGCCAAGCAGGCTGGTGCAAACATGGGCGGCCACTGGCCGCCCATGTCACTTCACTCTGCGATCAGGCTCGGCGTCACGCTCTACGGCTTTGGGCCAATGCCTGCCGAGCTGGGCCACGCGTTGTTCGCACGATTCAGATCGACGAGCCGGTTGTCCGGGTCGAGCTCGATCCGGCGCAACGTCTTGCCGCGGAAATCGTACTCCCGGACATAGCGCGTCGTGTTCGTGCTCCACACCTCGGCCGGATAGTCGTACTTCTCCGTCGAGCCGTCGCTGAAGGTGAACAGCGCGTGGATCGGCAGCACGCCGCGCGCACGGTTGCCGTAGGCGACGACGACGTGCTGTGAATCGCCTCGCTGCTGCGTCACGACGGTGTCGATCGCCTGGTCGAAGTGCGGGTTCTCGACGAACCACTCGCGCCAGAACCAGTCGAGGCGCTTGCCCCCCGCATCCTGCATCGTGCGGAAGAAGTCAGCGGGCGTCGGATGCTTGTACGCCCAGCGCTGGATGTACGTGCGGAAGGCGTCGTCGAACGCGTCGGGGCCCATGATCTCCTGCCGCAGCAGCTGCAGCCCGACACTCGGCTTCACGTACGCGGCAAGGCCGAGGATGCGCGGATCGATGCGGTCGGGGTTGATGTCGATCGGCTTGTCGGCGTTCGCTTTCATCGCCGCCTCGACGTACTGCCGCTCACCGGCCGCACGCGCCATCTGGTCGCCCTTCTCCGGGTAGCGGCGCGCTTCGCTGAACGTATTGATGAACGTGTTGAACCCTTCGTCCTGCCACATGTAGACGCGCTCGTTCGAACCGACGAGCATCGGGAACCAGTTGTGCCCGATCTCGTGCGTCACGACGTTGTACAGATCGTACTTGTCCTCGCTCTTCGCTTCCATGACGAGCATCGGGTATTCCATACCGCTGATCGGCCCCTCGACGGCGCTCATCTGCGGCCACGGATACTTGAACCAGCGCGTGGAATACTCCTCGAGCGACATGCGCGTCTGGTCCGCCGCATCCTTCCACGGATCGACCGCGCTCGGGCGGTAGTAGGCCTGCGCGAGGATGCCGTTCCACGAGCTCGCGTCCCAGATGTATTCCGGCGACGCGGCCCAGGCGACGTCGCGCACGTTCTTCGCCGAGAACTTCCACGTCGCGGTCGGAGACCCGCTCTTCGGCCGAGCCGCGCCCGATCGAATCTCGTCGAGTGTGACGATGTTCACCGGCGTGGCCGACTTCGACGCCTGCGCCAGCCGCGAGACCTGGGTCGGCGTGAGGACGGCCGTCGGATTCGTCAGCGTGCCCGTGCTCGCGACGATGTAGCCCGACGGCACGGTGATCTCCACCGCGTAATCGCCGTACTCCAGGTAGAACTCACCCTGGCCGAGGTATGGCTCGGTGTTCCATCCACGCACGTCGTCGTACACGTTGACGCGCGGATACCACTGCGCGAGCTCGTAGAGCGAGCCGTCGCGGCCCATGCGATCCGCGCCGTGCTCCGGGATCAGGAAGTGCCATGCGACGTCGAACGTCGCGGCGCGTCCGGGCGCGAGCGGCTCGGCGAGGTCCACCTTCATCACCGTCTCGTTCGGGCGACGCTTGAGCGCAACGCGGCGGTTGCCGGTCAGCACCTGGTCGAACCGCTCGATCACGTCCCCACCCTCGAAGCCCCGCGCGCCGAAGCGCGAGTTCGCCGGGAAGACGTACGAGTTGAGCGACTTGTCCTTGAACGCATTCTGCTCGACCTGCATCCAGATGAAGTGCAGCGTGTCCGGCGAGTTGTTCGTGTAGCGCATCCGGAGCGTGCCGGTGAGCGTCTTCGCCGTCGTATCGAGCGACGCCTTGATGTCGTAGTCGGCCCGGTTCTGCCAGTACTTGGGTCCCGGCGCGCCGGAGCCCGAGCGATAGATGTTCGGCGCGGTCAACTCGAGCGGCGCGAACAGCGACGTGTCGCCGACGCCGGTGCGGTCGTAGGTGATGCTGCCAAACCGTGCTGCCGGCCGCGCCGGCGCGGCGCCGGCTGCCGAGGTCGCGGGCGCAGGCGCAGGCGCAGGCGCTGC
>JAEKKK010000158.1 GCA_019510405.1 Gemmatimonadota bacterium | reverse complement strand
GTCACGATGCGCGCTCCAGAAACTGCTTCACCGCGTCGAGCAGCGATGCGACGACCGGTACCCCCGCCGCCGTCGCGCGGCTCACGTCGTCGGCCGGCGTCTCGGTCGATTGGATCAGGAAGGCGGGCGCGCCGTACTGTGCCGCCGGCGCGACGTCGCGGTACTTGTCGCCGACGAAGAGCGACCGATGTAGATCGAGGCCATGCACCTCGGCCGCCTGCTGGAACAGCAGGACGCCGGGCTTCCGGCAGGGGCAGGGACCACCGAAGTCCGGGTGATGCGGACAGATGAAGGTGTCGAGCAGCTCGGCCCCTTCGTTCTGCAGCAGTGCCGCCGTACGCAGGCGAACGGCGCGATACTGTTCCAGCGTCACGAGTCCGCGCGCGATCCCGGACTGGTTGCTGCACACGACGGACGGAATCCCCGCGCCGGCGAGCCGACGAATCGCTTCGGCGGCGCCGGGCAGCAGGACGACGCGATCGGGATCGGCGAGATAGTGGGCATCGACGATGATCGTTCCATCGCGGTCGAGCAGGGCGGCGCGACGCCGCAGACGCTCATTCACGCGCGTCCACGACTGCGCGCGCGAGCTCGGACAGCTCGTGCGCGAGGACACTGCGGAGATCGAGGTGCAGCCGTCCGTCGTGCACGCGGCCGACTACGGCCGGTGGCTGGTCATGCGGCACTCCGGCCGAAAGGGCGGAGCGTCGCGGAGAGGAGCGATCACGACTTCCAGTGCGCAGGCGCCGCGCCCACCCCTCCGCATCGCCCGCCAGCGCGACCGCTGCGCCAGGGAGCTCGGCGTCGGGGAATGCGCACGCTCCGACGCTTCCCACCGACTCGACGACTTCGCATGCCACACCGTCCGCGGCGAGTGCACGACACAGCGCGTCGGCGCGGCCGCGCAGCTCGTCGGGCGACGTGCCGAGCAGGGCGAGCGTCGGAATCTCGGCGAGGGCGCGCGCCGGCTCGCGATAGAGCGCGAGCGTCGCCTCGAGCGCGGCGAGCGTCAGCTTGTCGACGCGGTACGAGCGCGCGAGCGGATTGCGCCGCATCGCGTCGATCCACTTCGCGTCTCCGACGATGAGCCCCGCCTGCGGGCCGCCGAGCAGCTTGTCGCCGCTCATCACGACGATCGAGGCGCCGGCGGCGCGCGCCTCGCGTGCCGTGGGCTCGCCCTTCAACCCGATGCTCTCCAGCGACACGAGCAGTCCGCTGCCGAGGTCGTGCAGGATCGGGATGCCGGCCTGCTGCGCGAGGGGCGCGAGCTCGGCGACGGTGGCTTCGGAGGTGAAGCCGGTGACGGCGAAGTTGCTGCGATGGACCTTGAGGATGGCGCCCGTGCTCGGGCCGAGCGCCCGCTCGTAGTCGACGAGATGGGTGCGATTCGTCGCGCCGACCTCGCGCAGGCGCGCGCCACTCTTGCTCATGATCTCGTGGACGCGGAAGCTGCCGCCGATCTCCACCAGCTCGCCGCGCGAGAGGATCGCCTCGCGCCCGTCGGCGATCGTGTTGAGCGCGAGCACGAGTGCCGCCGCGCAGTTGTTGACGACGAGTGCGTCCTCCGCGCCGGTGAGCTCGCGCAGCAGGGATGCGCAGTGCACGTAGCGCGAGCCGCGCGCGCCGGCGTCGAGATCGAACTCCAGGTTGGAGTAGCCGCCGGCCATGGCGGCGATCGCCTCGAGCGCCACGTCGGCGAGGGGCGCGCGGCCGAGGTTCGTGTGCAGCACGATCCCCGTCGCGTTCACGACGCGGCGCAGGGACCGCCTCGACGCGTCGGCGAGACGCTCGGCGACGACGGCGGTCCAGCCGGCGTCGTCCGAGGGGACGGCCGCCGACGTGCGCGCGTCCGCCACCGCTGCACGCACTGCGTCCACGACGAGCGAGCGCGGCGCCGATTGGAGCAGCGCCCGCACGCCGGCGCTCTCCAGCAACGCACCGACGCTCGGTAGGGCGCGGCGCGCGTCGCTCATGGACCTCTCTGCGGCGGCGTGGTCGGCGGGGTCGTGGGCGGCGTCGTCGGCGGTGTCGTCGGGTTCGGCGCGCCATTCGGTGGCGCGGAGCCCGGCGGCACCGCATTCACCTTCGGCGGCGGCGGCGGCTTCGGCGTGGTGAACTGCCGCTCGCTGTTGGTCACGCGACCGCTCAGGGCGCGCACGCCGATGACGCTGAGCCGATACGTCGTGCTCGGCGTGACCGGCTTCGCGAGGATGATGTTGAGCGTCGTGAACGGGCCCGGCTTGCCCGGCGCGCGATTCGCGCCCGTGTCGGCCGGCTGGGCGCGCGGCAGCGGCGGCAGCGGGCGACGCGCGATCGAATCGGCACGGCGCGCGGAATCGCCGGCCTGACGCTGCAGCGTCGCTTCCCGCTCCTTCTCCTCGTGCGGCGTGCGCGTGGCGGTGATCGGGACGCCGACGCTGTCGACGCCGGCGAGCTTCCAGTTCGCGGTGGGGAAGGGCTGCCCCGGATCCAGCAGGCGGTCGAAGGTGACGGCGAGCGTGACGGAGTCCGTGACGCTCACGCCCTGGATGCGCGCCTGCAGCGTGTCGCGCGGCGCCATGAGCAGCTCGAGCTGTCCCGTCTGCGGCGCCGCGACGCGCACCGTGTCCCACGGCTCGGTGCGATCCTGGGTGCGGTTGCGATTCTGGTCGATCGTGCCGCGCATGAGATACGTGCCCGGCGGGAGCGGGCCGACGGTGAAGGCGCCGAGGGAATCCGCCTGCGCGAGGTAGACGATACTGTCCGGTGTGATCGCCTCGATCAGCGCGTCGGGTGAAACGCGCTCCGCCACCCAATCGAATGCGTGGCCCTTGATGCGCAGCGTGGGGATCGAGCTTCCCGTCGAGAAGGTGACGGCGCCGCCGGTCTTCATCCGGTTGCCCCGCAGGTCGCTCAACCCGGGGAGCAGGGTGATCGTGTATGCCGTGTTGCCACGGAAACCGTGTCGCGGCCGAACCTCGATGCGCGACCGGTGCCAGCTCACGCGCGGCGTTCCGTCGTTCGGCGACACGAGGAAGAAGTTGGTGAGGTCCGCTTCACCCGAACCGCGATCGTTGATCTGCTCGTCGAAGTAGAACGTCGCGTTGCGCTCGCGCACGTTCACCGCGTTCGTGTCGGGGGTGACGCGCACCAGGCGCGGAGGCGAGCGATCCTCCGGGCCTCCCGGTGGCGGGCCCGCCGATGCACATGCGGCGACGAGGATCGATGCGGCGATCAGGCGACGCCGCACAACCCCTCGATTCGTGTGCGCAGCAGCTCGCGGCGCGCGCGCCACTCGCTCGCCTTCGCGCGCTCCGACTCCACGACCTGCGCCGGGGCGCGCGAGACGAACCCGGGATTCTCGAGCCGCGCCTCGAGCGATGCGAGCTGCTTCTCCAGGCCGGCCAGCTCGCTGCGCAGCCGCGCGCATTCCTTCGCCACGTCGATCAGCCCCTCGAGCGGAACGATCAATTCCGTCCCGCCGGCGAGGATGACGTTCGCCGCCGCACCGGCCGGCGCGCGCTCCACGGCGGTGAGCGCCGTCTTGGTGAGCCGCATGAGGAGCGCGCGCTCGCTCTCGAGCGTCCGCTGCGCCGCGGACGACGCGACGACGAACGCCTCGATCGTCTGGCTCGCCGGCACGTTGTACTCCGAGCGCACGCGGCGGATCGCGTCGACGATGTCCTTGATCAACTCGAACTCGCCGGCGAACGCACTACCAGAATTCGTCAAGCTGTTGAGCGTGGACGAACCGGTGGCGGTATTCGCCGCGGGCCAGCTCGACGTGGCGAGGAAGGTGCCGTCGACGTGGCCAGGCAGCTTCTGCCAGAGTGCTTCGGTCACGAAGGGGACGATCGGATGGAGCAGGCGGAGCGCCTGGTCGAACACGTGCAGCAGGACGGCGCGCGCGACCTCGCGGTCGTCGCCCGCTGTGGCGAGCCGCGTCTTGATTGCCTCGAGATACCAGTCCGCGAGCTCGTTCCACACGAAGCGGCGCGCCGTCTCGGCGTACTCGTTGAGCCGCAGTCCGGCGGTCAGCTCCTCGGAGCGCCACGTATCGTTCGCGGCCGGGCTGAGCGGACCGATCGCGCGGTCGCACTCGCGCACGGCAGTGTCGAGCCGGTCGAGGATCCACGCGTCGGCGCGCGCGAGCTCGTCGCGCCGGACGTCGCCGATCGGCCGCACGGGATCCGTCCCGACGTTGGTGAGCAGGAAGCGGCCGATGTTCCACAGCTTCGTGGCGAAGTTGCGGCCCGGCGCGAACGACTTCTCGAGGTCGAGCGGATCGAGCATCACGTCGGCGCCGAGTCCCATCCCCGACACCAGCGTCCAGCGCAGCGCGTCGGCGCCGTACAGCTTCACGACGTCGAGCGGATCGATGCCGTTGCCGAGCGACTTCGACATCTTGATCCCCTTCGTGTCGCGCGCCGTGCCGTGCAGGTACACGGTGTGGAAGGGGGCGTCGCCCTTGAACGCATACCCCGACATGATCATCCGCGCGACCCAGAAGAAGATGATCTCCGGGGCGGTGACGAGGACGTCGGTGGGATAGAAGGTGCGCAGGTCCGTGGACGCTTCGTTCGGCCAGCCGAGCGTGGAGATCGGCCAGAGCCAGCTCGAGAACCAGGTGTCGAGCACGTCCTCGTCCTGCGTGACCGCGCCTCCGCAGTGCGGGCAGCTCGCGGGATCCTCGCGCGCGACGATGACGTTCTCCGGCGACGGGCACGCGGCACAGTACCACACCGGCACGCGGTGTCCCCACCAGAGCTGCCGCGAGATGTTCCAATCGCGGATGTTCGACATCCAGTGCTCGTACACCCCGACCCACTTCTCGGGGAGCAGGCGCACGCGGCCCGAGCGCACCGCGGCGAGCGCGGGCTCGGCGAGGGGCGCCATGCGCACGAACCACTGGTCGCTGAGCCGCGGCTCGACCACGGTGTCGCAGCGGTAGCAGTGCCGCACGTTGTGCTGGTGCACCTCCTTCTTCTCGAGCCGGCCGAGCTTCTCGAGCATCTCGACGACGCGCTCTCGCGCCGCGAAGCGATCCACCCCGCGGAGCTCGGGCGGAACTCGGCCGGCGGCATCCGTCACCTCGTTCATTGCGCCATGCTCGTCGATCACGACGGGCATGGGGAGATCGTGGCGGCGTCCGACCTCGAAGTCGTTCATGTCGTGCGCCGGCGTGATCTTCACGACACCGGTGCCGAACTCCGGATCCGCGTACTCGTCGGCGACGATCGGGATCGGGATGTCGAGGATCGGGAGGAGGACGTGCTTGCCGATCAGCGCGCGATACCGCTCGTCGTTCGGGTTCACGGCGACGGCGACGTCGTCGAGCATCGTCTCGGGACGCGTCGTGGCGACGGACAGCGCGGTGCGCTCACCCGTCGGCTCGACGAGCGGATAGCTCAGATGGTACAGCGCGCCCGTCTCCGCCTCCGGCTCCGCTTCCTCGTCGCTCAGCGAGGTGAGGCAGCGTGGGCACCAGTGGATCACCCGGTGTCCCTTGTAGATCAGCCCGCGCTCGTGCAGCCGCACGAACGCTTCGCGCACCGCGCGGCTCAACTCGGGGCTGAAGGTGTAGGCCGTGCGCGACCAGTCGGCGGACGCGCCGATCGCCTGGAGCTGCTGGAGGATCACGCCCCCGGTTTCAGCGACGAACGCCGCCGTGCGCTCGACGAACGCCTCGCGGCCGAGGTCCTGCCGCGTGAGCCCTTCGCGGGCGAGCTGCTTCTCGACGACGTTCTGCGTGGCGATGCCGGCGTGGTCGGTGCCGGGCACCCAGAGCGTCTCGCGCCCCTTCATGCGCGCCCAGCGCACGAGCACGTCCTGCACCGTGTTGTTGAGGCCGTGCCCGACGTGGAGGATCGCCGTGACGTTCGGCGGGGGCATGACGAGCGTGTACGGCTCCCGATCGCCGCCCGTCGCGCTCGCCCGTGCCGCGTCGGCGGTGAAGCAGCCCGCCTCGAGCCAACGCGCGTAGATCGCCGGCTCGTTGGCGGCGGGATCGTACTGCGCGGGCAATGGCTCCGTCACGGGGGCGGGGGCAGACTCGAGCGGCTCGGAAATGGACATGACCCGCGGAAGTTAATCCGCAGGTCATGTCGGTTGAAGCGCGAAGCGGGGCGCGGACGCCCCGGGGACGGCTCAGTCGCCCTGGTTCTGGTCGGCGACGTGGTCGGCCTTGGGCACCCCGGTCGGCGCGACGGGCGCTCCGCCGGTGCGGTCGCCCTTGGGCGTGCGTTTGGTCGAGGCGCGGCGCTCGGCCGTGCCCGCCGTCTCGTCGGCAGCCTGCGCGAGCTCCTGATCGGCGGAGGTCCAGCGCTCCTCGAGCTCGACGCGCGGGGTGGCGTGGCGATCCGGCTCGTCCGACGTGCCCTGACGGCGCCGCCCCGTGCCGATCGTGCGCCCCTCCCACCGCGCCTCGGTGAGGGCGTCATCCCCCTCCTCGAAGCGGCGCGAGTGGTCGCGGATCCGCTGCTCCAGATCACCGATGGCGATTCGGTTCACCACCGTCTCGACGCCGGGAACGCCGCGCGCGAGCACGACCGCGTGCTCCGCTTCCTCCTCGGTGTTCACCCACCCCGCCAGCTCGATCGTGTCCTCGCCGATGCCACCGATGTCGATGGCCCGCTCGCTCAGGATCGGATCGTTGCGGAACGCTTCCAGGACGCGCTCCTCGAGCCCTTCATTCGGCACGCCTTCATCCTCCAGCTCGTCGTACTCTTCATCGTACTCGCTGAAGTCGTCGGCGACCGCGGGCGCGGACGCCTCGGCTTCGTCTTCGTCGGCCTTGCGGCGACGCATCCGGTCGGCGAGCCCACTGAAGCCACCGAACCGCTGCGCGACCAGCATTCCAGCCGCGAAGCCGGCGACGGCGCCCAGGAGCACGCTCGTGACCGTGCCCGTTACGGACGATTCGTCGTCCTCGAAACGCAGGTATGGCATGGTGAAACCTGTGGCGGAGGGTCAGCCGCAAGGATAGCTTACGAAGGAAAGTTTCGCGAAGCGGTGCAAGAAGAAGGCCGCCCGCCGACCCCAGAAAACGGCCCGCACATGCGTCCCACGCGCCAGTTTCGGTCGGAGACCGAGATCACCGAGACCGAATCGACCGTCTCGTCCCGGAAGATCATTCTCTGGGTCGTCGTCGGCCTCGCGATCATCGCGGGCGTGGTGCTGTACTTCAAGTACGCGCACCTGCTCTCGCCGTTGTTGGGCTGATTTGCCCCGACCCGTTCCACCTCGACGTCATACATGATCGATCGTCCTGCTGCTCCCGCCACCGAGGAGCTCACCCTCGTGCTGCCCGACGGCGCCACGCGTCACGTGGCCCCCGGCACTCTACCGGCCGACGTCGTGCGGTCGATCGGCGAGCGCCTGCTCGGCGCGGCCGTCGCCGTGTCGGTGGATGGGGAGATCCAGGATCTCATGACACCGCTGCGCAAGGGCGGCGCGTTCCGCGTCCTGACCGAGCGCGATCCCGAGGCGCTCGGCGTGCTGCGGCATTCGGCGGCGCACGTGCTGGCGACGGCGGTGCGGCGTTTGCGCCCCGACGCGAAGATCGGCTTCGGGCCGGCGATCGACGACGGCTTCTACTACGACTTCGAGGTCGCGTCGCCGTTCACGCCGGACGATCTCGCCGCCTTCGAGGCGGAGATGCGCAAGGTCGTCGCCGAGAAGTATCCGTTCGTGCGCGAGGAGGTCGGGCCGGTGGAGGCGCGCAAGCGCTTCGTCGACGATCCGCTCAAGCTCGAGCGGCTCGACGACTTCACCGATCCGAACGAGATCATCTCGACCTACACCGACGGGCCGTTCATCGACCTGTGCAGGGGACCACACGTCCCGGACACCGGGCGGCTCAAGCACTTCAAGCTGCTCAACACGGCGGGCGCGTACTGGCGTGGCGACGAGAAGCGCCAGATGCTGCAGCGCATCTACGGCACGGCGTGGTTCAAGAAGGAGGAGCTCGAGCAGTACCTGTATCGCCTCGAAGAGGCGAAGAAGCGCGACCATCGCCGGCTCGGCCGCGAGCTCGATCTCTTCATGTTCCACCCCTTCTCGCCCGGCTCCGCTTTCTGGACCGAGCGCGGGACGACCGTCTACAACCTCCTCGTGGAATACTGCCGCGAGCGGCAGCGGCGCGACTTCGCCGAGATCCGCACGCCGCTGCTGTACAACAAGGGGCTGTGGGAGCTGTCGGGGCACTGGGGCAAGTACAAGGAGAACATGTTCCTCGTGCTCGACAACGAGACGGGAGAGCATGACATCTCGCTCAAGCCGATGAACTGCCCGTCGCACTACATGCTCTATCTCGCGAAGCGCCACTCGTACCGCGAGCTGCCGATGCGCTACGTCACCTTCGACGTGCTGCATCGCAACGAGCTGACGGGCGCGCTGAGCGGGCTGACGCGCGTGCGCCAGTTCTCGCAGGACGATTGCCATGTCTTCCTGCGCGAGGATCAGATCGCCGACGAGGTGAAGTTCCTGATGGACTTCATCCTCGGCTATTACGAGTCGTTCGGGCTGACGGCGACGCTCAAGTTCGCGACGCGTCCCGAGCAGCGGATCGGCGAGGACGCGATGTGGGACCGCGCCGAGGCGGGGCTGCGCGCCGCGCTCGAGGCGACGGGGCGGGAGTATGCGCTCAAGCCGGGCGACGGCGCCTTCTACGGCCCGAAGATCGACTTCGACGTCACCGACTCGCTCGGCCGCGCGTGGCAGCTCGGCACGATCCAGCTCGACTACGCGGCGCCGGAGCGGTTCGACCTCTCGTACGTCGGCGAGGACAACGCCGAGCATCGGCCTGTCGTGATCCATCGCGCGGTGAGCGGCTCGTTCGAGCGGTTCATCGCGATCCTCATCGAGCATTTCGCCGGCGCGTTCCCGACCTGGCTGCCGCCGGAGCAGGTGCGCGTGCTGCCGATCTCGGAGGAGCAGGCGCCAGTGGCGGAGGCGATCGTCGAGCGGATGGTGAACGCCGGCATCCGTGCCTCGCTCGACGCGCGCAGCGAGACGCTGAAGTACCGCATCGCCGAAGGGGCGCGCATGAAGACGCCGTACATGTGCGTCGTCGGCCGTCGCGAGGCGGAGGCGGATCAGGTGGCGGTGAACACGCGCGGGGCGGGGGAAGGGCAGAAGCCCGCGCCCGTGAGCGTGGACGAGTTCATCCGGCGCGTGCGGGCGGAGATCGATACGCGCGCGCTGACTTTGTCTGCGGGGGCGACGGCCACGCTCTAACCGATGAACGGCCACTCCCAGTACCGAGTACCTGGTACTTGGTACCGAGACTGGCATACTGGCTCCCGGAATGAGGGTCGAGATCTCGACCTGACAGGCGAACGGCCGTACTGAAGCACCGAGCAGCTGGTACTGAGTACGGCCGTGTGCCTTTCGGATAGAGCGACGTCCGAGCCTTCCGGGAGGTCTTATGCCAGTCGAAGTACCTGGTACTTCGTACTCAGTACTGGGAGTGGCCGTTCAACTGGGAGTGGTCGTCCAAGGCGAAACTCGCTCGCGCCGGCGTTCGTAACCCAACGCACCCCTACCAGAAGGTCGGCATGCTCGCGATCGACCTGCGTCATCTCACCAAGCGCTACGGAAACGTCACCGCCGTCAACGATCTCTCGCTCGCGATTCGTCCGGGCGAGATCGTCGCCTTCCTTGGCCCCAACGGGGCGGGGAAGACGACGACGATCGACATGATCCTCGGCCTCGCCAGACCGGATGAGGGAACGGTGCAGGTGTATGGCCGTGCGCCGGTCGATGCCATCGCGCTGGGCTACGTGTCGGCCGTGATGCAGAACGGCGGGCTGCTCAAGGACTTCACCGTGCACGAGACGGTGCGCTACACCGCCTCGCTGTACGCCAACCCGCAGCCCGTCAGCGAGGTGCTGGAGCGCGCGGGGATCGCGCACATCGCCGATCGACGTGTCGGCAAGTGCTCCGGCGGCGAGCAGCAACGGCTTCGGTTCGCCATGTCGCTGCTCTCCAACCCCCGGCTGCTCCTGCTCGACGAGCCCACCGCGGGGATGGACGTCGAGGCCCGGCGCGAATTCTGGACCGCCATCCGCGAAGACGCGGCACGCGGACGCACCGTGATGTTTGCCACGCACTACCTGGAAGAAGCAGACGCGTACGCCGATCGCATCGTACTCATTCGGCAGGGATCGATCGTCGCCGACGGCACGACGGCCGCCGTGAAGAGCATGGCGAGCGGACGGACGGTGCGTGCCACCGTGCCAAACGCCGATCGCGCCGCACTGGCCGCGCTGAGCGGTGTCAGCTCGGTCGAGCTGCGCGGCGACACGGTGCTCATCACCTGCACCGACTCCGACGCGGTCGCGCGCCATCTCCTGACCCAGACGCATGCGTCGGATCTCGAGATCACCGCGAACTCCCTCGAGGCGGCGTTCATGGCGCTCACGGGTGACGCGGAGGTGCCGGCATGAGCACGGCGATCGAAGCCGCTGTCGGGGAGCAGACGGCCGAAGCGCAATCGCTTCCCCCGCTCGGGGGATTCAACCTCACCGCGCTGGCGCTCGAGATCCGGCGGATGCTGCGCAATCGGCGCACGGTGATGTTCATCGTTGTCTTCCCGAGTCTGTTCTTCTTCATGTTCCGCGCGAGCGGTGGCGGTGCCAATGCGGCGCGGATCCAGTCGTACGTGCTGATCAGCATGGCGGTCTACGGGGCCATGGTCGGCACGACCGCGGGCGGTGCGGCCGTCGCGGTGGAGCGCAGCCTTGGCTGGA
>JAEKKK010000116.1 GCA_019510405.1 Gemmatimonadota bacterium | reverse complement strand
CCCCGATCGGCTCGCGCGCATCGATCGCTTCCTGCAGCAGTACGTCGACTCCGGGCGGGTTGCCGGCGCGGTCGCCCTCGTGTTGCGCGACGGCCAACCGATCTACCAGAAGTCGGTCGGCTGGCTCGACCGCGAATCGAAGCGACCGATGACGCAGGACGCCATGTTCCGCATCGCGTCGCAGTCGAAGGCGATCACGAGCACCGCCATCCTCATGCTCGTCGAGGAGGGAAAGATCGCGCTCACCGACACGGTCAGCCGGTTCATTCCCGCGTTCGCGCACACGACGGTCGCCTCGCGCGCCGACTCGGGGCGCACCGTCGTCCCCGCGAAGCGGCAGATCACGATCAAGGACCTCCTCACGCACACCGCGGGAATCTCCTACGGGACGGATTTCTTCGTGAGCCGGCAGTACGAGGCGAAGGGGTTGGGTCCCGCCGCGGGGTTCGGCTGGTACACCGCCGACAAGTCGGAGCCGGTGTGCACGACGATGGAGCGGCTCGCGTCGCTCCCCTTCGTCTCGCAGCCGGGTGACGCGTTCGTCTATGGGTACAACACGGACATCCTCGGCTGCGTCGTCGAGCGCGCCTCGGGGGTGCCTCTGGATGAGTTCATCCGCACGCGCATCACCGGGCCGCTCGGCATGAACGACACGTATTTCTTCGTGCCCACCGCGAAGCGCACGCGTCTCGTCACGCTGTACGCCAACGACAGCACGGGGCGCGTCGTGCGCGCCCCGGAGGGAGCGCGTGGCCAGGGGCACTACGTGGAGGGGCCACGTCAGAGCTTCTCCGGCGGAGCCGGCATCGTCTCCACGGCGCGCGACTATGCGCGCTTTCTCCAGATGATCCTCAACCGGGGAGAGCTCGACGGCGTGCGCATCCTCTCGCCGTTGATGGTCGACGTGATGACCTCCAACCAGATCACCGTGTACGGGAGCGCCGGACGTGGTTTCGGCCTCGGCTTCGAGGTCGTCGAGAAGCCCGGCGCTGACGGCCTCGCACCGGTGGGCTCGTTCGGCTGGGGAGGTGCATACGGCAGCAACTACCAGGTCGATCCCGCCGACCGGCTCGTCATCGTCTTCATGATCAACCAGCTTCCGCTGCGCACCGACATCGCCTCCAAGTTCCACACGCTGGTGTATCAGTCGCTCGTCGACGTCGCTCCGCGCGCCAGCTGGGTCTCCCGCGCCGCGGTGCCCCGGTGACCTTCGTGCGCGCCACGAGGTAGTATCCAGAAGCCGTGTGCGCAGGGCGGGCGGACCACTCCGTTCGCCTGCTCGGCGCCCCAGTCTCCGTCGCCATGCGTCTCTCCTCCTCCGCACGCACCACGCTCGCTGGCACGCTCGCCCTCCTGAGCGCAGCGGCACCGCGGCTCGCCTCGCAGACGCTGGGCGGCCAGGTGGTGCAGATCGACTCGAAGAAGCCACTTGGCGGCGCGGCCGTCGCGCTGGTCAACGACAGCGCACAGGTCGTCGCGTCGGCGTCCGCGAGCAATGACGGCGCGTTCTATCTCGACGCGCCATC
This sequence comes from Gemmatimonadota bacterium, assembly GCA_019510405.1. Lineage (GTDB taxonomy): Bacteria > Gemmatimonadota > Gemmatimonadetes > Gemmatimonadales > Gemmatimonadaceae > AG11. The sequence goes on along the minus strand of JAEKKK010000116.1, from coordinate 37,037 downwards.
CGCCGGCGTGTACCGGCTCGTGGTGCTCGTCGCCGGAGCGTCGTTCGTCAGCCCCATCGTCAAACTCGACAGCGGGAAGACGGTCGAGAAGCAGTTCTCTGTGCCGGACGTCCCGTCGACGTTCGCGTCGGCGCTGTTCGCGCGCGACGTCACGTCGCCCGCCTCCGCGCTGCCCGGCAGTCCGCGTCCGGTCTACCCGCCGGCGCTCGCGGCGCAGGGCACGCGGGCACTGGTGAGCACGATGTTCATCGTCGACACCGACGGCCGGCCGAACATCGAGAGCTTTCGCGCCCTCAACGCCGCCGCCGAGCCGTTCATCGACGCGATCCGTGAGTCGCTGAAACGGACGCGCTTCGTGCCCGCACAGAAGGACGGCTCGCCGATCCAGCAGGTCGTGCAGAACACGTACGACTTCGGAATGCGCGGCGATCCGGAGCGCGGTGACGTCGTCATCCGACCGCAGTCGGCGCCGCCGCCGGTCGAGGCGAAGGCGCCGGAGCCGAAGGCGGCGGCCGGTCCACGCACGCTCTATATCGTCAGCGGAGACGAGCTCTCGCAGCAGGGGATCGAGCAGGCAAATCTGGTCGACGCGCTGGCACGTCTCCGTCCCACGCTGTTCGGGCCGATGGCACGCGGCACCTTCCTGGCCGGCGAGCATCCGGTGTTCGTCAACAACCAGCGCGTCGAGGGATTCACTTCGTTGCGCGAGATCACCGCGAGCCACGTCGAGGAAGTCCGCTACTGGAAGCGCGAGGAGGCGGCGATGAAGTTCGGGATGGACTACATCTACGTCATCACCGTCAAGCTTCGTCCGGATCGCTCCTGAAAACGTCGAACGGCCCGCTTCCGCGGGCCGTTCTCGATTTGATCACCTCGCGCTACCGCTTGGCGCGCTTCAACAGATCGGCCTGAGTGTCCGCGCCCTGCAGCAGTTGTCGTGCTCGTGCCAGCGTCGAGTCCTCGCGCAGTCCCCGCGCGAACTCTTCCTGCGTGCCGAATACGAACCGCGTGATCTGCGCCGCAAGCACGCGGGACACGAGCGGCGAAGCGGCATCGTACACCGCCCGGTCGACGACGACTCCGCGGCCCTTCATGCGCCGATAGAGCTCATCGCGCATCGCCGGCGTGACGACGAAATCCGGGCTGGTGATGCTCTTCGATGCCTTCAGCGCCAGCGCGTAGTCCACCATCGCGTCGCGGAACTTCGGCACCTTGCTGCCGAGCGCCGTCTGCAGCGCCTTGTCCTCGCTCGTCACCGGACGGTTCGGCACTTCGACGTCCGGCACGATCCCGCCCCCGCCGAGCACCGTGCGTCCAGCGTCCGTCTTGAAGGCCGGCCGCGGCTTGGTACTGTCGGTCTGCGCCGGCACGTCGTCGTCGCCGGCATCGCCGTCGTCGCGTCTCGGCCGGTTGATGCTCCGTCCGCTCGGGGTGTACCAGAGCGCCGTCGTCAGCTTCACGGCGCCGTCCTCGAGCCGGAAGACGCGCTGTGCGCTTCCCTTGCCGTACGTCGCCGTGCCCACGACGAGCGCACGGTCGTGATCCTGCAGTGCCCCGGCGACGATCTCGCTCGCCGACGCCGAACCGCTGTCGGCGAGCACGACGAGCGGCATCTTCGCCCACCGCTGCGGCGCCCGGTCCGCGTAGGTGCGATTCTCATCGGCCACCCGCCCATGCGTCGAGACGATCGACTGTCCCGCGTCGAGGAACAGGTCGGCCACGCCGATCCCCTGGTCGAGGAGTCCGCCGGGATCTCCGCGCAGGTCGAGCACCAGCGAGCGCGCGCCCTTCGCGCGCAGCGAATCGATCGCGGCGCCGAGATCGGTGGCGGCATCGGCGCTGAACACCGTGAGATCGACGTAGCCCACGCCATCCGGCAGGAGCAGCGCGTGCTGCACCGGATTGACCGAGATGTCGCGCCGCGTGATCGTGAACTGGAGCGGGGTCGTCATCGGTGAGCGATCGACCACGACGCGCACGTTGCTCCCCGCCGGGCCGCGCAGCGTCTTCAGCGCCTCGTCGGACGTCAGCCCGAGCGTCGACTTCCCGTCGATCTCGACGATGCGGTCGCCCGGCAGGATCCCCACCTGCTCGGCCGGCGTGCCGCGCAGCGTCGCGACCACCGTGATGCCGCTGTCCCGTACGTCCATCTGGATGCCGACACCGGCGTAGTGTCCGCTCGTGCTCTCGTCGAGCCGGCTCAGGCGGCGAGAATCGAGGTAGACGCTGTGCGGGTCGTGCAGCTGGTCGAGCACACCGGCCACGGCCTTCCGGTAGAGGAGCGAATCCGGGAGCGTGTCCACGTAGTCGCGGCGCACGTGCCCGAGTACCTCCTCGAACAACTGCGCTCCCTCTGCCGCTCCCAGCGGCGCGCGCGGCACGCCCTTCTTCTCCATCAGCCAGCCCCCAGACACGAGGGCGCTCGACAACACCGCGGCGACGATTATCGCTCGTGATCGCATCCTGCTCCTGCGCTGAATACTGCGACGTCGCCGGGTAGCGCCGTCAACGATGATCAGATGCCGTGAAGTCCGGGAAAGTTCCGGGCCACTGGGCCAACAGCACGCGCTGCACCCGCGAAGCAACGTCCTGTTCGCTTCCCCCTCCATCGATGGAGACGATCGGACCGCACTCCGGGTGTCCGGCCTGCCATGCGGGCTGCGCGAAGCCGTCGAACGCGTCGGCGACCCGCCGGTGGAACGGCTCCCCCGTCGCTTCGATCCGGTCGTATGTCGCGGATCGTCCCGCGGCGCGCGCGAGTCCTTCCTGCACCGGCAACGTGAGCAGCAGTGTCAGGTCCGGTACCAGCCCGCCGGTCGCGAAGCGATTCGCTTCCCTCACCTCGTGTTCCGGTAACGCACGTCCAGCGATCTGATACGCGTACGTGCTCAGGAAGAAGCGGTCGAGCAGCACCCACTCGCCGCGCTCGAGCGCGGGACGGATCTCACGAGCCACCAGTTGCGCGCGCGAGGCCATGAACAGCAGCGCTTCGGCTCGCGGCTCGATCTCGTCCTCGACGTGGAGGAGGATGCGCCGCACCTCCGACCCCAGCGGTGTGCCCCCCGGTTCGCGCAGCGAGCGGTGACGGATGCCACGCTCGGTGAGGAGATCGGCGAGCCGGCGGAGCTGGGTCGACTTCCCCGTGCCCTCGCCGCCCTCGAAGACGATGAGCCGACCGCCGTTCGCCACGGCGTCAGCCGAGCGTGATGATCGAGCTCGTCGCGCCCTTCTCGATCCCGTCCACGATCCAGTCGTTCACGCGCGCCATCAGCTTGTCGAAGTTTTCCTGCGCCGCGACGAGCCGCTGGTATGCCGACTGGCTCTGCACCTGTCCGAGCAGCGAATCGAGGTCCTTCTCCATCTGCTCGGTGGGACGCTCGCCGCGCTGGATCATCTGCTGTGCGTTCAGGCGCAGCTGCTCCATCTGCTTCAGCAGCGCGACTGCCGCGTCGTCCTGGCCGAGCGCATCGTTCGCGCGCTTCACCGCCTGGTACTCGGAGCTCTGCCCGATCATTCGCCCGAGCTCCTTGGCTTTGTTCTCGATCATCCCAACGCCTCCCGTCGTCTGGCGACCACGAACCGTTCGCGGCCGGTGAGATCCAGCTGCACCCGCACCTCTTCGTACGCCCCTGCTGTCGCCACCAGCTCGGCGACGAGCGACGCACGCCGCATGTCCACCTCGATCGCGAGCAGCCCGCGCGCGCCGAGCGCTCGCGCTGCTTCGCGCACCAGCCGCGCCGTCGCGCCCATTCCGTCCGAGCCGCTGAACAGCGCGACGGTGGGCTCCCAATCGCGCACGCTCGTGGGGAGTGCGTCGCGCTCGTCCCACGCAATGTACGGCGGATTGGAGACGACCGCGCGCAACGGACGCTCACGGACTGGCCCCAGCAGCGAGCCGGCGCGCAGGTCGACCGGTGCGCGCAAGACTCGGGCGCAGCGCGCGGCGTTCGCGCGCGCCACGGTCAGCGCGTCGAGCGAGACGTCGGTGCCGATGACCCGCTCGAACCGGCCCTCGCTCGCCAGTGCGAGCGCGATGGCGCCCGAACCCGTGCCCACGTCCACGGCGATGCCACCCGGCTCGTCGCGCAGCGCGTCGAGCACGATCTCGATGAGCACCTCCGTCTCGGGGCGCGGGATGAGCACCCGCTCGTCCACGTCCAGTGTGAGGTGCCGGAAGCTCGCGCGTCCGGCGGCGTACTGCAGCGGCGCACCGGCCGCGCGCCGCTCGGCGGCGTGCAGCGCGCGGCCCCATTCGTCGGCGCTCACTGCCGCGCCCTGCTCCACCGTGGGCCAGTGGCGTGGCATGTCGTGCACCGCGGCGAGCAGCTCGCGCGCCTCGCGTCGCGCCTCGTCAGGCGTGAGGACCGTGGAGAGCACCGCGGTCATCGCCGTGACGAGCGCACCGATGGTACAGCTCTGCGTCGTCCGTGCGGCGCCCCGCGCCACGTCAGCCACCCAGCTGCTCCTCGACGTCCGCCAGCTTGAGCGCTTCGATGAGGGGATCGATGTGGCCGTCCATCACGCCGGAGAGATCATGCGTCGTGTAGCCGATACGATGATCGGTGATCCGGCTCTGCGGATAGTTGTAGGTGCGGATCTTCGCCGAGCGATCGCCGGTGCCGACCTGCGACTTCCGCATCTTCGAGCGCTCCGCCTCCATCTCGCTCACGCGCAGGTCGAGCAGCCGCGCACGCAGCACTTCCATCGCCTTGAGCTTGTTCTGCAGCTGCGACTTCTGGTCCTGCTGCGACACCACGAGCCCGGTCGGGAGGTGGGTGATCCGCACGGCGGAATCGGTGGTGTTCACGCTCTGGCCGCCGGGGCCGCTCGAGCGGAAGACGTCGATCCGGAGGTCCTTGTCCTCGATCTTGACGTCCACCTCCTCCGCCTCCGGGAGCACGGCGACCGTGGCGGCGGAGGTGTGGATGCGGCCCTGCGTCTCCGTGGCCGGCACGCGCTGCACGCGATGCACGCCACTCTCCCAGCGCATCGCTCCAAAGGCCCCGTCGCCCGACACCTTGAAGATGGCTTCCTTGACCCCGCCGAGCGTGCCCTCGGAGTACGAGATCGTCTCGCGGCGCCATCCGGCGCGCTCGATGAAGCGCGTGTACATGCGGTAGAGATCGGCCGCGAACAGCGCGGCCTCGTCGCCGCCGGTGCCGGCGCGGATCTCGATGATCGCGTTGCGATCGTCGAGTGGGTCGTGCGGAAGGAGCGCGGGCTTCAGCCGCGCCTCGAGATCGGCGATGGTTCGCTCGAGCCGCCCGACTTCCTGAGCGGCCTCGGCGGACATCTCGGGGTCGTCAACGAGAACGAGCTCGCGCGCGTCGGCGAGCTCGTTCTCGGACTTCTCAAGCTGCGCCGCCAACTCGATGACCGGCTGGAGGCGTCGGTGCTCCCGACCCAGCTCGGCAACCTTGTTGCTGTCACCGAAGGTGTCTGGGTTGGAGAGCAGCCGCTCGACCTCCGCCGCCCGGGCGAGTGCGTCGCCCAGCAGGTCGCGGAGGCTCAGGGGCTCAGCTCTCCTTCGTCTCGGCCGGCTTGGTCGTCTGGTACTTCTGGCGGAAGCGCTCGACGCGACCCGCGGTATCAACCAGACGCTGCTTGCCGGTGTAGAACGGGTGGCACTCCGCGCACACGTCGGTGTGGATCTCGGCGATCGTGGAGCGCGTCTCGAACGTGTTGCCGCACGCGCACTTCACGACTGCCGTGGCGTACTCGGGATGGATGTCGGTCTTCATTGAGGCCCTGCCTGGCGGTATGTACAGAATAGAAAACAGCTTACGAATATACCCGGTTTCCGAGCTAAAAGACAAGGCGACAACGGCTTGCTCGTTTGACACACCCCGGCGCGCCCGGTACGTTAGCCGGATTGCCTCGATCTGGTTCCCTAGGAAATTACGCCCATGACAGCCCAGACCGCCGATTTCCTTGCCAGCGTCCCCATGTTCAGCGGGCTGCAGCGTGACGAGCTACTCAAGTTCGCCGAGCTGACGCGCGAGCGTACCTACCCCAAGGGGAGCGTCATCCTCTTCCAGGGCGATCCCGGCGACTCCCTCTACGTTCTCCGTCAGGGACGGGCCAAAGTGGTCCTCATCGGCGAGGACGGCCGCGAGGTCATCCTCGGCGTGCTGGAGCCCGGCGCACACTTCGGCGAGCTGGCCCTCATCGACGATCAGCCGCGCTCCGCGCACGTGATCGCGATGGAGGACGCCCAGCTCCTCATCCTCCGGCGCGAGGACTTCCGCCGCCGCGTCGAAGCCAATCCCAGCGTGGCGTGGGCGCTGCTCATCGAGCTGTCGCGTCGGCTGCGCCGGGCGGACCAGAAGATCGGCGGCCTCGTGCTCCTCGACGTCCCCGGCCGCATCTCCCGCCTCCTCCTCGACCTCTCGGCCGAGTCCGGGACGGCCACGATCGAGAAGCCGCTCACGCACCAGACGATTGCGCAGATGATCGGCGCCAGCCGCGAGACCGTGTCGCGGGCGATGAAGGAATTCCAGGAGGAAGGGCTCATTCGCGTCGAGCGCCGCCGCATTGCCGTGGCCAACCGCGACGCGCTGGAGAAGCGCGCGCAGATTCGCATGTGACCGTGGGCCGATGAGCCTGACGCTCACATTCTGGGGCACTCGCGGTTCCATCCCGAGCCCCGGGCCCAGCACGGTTCGGTACGGCGGAAATACCCCCTGCGTCGAGCTCCGCACTGACGACGGATGGCTGATCATCCTCGACGCCGGCACCGGGATCCGCGAGCTGGGCCGCGCGCTCCTCGAGCAGCACGACGGCGACCCGATCGCCGGCGACATCTTCCTGACCCACGCCCACTGGGATCACATCCAGGGCATTCCCTTCTTCGCGCCCCTCTTCCGGAAAGGGAACCGGTTCACGATCTGGGGCTCGAAATCGCTCCAGACGAGCATCGATCGCGTCGTCCGGGACCAGATGTCCCCCGTCGTCTTTCCCGTCTCGTTCGAGGAGCTCCAGGCGAGGATCGACTTTCAGGAACTGGCGGAGGAGCGGCGCAGGGGCAATGGTTATGAAGTGGCCGCCATCGGGGTGCGACATCCGGGGGGAGCCCTCGGCTATCGCTTCTCCACTGGAAACGCCGACGGCCGCGCGCTCGTCTACGTATCGGACAACGAGTTGAGCGATGAGGCTCGCTACGACGACTCGCCGGAGTGGCGGGAGAAGCTCGTCTCGTTCGTCCGTGGCGCGAGTGTCCTGGTGCACGACTCGACGTATACGGCCGACGAATACCAGTCGTTCGTGGGTTGGGGACATTCCACCCACGAGCAGGCCGTCGAGCTCGCGCTCGACGCGGACGTCGAGCGGTTGGTGCTCTTTCACCACCGTCCGGAGCGGACCGACGATGAAGTCGACCGCTGTGTGGAGAACTGCCGCGCGCTCGTGGCGAGCCGCGGACGTCAGCTGGAGATTCTGGCGGCAGCGGAGGGAATGACGCTGACTGTCTGATCGTCCGAACCGGAGGAGACCATGACCAGTCCGACCCGTATCTCCCTGCTGGTCCTCGCGGGCGTCGGCCTGCTAGTCGACCACGAGTCCGCCGCCGCCCAGGCAGCGAAGCCGACGGTCGCGATCATGTACTTCAACAACAACGTCTTCACCAAGGACGCGCGCGACTACGACGGCCTCACCAAGGGCGTGCCCGACTTCCTCATCTCCGAGATGTCGAGCAACCCGAACATCAGGGTCATCGAGCGCGACCAGGTGCAGAGGCTCATCGACGAGCAGAAGCTGAGCAGCGGCGGCCAGGTGGACCGCGAGACGGCTGTGAAAGTCGGGAAGCTGCTCGGAGCACAGCACATGATCTTCGGCGGCTTCATGGCCGACCCGAAGGGCAACTTCCGGATCGACTGCCGAGCCGTGAACGTGGAGACGGGCGCGATCGAGTACACCGACCGCGTGCAGGATCACGGCGACAACGTCATGGCCCTCATCGGGCAGTTGGCCAGCCACCTCAACTCGGGGCTCAAGCTGGGGGCATCCATCCGCACCGGAGACGCGGGGGCGCCTGGTACGAGGCTCCCGATGCGCGTCGCGGTCCTCTACGGGAAGGCGCTCGACATGGCCGATCGGGGCGACAAGGCCAAGGCGGTCGAGCTGTTTGGCGCAGTACTCAGGGAATTCCCGGACTACGCTCCCGCCAAAACTGGCCTCGCGAAGGTGAAGCCAGGAGGCTGATCGTCCGAGACTCTATAGCCCGCCGGTGCTCCATGCAGAGTGCCGGCGGGTTCTTCTTCGGCTCGCCCCCCCTCGCAGCATCCCTCCTCGTGAAGCCGCTTCTCCTCACCGCGCTCGGGAACCCGCTCGTCGACGCGCCGTTCGGGCGCCGCGTCGACGATGTCGAGGTGCGCTGCATTCCCGCGCTGCCGACGGCGGGCGCGCTGGAGCTCGACCGGCCGACGGTGCTGGCGCTCGACCGCGCACTCATCGCGAGCGCGGGGGACGGCGCGGTGGCGCAGCTTCGCTCGCTCGCCGGCCTCATTGCCATCGTAGGGATCGGCGACGCGTCCGACCGGGAGCCTGGCGACGATTTTCCCGGTGACGTCCTCACGAGCTTCATTCCCGGCGACGCGACGGCGGGGACCCGCGCTGCCGCCTTTCGTGGGGCGTTCCGGCACGCCGCCGCGCTCGTTGCCATCCGGCGGGCACGCTCGACCGCGGTCGATCGGACCCGCGAGCTGGCGGAGCTCAGTGCGATCGGCATGGCCCTCACCACGGAGCGCGACCTCGGCGCGCTGCTCGGCCTGATCCTGTCGCACGCGCGCCGCGTGACTGGTGCCGACGCGGGCTCGCTCTATCTCGTGGAGCGTGACGAGGACGGGGCGCCGGTGCAGCTGCGCTTCGCCAGCTCGCAGAACCATTCCCTCCCGTCCCTGCCCTTCTCCTCGTACACGGTTCCGATCGACTACTCGAGTCTTGCCGGCTACGCGGCCTCCACGGGTGGTCCGCTCGTCATCGGCGACGTGTACATGCTGCCCGACGGCGCGGCGTATCGGCAGAACCGGAGCTTTGACGACACCTTCGGCTACCGCACGAAGTCGATGCTCGTGCTCCCGATGAAGACGCATCGCGCCGAGGTGATCGGCGTGCTGCAGCTCATCAATCGCAAGGAGGATCCGGACGCGGTGCTGTCGAGTGCGGAGGCGGTCGAGCGCGAGGTGATTGCCTTCGACTCGCATTGCGTGGAGATGACCACCGCGCTCGCGTCGCAGGCGGCGGTCGCAATCGAGAACGGCCGGCTGTACGAGGACATCGAGCGACTGTTCGAGGGCTTCGTCACCGCCGCCGTCACCGCCATTGAGTCGCGTGACCCGGCCACCTCCGGTCACTCCGGTCGTGTCGCGACGATGACGGTCTCGCTGGCCGAAGCGGTGGACCGGTTGTCGACGGGTCCCTACCGCGAGGTCTCCTTCACCCGCGAACAGCTCCGCGAGCTTCGATACGCGGGCCTGCTGCACGACTTCGGCAAGGTCGGCGTGCGCGAGCAGGTGCTGGTGAAGGAGAAGAAGCTTTATCCGCAGGATCTCGACCTCATCCGGCACCGCTTCGCTTACCTCGACCAGCGCACGGAGCTGGAGTTCGAGCGCGCCCGCGCCGATCTGCTGCTGGCGCACGGGCGCGATGAATACGAAGCCGGACTTCATCGCCTCGAGTGCGAGCGACGCAAGCGGCGCGAGGAGCTCGCCCGATTCCTCGACACGATCGTGCAGGCCAACGAGCCGACGGTGCTCGCCGAGGGAAGCTTCGAGGCGCTCGAGGCGATCGGTCGGCGCACCTTCGTGGACTTCGACGGCAGCATGCGTCCCCTGCTCGAGGATCACGAGCTCCAGTTCCTGATGATCCGCCGCGGCAACCTCGATGAGCAGGAGCGGCGTGAGATCGAGTCGCACGTCACGCACACTTACCGGTTCCTCGAGCAGATCCCCTGGACCCGCGAGCTACAGGCGATTCCGCGGATCGCCTACGCGCATCACGAGAAGCTGAATGGGCGCGGCTATCCCAATCGTGTGACGGGCATCGAGATCCCCGTCCAGGCGCGTATCATGACGATCGCCGACATCTACGACGCGCTCACGGCCACCGACCGCCCGTACAAGCGGGCCGTGCCCCGCGAGCGGGCGCTCGACATCCTGAGCATGGAAGCCCGTGAGGGCACGATCGACCCCGCGCTCCTCGAGACGTTCATCGGCGCGCGCGTGTTCGAGACGGCGCCCGTGGTGACCGGCGGCTGACGCGTCAGCCCGCGCGCGAAGCAGGCGGCTTCACCTGCGGCTGGGCGATCGCCCAGGCCATCACGAGGTGCACCGGCAGGAACAGCGCGACGACCGCTCGGCTCTCCTGTCCACCGGGGATGATCGCGAGCAGCGCCCCGAACGCCGAGAGCAGCAGGACGGCCGTCGCCATGACGCGCGCGGCGCGCGTCGCTCGGCCGCGCAGGAGCGCGAGTGGCACGAGCACCACGAGGGCCAGCGAGAGCGGCGAGACCTGGAACAGATTCTCGTTCCACGACCAGAAGACGTGCCGCGTCATCGTCCAGGCGAGGACGATGACCACGCCGATCACGCCGCAGAGGAGCGACCACACGCTGGCGACGAGCGCGAAGCCCCATGCCGCTCCGCGGCGGCTCACCGCCATGATGCGAATGCCCGCGAGCACCGCGGCGAGCACCACCCCGACGAGCAGCAGCCGCCAGACGAGGCGAGGTGCGGTCACGAGCTCGGGGACGAGCGTGGTCCCCGGATACGGCGCGATGTGACGTTCCTCGGCGACGAGCCGCACCGGTGCGCCATTCGGGCCGATCGGGAGCGTGAGATCGCGGATCGCGTCGCGCATGCGCATCGGGATGAAGAACGACTCCCACAGCGTGAGCGGCGCGTCGGCGGGGCGGCCAAGCGCGATGTCGATCCCCGTCTGGATCGGCCGATCGCCGTCCGTGAGCCGCACGCTCTCGCGGCGGTAGGTGAACGGCGTGACGATAGTGTCCGTCGCCGCACGCAGCGCGCCGCCGAGCGCGTGGTCGAGCGCATCGCGCAGGCGGGTGGAGCAGTTGTCGCGGTAGTAGTCGTACCGGTAGAAGCGGTTCTCCTCCCGCTCGTTCCAGTGCAGGAAGTCGCGCAGAGCGAGCTTCTGTGCCGGCGTCAGGTTCAATCGCTGCAGGGTGATCGGACGACCGAGCGCCTGATATTGCGCGATCATCAGGTTCGCATCCTCGCCCCCCATCCAGTACTTCGTGTCGCCGGTGAGGAACCGCTGCAGGAAGTGCGGCTGCCGGAAGCTGAACAGCCCCCAGTTGTAGGCGACGTCGGTGCCGCTCGAGGGATCGTGGATCCACAGTGCATTGTGGCCGAACCGCTCGAACACTTCCTGGCCGAGCCCGAAGGTCATCAGCGTCACTTCGATGTCGCTCCCTGGCTCGGGCGCCGTCGCGGCGGTGCTCGGCGCGGGCGGGCTCGGCGTCTGTGCGCCGACTGCCGCAATGGGAAGGACGAGTGCGACCGCAGCGCACACCGTGGTGCGCAGACGGCGCCACCAGCTCACAGCCGGATCTCCTTCCCCTCTTCGGCCGATTTGTAGATCCCTTCCACGATGCGGTGCAGCAGAACCTGGTCGGCCGGCGCCTCGTACTCCGCCTCGCCGGCGATCACCGCGGCGAAGTGCGCGAGCTCGGCGCGATACGACTGGATGAATGCGCTCTCGCGCGCTGCCGCGCCGCGCGGCGACACGTCGGTCGGGCGGCCATGCAGCTCCTTCACCACGCGCAACGGCGCGAGGCGCGTGCTGCCGCGCGTCGAGATCGTCTCGAACCACCAGCGCTCTTCCTCGCCCACGTAGCTCCCCTGCACGTCGAAGGCGAACACGGCGCCGTTCGCGCACCGGAGGTGCACGAGCATCCAGTCCTCGACTGCGTTCTTGCTCCCGCCGCGCTCCATCTGCGCGCTCACGCGCTCCGGCTCCGGGTTGTCCGCCAGCCAGAGTGCCAGGTCGAGCAGCGGCACACCGTAGTCGAAGAAGGCGCCGCCCCCAGACTCCGCGCGGCGCTGGCGCCATCCCTGATCGCGGCGGTGATGGTATGCGCCGGCGCGGATCCCCGTCAGCTTTCCGAGCTCGTTGCCGCGCAGGAAGCCCGACAGTGCCTGCACGTCGCTGCGGAAGCGATGGTTGTTCGCCACGAGCACCTTGCGGCCCGCACGCTCGGCCGCAGTGATGATGCGGTCGATGCCGCGCGCCGTGAGCGCCATCGGGCGCTCGCACAGTACGTCCACCCCCGCCGCGATCGCGCTGAGCACGTGCGGCTCGTGCAGGTGGTTGGGCGTCGCGATGACGACTGCGTCGAGGCCATCGGCCTCGAGCAGATCTTCGATGTCCGTGTACGTGTCGGGCACCTCGAACCGGTCGGCGAGCGCCCGCGCCTTCGGACGATCGTTGTCGCACAGCGCGACCAGGCGGACGCCGCGCATCTTCGCCAACACGGGCAGATGCGCCACCTGCGCGATCGCACCGGCACCCACGACGCCAATGCCGAGTGGGGACGCGCGCCCTTCGAGTCGCTCGGTAGCGACCTGCGGATCACTGGATCGTGCCAACGGTGGTGCCGGGATAATAGGTGCGAAGGATCGTGCGGAAGTCCTGCCCCGCACGCGCGCGGCCGATGGCGCCGCTCTGGCACATGCCGACGCCGTGCCCGTTGCCGCCGCCGCGCAACGTGAGCGTCTCCACGCCGCGGCGCCCCGATGCGACGTCGACGGAAAAATAGGTGCTGTACAACAACTCGCCACCAGGTGTGCGCAGCGCGGAGCGAATCTCGTTGCCGCGCATCGTCCAGCGGCCCCGGTCCGTGTCCACGGTCAGCGTGCCGACACGTCCACCGGGCGTGACCGCCGTCACCGACACGTTCGTCACGCTGCCCACGCCGCCCGCGCCGCCGGGCAGCTTCTGCACGTAACGCCCGACCAGTGCCCGGAGCTCGTCGCCGGCGATGACACGCGTCCAGCGGAATCGCGGCGCCTGGTCGCAGTAGAAGCGCGACGTGCCGGGAATCTGGTCGCTCACACGCTGCAGATACGGCTCCTGGGCGGCTCGCCACGAGTCCTGCGGCGCTGCGGTGTAGCCGCCGCAGTTCGCGTGGTAGGGCGCATCGGCGACCTTGCCGTCGTAGAGCAGCACGAGCCCGTGCGTCGCCTCCACGGACCGGTTCCCCACCGCCGTTTCCACGTCGGCGCCGCCGTACACCTGATCCTGGGTCGTCGCCACCATGTCGTACGACCGCCGGCTGTCGTCGAGTCGCGTCACGGCGTAGCTCCGCGCCGTGACGGCCTGCGCTTCCACCGCCGCGGCATCACCGCCCGCCGACGTTCCGATCTCCAGCGGCACGACACCGCGCAGGTAATCGTCCATCCGCACGCGGTTGACGACCAGCAACCCGTCATCGGTCGCGCTCACGAGCAGCTCGCCGCGCCAGTGGCGGCCGTTGAAGGCGATGGTCCCATTCGGATCCAGCGGACGTACGACGATCGGCGACTCGCGAAGCGGCACTGCGCTCGCGTCCTCGCGTCGCGCGCTCACGCGCCGGCCGTCCTGCTCCAGCAGCCAGCGCTCACGCGGCTCCGGCACCGCGAGGAGCGTCGCGCCGTCAGCACCGTACATGCGCCAGCCACCGTCCGCGGTGAGGTGTACGCTCGGCAATCGCGAGCCGAGCAGGATCCTCACGGTTCGCTCCGACGCGTCGCGCGGGTTGCGTCGTGCTCGCGCCAGGTCGCCGCCCGACGACACGACGGCCGGCGGTACGCGCCGGCGCACGGTCGAAGAGCATGCGCCGCCGATCGCCGCCAGCGCGACCAGTACCCACGCGGCGCTGTGATGCCGCAGCCTACGCACGCGCCTCGGCGAGCGCAGCGTCCAGCCGCTCGAGTGTGAGCGCGATCTCCGCGTCACCGTGCGCCGTGGAGGTGAAGCCCGCCTCGAACGGCGACGGCGCCAGGTAGACACCGCGCGCGAGCGCTGCGTGGAAGAGGCGCTTGAACAGCGCGACGTCCGACGTGCGCGCTTCGGCGAACGATCGCACCGGCTCCTCGCGGAAGAAGAAGCCGAACATCGAGCCGGCCGAGTCCGCGGTGAATGGAACGCCGCGCCGCGCCGCGATGCCGCGCAGCCCTTCGACGAGCGCGCGCGTGCGCTGGGCCAGTGCGTCGTGCGCCGCCGGCGTGAGCGCGGTGAGCGTCGCGATGCCCGCCGCCATCGCGAGCGGATTACCCGAGAGCGTCCCCGCCTGGTACACCGGACCGCTCGGCGCCACCTGCTCGAGCAGATCGCGCCGCCCGCCGTACGCGGCCACGGGCAACCCGCCGCCGATCACCTTGCCCAGCGTCGTGAGATCCGCCGTGACACCGAACCGCTCCGCGGCACCGCCGGGCGCGATGCGAAATCCCGTCATCACCTCGTCGAAGATCAGCAGTGCGCCGTGCTCGTCGGCGAGACGCCGCAGCGCGGGGAGGAAGGCCGGATCGGGCGGGATGAACCCCGCGTTGCCGATCACCGGCTCGACGATGATCGCCGCGACGCGTCCCGCATTTCGCTTCAGGGTCTCCTCGACGGCGTTCACGTCGTTGAACGGCGCCGTCAGCGTCAGCGCCGCCAGAGCCGCCGGCACGCCCGGCGAGTTGGGCAGCCCGAGCGTCGCGACCCCGGAGCCCGCGCGGACGAGGAAGCTGTCGGCGTGTCCGTGATAGCAGCCGTCGAACTTGAGCAGCAGGTCGCGCCCCGTGGCGGCGCGCGCCACTCGGAGCGCGCTCATCGTCGCTTCCGTGCCGCTCGACACGAACCGCAGCATCTCGACGTGCGGCATCCGGGCGCGCACGATCTCGGCGAGCTCCACCTCGAGCCCCGTCGGAATTCCGAAACTCGTCCCGCGCACCATCGTTTCGCGAAGGGCATCGAGCACCACCGCGGGCGCGTGACCGAGCACGAGCGGGCCCCACGACAGCACGTAATCCAGGTACTCGTTGCCGTCGACGTCCCAGATGCGCGCCCCTTCGCCTCGCTCGACGACGAACGGTTCTCCCCCCACACCGCCGAACGCGCGCACGGGCGAGCTGACGCCGCCCGGGAAGAGCTCGCGGGCACGCGCCATCAGCTCGCGCGATCGCGTCGTCTCGCGCGCTGCTTGCACACTCGTCATCGTCCGAAGCTCCCGATGGTCGTGCTCATGACGGGGAGCACACGTCGCCGCGGCGCGCCGGCTGCCCCCACGCGATCCACCACGCGCAGCAGCGAGGCGCGGAAGTCGACGTCGTCCTCCACTCCTTCGATCACGGCGTCGACGATCGTGCCGGGTGCGAGCGACTCCGCGCCGTCGATGAAGGTGACGCCGTCCACGTCATCCGCCTGCCAGACCGTTCGTGCCTGGGCTTCGCCATCGACGACGCGATCGATCATCGCGGGTGCGGTGCGGCCGACGAACCGTTCGTACCGCTCCGCCGTGATCTGGCGCTGCAGATCCATCAACCGTTCCAGGCGCTCGCGCTTGAGCGACTCCGGCACGTCGTCGTCCATGAGCGCGGCGCGCGTGCCTTCCTGCGGCGAATACGTGAACGCGCCCACGCGCTCGAACTGGATCTCCTCGAGGAACTCCATCAGCTGCGTGAAGTCCTCGTCGGTCTCTCCCGGGAATCCCACGATGCACGTCGTCCGGATGGCGATGTCGGGCACCACCTCGCGGATCGTACGCACCCGGTCGCGGATCGTGCGCTGCCGCTCCGGACGGCGCATGCGCGCCAGCACGGCGTCCGAGGCGTGCTGCATCGGCATGTCGAGATAGGGGAGGATGCGCGGCTCGCGCGCCACGACCTCCAGCAGCTTCGCCGTGATCCCCGAGCTGTACAGATAGAGCATGCGCAGCCACGGAATGCTCGTCTCGCGCACGAGCGCCTCGAGCAGCTCCGGCAGGGCGAAGCCATCGCGGCGGTCACGCCCGTAGTGCGCGAGGTCCTGCGCGACGAGGTTCATCTCGCGCGCGCCCTGTGCTTCGAGGAGCTGCGCCTCGCGCACCAGCTCCTCCAGCGCGAACGAGCGGTGCTTGCCACGCATCAGGGGGATGGCGCAGAACGCGCAGCCGTGATCGCACCCTTCGCTGACCTTCAGATATCGGATGTGCGGATTGTCGCCCGTGAAGAGACGCACTCCGGGATGGATCACCGGCTGGTCGTCGATGAGTCCGCGCGCCTCGAGCTCGGGGAGCAGCCGGTCCATCTCCGATGCGCCGAGGAAGAGGTCGACTTCCGGCAGCGCCTCGACCAGCTCGTCCCGGTGGCGCTGAACCATGCAGCCGACGGCGACGACGGCCTGGCAGCGGCCTTCGCCCTTCATCCGTCCCGCTTCGACGATGGCGTCGAGCGATTCCTTCTTGGCCGCGTCGATGAAGCCGCACGTGTTGACGACGATCACCTCGGCCTCGGCGAGGTCGCCGGTATACTCGGCGCCGCGGTCGGCGAGCTGTGCGAGATATCGCTCGGTGTCGACGGTGTTCTTGTCGCAGCCGAGGGTGACGAATCCAACCTTCATTGCAGGGGGACCAACGGAAGCAGCGTGGGGTCCACGGCGGGGCACGCGGACGGCGTTCGACGGGCTCGGTGAAGATAGCAGGGGCGTTATACCCACGGGGCCGGGAGGGTGCCGAAAGCCCACTCTTGCGCGAAAGTTCTTTGCATTATAAAGTCCTTGCCATGACCACACGCACCGACGCCCTCGCTCAGCACCCGGGACCGGGTGCCCTGGCCCCGACCCGGGCCGCCATCAAGGTTCGGCCGGACGCGCCCGCGACCAGGACGCTGCTCTGGCAGGCGGCTCTCCTGGGCCTCTCCGCCGACGCCCTGCTCCACGATACCCTCGTCGGCCCCGCGCTCGCCATCTGGGTCGTCGTGCTCGCCCTGGCCGCCCTCGCGCTGACGTGGAGCGCCGGCCGGCGGGTCCCGAAGGAAGCGTTCGTCTGGTTCTGCGTCGCCGTCGCACTGGCCGCGCTCACCGCGTGGCGCGACAGCGGCGCGCTCCAGTTCCTCGACCTGCTCGCGACGATCGCCGCGCTCGGCTTCGCGGCCGTGTCGCTTCGCGACCCCGAGCTCGCGCTGCTCGCACCGCGCCTGCGCGATACCCTCTGGGCCGGCCTGGCCGTCGTCCTGAGCGCGATTCGCGGCATCGTGCCGCTCGCGGTCCGCGAGCTGTTCGCCGCCGAGCGGCAGCCGGGTTGGCAAGGACGATATCGCACTGCCGCGCGACTCGCCCTGATCTCCGGATCCCTGCTGCTCGTCTTCGGATCGCTGCTACGCAGCGCCGACCCGATCTTCGAGCAGCTCGTCGCGCTCCCGGATTTCGACGTCGGACTCGTCGTCTCCCATGTCTTCGTCACCGGCTTCTTCGCCTGGACCGCCGGCGGCTGGGCGTACGCTGCTCTCGTCGAATCCCCTGCGCGCGGGCGCGCCCCCGAGCGGTTCCCCCTGGCGCTCGGAGCGGCGGATCTGACAACCGCCCTCGGCACACTGACCGTGCTGTTCGGCGTGTACGTGCTCGCGCAGCTCGGCTGGTTCTTCGGCGGCGAACGGTTCCTCCGCGAGACGACCGGGCTGACCGCGGCCGAGTACGCACGCCGCGGCTTCTTCCAGATGGTGGTGGTCGTCGCGCTCGTCGTACCGCTCCTGCTCGCGACGCGCGCCCTGCTGCGGCCGGATCCCGCTCTCGCGCGCCGCCACACGCTGCTCTCCCTGCCCGTCGTCGGGCTGCTCGGCGCGATCATCGCGTCCGCGGCGCTGCGCATGCGCCTGTACGTGCACTACTACGGCCTGACGACCGATCGCCTGTACACGCTCGTCTTCATGGGCTGGCTGGCGATCGTGCTCGTGCTGCTCACCGCCACCGTGCTGCGCGGTCGTGGTCGCCTGTTCGTCGCGGGCAGTGCGGTGTCGGCCCTCGGGCTGCTCGGTGCGCTGCACGTCGTCGTCCCCGACGTCATCGTGGCGACGGTGAACATCCAGCGCGCCGCGCACTCGCCGCGTGCGGCCGACTCGGCGCTCGATCTGCGTCACCTGGCGAGCCTGAGTGGTGAAGCCGCGCGGCTCGCGACCAACGCGGTTCTTGCGCCGATGCCCCGCGCACAAGTCAACGCCGTCGAGTGGAACGAACAGCGCTGCGACGCGTCGTCCACCCTGCTCGAGCACTGGGGACCCGCCTCGCGCACCGTGATGAAGCGGAACCGGGACGGCGCGTGGCGGTGGTGGAACGCCGGCGAGTCGGAAGCGCTGCGCGAGGTCGGCGCGAATGCGTCGGCGCTCCGCCGCGTGCGTCACGAATCCTGCGCGCCACGCTGGGCGGCACGGCGCGCAGCGGCTGAGACGCGCTAGCGGTAGTTCCCGAACTTCAGCTCGACGCCGAAATCCTTGCTGCGGAGGAGCGTGATCGCCTCCTGAAGGTCGTCGCGCGACGGGCCGCTCACGCGTACCTGCTCCCCTTGAATTGCCGCTTGCACCTTCTTCAGCTTCGCGTCCTTGATCGCCGCGGCCACCTTCTTCGCCGTATCGGCATCGAGCTGCATCTTGAGCTTCACGTCGCGCTTCACCGTATCGCCACCCGCCTGCTTCAGCTCACCGACGTCGAGATTCTTCACCGACACCCCGCGCTTGATCAGCTTCGTCTGCACGACGTCGAACAGCGCGGTCATCTGGAAGTCGCTGTCGGCGACGAGCACGAGCAACCCCTCGGCGCGCTTGAAGTCGATGGATGCCTTCGAGCCCTTGAAGTCGTACCGCTGCGCGATCTCCTTCTGCGCCTGATTGATCGCGTTGTCGACTTCCTGAAGATCGACGCCGGTGGTGACGTCGAAGGATGCGGTTTGGGGCATGGCGAAGCGGTGAACGGTGAACAGTGAACGGTGAACTGCCTGCCTCGGGAAGCTACTCGGTTCGCGCGGCGTGCCAATGGTGATGGCGGGGCGCCGAGATGCGGCAACAGTCCGCGAATGCAAGACCCGTCAAACCTGCGCGTGTTCGCCCTCGTCGAGGAGGTAGCCGTCGAGGTTTACCGCTTGACGCGCAACTTCCCAAATAGCGGAGGAGCATCGCGACGTCTCTGAAGCGCTGCGCATCGTGGAACGAATGCTGATCCGACTCATCCTAAGAATTCGGCCGGCGCCGGAATCCTCCCGACGTCGGCCGTAAACCGTTCACCGTAAACTGTTCACCGTCGCCCTACCCCAAATAGCTCTCCAGCGCGCGCGCGCGTGACACGTGCCTCAACCGGCTCAACGCCTTCTCCTTGATCTGCCGCACGCGCTCGCGCGTGATGCCGAGGAGTGAGCCGATCTGCTCGAGCGTCATCGGCTCCTCGCCGTCGAGGCCGAAATACAGGCGGAGGATCTTCGACTCGCGCTCCTTCAGGTGCGCCAGCGCCTCCTCGATGCTCTCCGTCAGCGCCTTCTCGAACGTCTGCTCGTCGGGCGTCGGGTTGAGGTTGTCGGGGAGATAGTCGAGGAGCTTGTTGTCCTCACCGGGCGTGAGCGGCGCGTCGAGCGAGAGGTGGGTCTGCGAGATCGACATCGTCTTCGCGACCTCTTCCTCCGTGATGTCCATCCCCTCGGCGATCTCGGCGTGCGTCGCTTCGCGACCGAGCTCCTGGAGGAGCATGCTCGCCCGCTTGCCGATGCGGTGCAGCGTGCCGGCGCGGTTCAGCGGAACGCGCACGATGCGGCTCTGCTCTGCCAGCGCCTGCAGGATCGCCTGACGGATCCACCACACGGCGTACGAGATGAACTTGATCCCCTTCGTCTCGTCGAACTTGTGTGCCGCGCGGATCAGGCCGAGGTTGCCCTCGTTGATCAGGTCCGAGAGCGACACGCCCTGATTCTGGTATTTCTTCGCTACGCTGACGACGAAGCGCAGGTTGGAGCGCACGAGCTTGTCGAGCGCCTCCTGGTCGCCCAGGCGAATGCGCTGGGCGAGCGCCACCTCGTCTTCCCGCGTGATGAGCGGGTAGATGCTGATGTCGCGCAGGTACTGATCGAGCGAGCCCTCTTCGAACGACGACTTCTTGCTGTTCGGAGTGGTGGCCATGCGGGGTTCCGAGGGGTGCAGCGTCTCCGCGATCGTGCGGCGTCGCGCGGCGGCGAAGGTCGAGCGGTTACGGGCTGGCGCTAACGGTTCAGTGCACGCGTTCGCCGAGCCGTGTCCAGCGGACATGGGTCAGCCATGCGAAATCCTTGGTGGAATCGGGCGCGAAGCTGAAGTACACCACCTCCGGCCGGCCGCGCAGCAGCGAGTCGGGAACGAACCCCCAATACCGGCTGTCGAGCGAGTTGTCCCGGTTGTCGCCAAGGACGAAGTACTGTGCTTCAGGGACGACCAACGGACCCCAGTTGTTTCGCGACGGATGGTAGGCCACGGTGGCCCCCGCCGTCTTCACGAGGAAGTTGCCCTGCCAGCGGAATTCGTCCCACACCGGATCCGCTTCCGGGTCGTTGTGCGACACATATGGCTCGGCCAGCGCGACCCCGTTGCGGATGAGAATGCCGTCGCGCATCGCCAGCGTGTCGCCCGGCAGTCCGACGAGCCGCTTGACGAAGTTCTTGGTGCGGTCCTTCGGCCACTCGAAGACGATCACGTCGCCGCGCCGCGGACGCCGCAGCCCCGGGAGCCGCTTGTTCACCACCGGCAGCTCGGCGCCGTACACGACCTTGTTCACGAGCAAAAAATCGCCGACCAGCAGAGTGCGCTCCATGCTGCCGCTCGGAATCTTGAACGCCTCGACGAGAAAGGTCTTGATGCCGACGAACATCACGACGGAGATCACGATGATCTTCGCCCAGTCCCAGAGGAACTCGAGGCTGCCGCGCGCACGGTTGACGTGCTGCAGCGCCTCGAGCTTTCGCTCGGGCGTGATGAGTCGCTGAATCGGAGGCTGGATCGGCTCCGGGGATCCTGACATGGCCACCTGCTCAATTAACCCGCGTCTCCGAGGCCCAGCAAGCACGCCTCGGACCACGGCACGCCTCACGTCGCTCAGTCGGGAGTGCCGAGGTAGTTGTCGATCTGCGCCCGCTGCAGCGCGCCCGAGAAGTCGCAGTAGCCGACCTTCGTCTCCGAGTAGAACTCGTAGACCTCCCAGCCGCCCTCGCGGTGCCCGTTTCCGGTCTGTTTTACACCGCCAAACGGCATGTGCGCCTCCGCGCCGATCGTGGGCGCGTTGATGTACGTGATGCCGTTGTCCAGCTCGTTGAACGCCCGGAAGGCAAGGTTGACGTCCCTCGTATAGAGGGACGACGACAGCCCGTATTTGACACCATTGTTGACCCGAAACGCCTGATCCGCGTCGGCGACGCGGATCACACTCAGCACGGGCCCGAAGATCTCTTCCTGCTCGATCCGCATCCCCTGCTCGACGCGCGCGAAGATCGTCGGCTCGAAGAAGAAGCCGTGCTCCAGCCCCTTCCCCTCGGCGCGGCGACCGCCGCACACGAGGTCGGCGCCGTCCGCCTGCCCGATGTCCACGTAGCGCTCCACCTTGGCGCGAGACGATTCGTGGACGAGCGGCCCGACGTCCGTCCCCTTCTTCCGGCCATCCCCAAGCGTCATGGCTCGTGCCCGGTCGATCAGTCGGCTGAGGAACTCGTCGTGAATCCCGCTCTGCAGGATGAGCCGGCTCGTTGCGGTGCAGCGCTGCCCCGTGGTGCCGAAGGCGCCCCAGAGCACCCCCTCGAGCGCCAGATCGAGGTCGGCGTCATCCATCACGATCATCGCATTCTTGCCACCCATCTCGAGCGAGAGGCGCTTGTGCAGCCGGCCGCACGTCTCGCCGACGATGCTTCCCGTGTCAGTCGAGCCGGTGAACGACACCACCGGTACGCGGGGATGGCTCACGAGCGGCGCGCCCACGTCCTCGCCCAGGCCGTGCACGAGCTGAATCACCTCGGGGGGCAGCCCCGCCTCGAGCATGATCTCCACCAGCACGTGGCCGGTATGCGGCACGTCCTCGGCCGGCTTGAAGACGCACGCGTTCCCGCACAGCAGCGCCGGGAACATCTTCCACGTCGGGATGGCGAGCGGAAAGTTGAACGGGGTGATGATCCCGGCGACGCCGATCGGCCGGCGGAAGCTCATTGCCCACTTGCTCGGCATCTCGCTCGGCACGGTGCGGCCGGCGAGCTGGCGTCCCATGGTCGCCGCGTAGTACGCCGTGTCGATCCCTTCCTGTACGTCTCCGCGCGTCTCGGTGAGCGGCTTGCCCATCTCACGCGTCATCAGATCCGCGAGGTCTTCCTTGCGCCGCACGAGCAGATCCCCGACGCGCCGCAGCACGTCGCCGCGCGCCGGTGCGGGTGTACGGCTCCAGAGCTCGAATCCGCGCTGCGCCGACGCCACCGCGCGGTCGACGTCGGCCGCGTTCGAGAGTGGGAAACGGCCGATGAGATCGCGGGTGTCGGCGGGATTCCGATTCTCGAAGTACTCGCCACTCGCGGGCGCAGACCACGCACCCGCGATGAAGTTCTGAAAGGTCTTGGTCATCGTCGAAAGCTAAAGGCCGCGCGCCGCGACGGGATTCGCATCCATCATCCCACCACGGTTCAGCGCGGTGTGGCAGGAGTCGTGGCAGGAGTCGGGGCTGGACTCGTGGCTGGGTTCGTGGCCGGCGTCGGTGCTGGCGCCGGCACGCTCGCCGCCGAGCACGTCCATCCGATCGGCCGCGCAGGGTCCGGCTTCGCATAGCCGAGGCGCGGCAGGAGCTCGGTGGCGCCGAGCACCATCCCCCACAGGATGAGCAGCAGCGAGAGCACGTGCGCGCGTGCCGTGCGATGTCGCCAGGTCCACACGCTGCTCCACACGCCTCCCGCGAAGACGGCCGCCACGGCCACCAGATATCCCGTCAGCCCGAAGCCGCAGCGCGTCGGATACGGCCAGAACAGGATGCCGACGCCAAGCGCGGTCGCGAGGGCGAGGCGCAGGAAGGCACCCCAGGTCCGCGTCGTCCCCCGCTCCGCCGCGACCTCTGCACGCGCGGCCGGCGGCGCGTTCTTCGGCGGCGCCGGAATGAGTGCGGAGTCGGACATCGACTCGAGTTGCTTGTCGATCTTCTTGAGCTCCGCGTCCCAGTCGCTCATTCGTCGTCGTCCTCGTCGGCGCCACTCACGGGCGCAGGGACACCACCACCTTCGCGGCTCAGGCCGTACCGCTCGATCTTCTTGTACAGGTTCGAGCGCGGCATGTCCAGCGCGCGCGCCGTCTCACTCACGTTCCAGTCGAAGGCTCGGAGCTTGGCGATGAGGTACGCCCGCTCGGCCGCGTGCTTGAACTCCTCGAACGTCGGCACGTCGAGCAGACTTCCCAGGCCCCCCTCCCCCGCGTCGGCGCGCCTGCCCACGAGCTGGTCTACGTCGTCGGCCGTGATGCGCGGGCCGCTCGCCAGGATGAGCAACCGCTCGATCGTGTTGCGCAGCTCGCGCACGTTGCCCGGCCAGTCCAGCTGCCCGAGTCTCTTGACCGCGTCCTCGGAGATGGCACGCGGCGCGAGACCGCCCGGCCCCGTAAGCTGGGCGATGAAGTGCGCGATGAGCAGCGGGATGTCCTCGCGCCGCTCGCGGAGCGACGGGACGTGGATGGGGACGACGTTGAGGCGGTAATACAGGTCCTCGCGGAACCGGCCCGTGGTGATCTCGGATTCGAGCTCCTTGTTCGTCGCCGCCAGCACGCGGACGTCCACCTGGATCGGCTTCGACCCGCCGATGCGCGTCACCACGCCGTCCTGGAGCACGCGCAGCACCTTCGCCTGCGCCGCGAGGCTCATGTCGCCGATCTCGTCGAGGAAGAGCGTGCCTCCATGCGCCTGCTCGAACTTTCCCGCGCGATCGGCGACGGCGCCGGTGAACGAACCCTTCATGTGTCCGAACAGCTCGCTCTCGATGAGCTCCGACGGGATGGCCGCGCAGTTCACCTCGACGAAGGCGGCCTTCGCGCGCGTACTCAGCGAGTGAATTGCGCGCGCAACGAGCTCCTTGCCCGTCCCGTTCTCGCCCGTGATCAGCACACGCGCCGGCGTCTTCCCCACGCGCTCGATCTTCTCCGTCACGGTGCGAATGGCGTAGGACGCGCCGACGATCTCGAACTTCGACCGGACGACGTCGCGCAGGCGCGTGTTCTCCTCGTGCAGGTCGAGGTGCGCGAGCGCGTTGCGCAGCGTGACCAGGATGCGATCGGTGTCGAGCGGCTTCTCCAGGATGTCGTAGGCGCCATGCTGCGTCGCCTCGACCGCGGTCTGGATCGTCGCGTGTCCGCTGATCATCACCACGATGGCGCTCGGGTCCTGCTCCTTGAGCTTGCGCAGTGCCTCGAGTCCGTCGATCCCCGCCATCTTCACGTCCATGAAGACGAGGTGCGGCCTGAAGCGCGCGTACTCGGCGAGGCCGTCGACGGCGTTCGCGACGGTGCGGACCTCGTAGCCCTCGAACTCGAGAAGCTGGCCGAGTGCAGCGCGGATGCCCTGCTCGTCGTCGACGATGAGGATGCGGCGGCTCACTGCGCGGCTCCTGTGGTCTTGTAGACCGTCACGTGACCGTTCGCGATGCGGACGTCCCCCAGGGTGCGCGGTGTCGTGACCGGAAGCGCATTGGGCGAGATTCCTTCGGGGCGCTCGCCCTTCGAGAGCTGGCGCACCAGGCGCGGGATCGCACCCGCCGGCACCTTGAAGTCGCGCAGCTTGATCTCGCGCACCTCGAACTCGCTCATACCCGGGCGCAGGACGCGGAAGGTGCCGCCGAGCTGGAGACGCTCGCGGTCGTTCAACAGCCCCGCCAACGGGCCGAGCACCCCGGTGCCCGCAATCTCGCGTACGGGAACGACGGCGCGCACGAAGAGCGCGTCCCCGATCACAGCCGCTTCTGCACTGTCGGCCGTAGCCGGGATCGTGTGCGCGACGGTCTGGAAGACGTACGACGCGACCTCGGTCGCCGAAAGGTTCGTGAAGACGGGACCCGACGGCTTGGCGAGATCGTCGAGCTTTCGCTTGCCGGCCGATCCCGCCTCCGGCGTGAGCGCCTCCCACCCTGATGCCGTGCTGGTGACCGCCGGCTTGCCGGTGATCACGTGCAACCAGCGGTCGCGCGTGAACCAGGCGCCGATGGCGAGGCAGACCAGCAGGATCAGACAGCCAAGTCGGGCAATGCAACCCATTGGTCAGCGTCCTCCGAGTGTTGCCGAATGTACGCAACGATAGCGTGCGCCGGACGGCGCCAGAATGCTCTCGAACAACGTGATGCGCTCCACGGGAACGGATGCGCGCACGCGCACCGACCGCGCCATCCGCGCGAACGCCTTCATACGATCGACGGGCAACAGGCTGCGAACGCGAGCCAGCGTGATGTGCGGCCGGAACGGCCGCCCTTCCACCTCGAAGCCTTCACTCTCGCACGCGAGCTCGAGATCGTGGTGCAGCAGCTCCAACCTGCGTTCCTGCTCTACCCCGATCCATACGACGCGTGCCCGACGAAAGTTCGGAAACGCGCCGATCTCGCGGACCGACATCTCCAGTGGTCCATGCCC
Organism: Gemmatimonadota bacterium; assembly: GCA_019510405.1. Classification (GTDB taxonomy): domain Bacteria; phylum Gemmatimonadota; class Gemmatimonadetes; order Gemmatimonadales; family Gemmatimonadaceae; genus AG11. The sequence goes on along the minus strand of JAEKKK010000116.1, from coordinate 11,451 downwards.
CGCGGCCGCGCGATCGGCCGCCGACGCCAGACGCGGCAGCGCCTCCTCGGTGACGTCGCCAAGGAACTTCAGCGTGAGATGTCGCTTCTCCCGGTCGACCCACGCCAGGTCGGGCGCTTCGGCGCGGAGGCTCGTCGTCGCCTCGTCGAGCAGATGCTGGACGTCATCGGCGAGCTCAATCGCGAAGAAGAGACGCATCGGTCGGCGGCGTGCTGGATCTCCGGCGCTCGTTCGGCAGCTCGATCGCCACGTGCGTGAATCCATGGTCCTTCGCCAGCGCGAGCACGGCCCGCCGCGTTTCAACGACCTGCAGCGCCACCGCACCGGTCGGCGACGGCAGCAGCAACGCGAGCCCTCCACGCACCTCGAGCGCGCAGTCGACGCCGAGCTTCGCGATCGCCGCCCCGAGCGCGACGGCATTGCGCGCCGATCGATCGCCACGCTCTTCGCTGCGCGTCACGCGGTGCTCACGCCATGCAGGACGTTCAACGACCCCGAACGGAAGCCGCGGAGGTCGAGGGCAACGCGCGCGAACCCGGCTTCCGACACGGCGTCCGTCAGCGCCGCGAGCCGCTCCGGTTCCAGCCACGCCGAGAGCTCGGCGGGTGCGAGCTCGACGCGCGCCAGGTCGTCATGGAAGCGCACGCGCAGGTCGCCCGTGATGCCGAGGCGGCGCAGCGACGCTTCGGCCAGCTCGATCTGCCGGAGCCGGCTGCGGGTGACCTCGGTGCCGTACGGCAGGCGCGAAGAAAGGCAGGGCGACGAGGGCTGCTGCCAGGTCGGTATGCCGAGCGCACGAGAGGCGTGCCTGATGTGCAGCTTCGTGAAGCCCAGCTCCGCCAACGGGCTGGCGATGCGGTGTTCGCGCGCCGCCTGCGCGCCCGGGCGGTAGTCGCTCAGGTCGTCGGCGTTGGTGCCATCGACCACGGTGGCAAACCCGCGCGCCCGGGCCACGGGGACGAGCCTGCTCCACAGCTCGGTCTTGCAGTAGTAGCACCGATTGCTGGGGTTCGCGGCATAGCGCGGATCGTCGAGCTCCGCGGTGTCCAGCTCCAGCACCCTCACATCGAAGCGCGCGGCGACCTCGCGGGCGGTCGCCCACTGCTCCGCCGGGTACGACGCACTGCGCCCGATGATCGCCAGTACCCCATCGGCGCCGAGCGCCTGACGTGCCGCCACGGCAAGGTATGCCGAATCCACGCCCCCACTGTACCCGACGGCAACGGGCCCGTTGGCGCGGAGCCACGCCACCAGCGCACTGCACTTCGCCGCGAGGTCGGCTTCGGATACTGCGTCCAGGTCGAGGGCCATGACATGAGCAAGGTATCGGCCGTGCCCGGCCGGAGGCAGTCCGACGCGCGGCGCTGGACACGATCCAGTACCCGTCGCGCGTCTCTCGACGGCCGACCGGGAGTTGCTATACTGATCGACGCCGCGTCCCTATGGCGTCCCCTCTGCGATTGCTCCGGTCGCGGAGCTGTTCCATCCCCTGTCCCGCTGCGCGTGTCGATCGCGGTCTGTGCCCATTGCGGTGGGCCGGTGGCAACCTTCGCCTCGATGTGCCCACGCTGCGGCCACCGCGCCGGGAGCGGAGGGACCGTGGTGATCGGGGGCGTTCCCGTGTTCGGCTCGAAGCGCAGAAGGCTGTTCAGCCTGGTGGCGCGCCGCATGGTGACCATGCTGCTCCTGAGCGCGGCAGTGGCTGGCGTATTCCTCCTCTCACACGTCTCGCGGCCGCAGAACACGCACCAGGCGGACGATCAGGAGGAGCAGTGCCGAGCGATCGAGGAGGCAGGCGAGGAGTACGTCGGCGAGCTCGCCGAGTGCCAGTCGAAGCTGGCGCGGCTCCGGCTGATCGAGCGCGAGCGCGTCCGCGCCGAGGCCGGGCGGGCCAGTACGGACGGTACCGAAGCCAAGTGACGATGTCCCGCCCGCGCGCTTGACTCCATCGGGCGGCTGGCCTAGGTTGCGGGAACCAATCGTAGTCCGTGGTGATTTGCCGCCTATTGCCGCCACGTTAAACAACGAGCTAAAACGCGAACGTGCCCGGCGGCCACTCGCTCGGGCGCTTTTTTGTATACACGCAGTTCTGTTCTAGCCATCGCCACCGCTTCGACCCTATCGCTTCACCCGTGATCCGCTCCCTCGCTTTGGCCATTCCCGCTCGTCACATCGCCTGCGCTCACCGCGCGGCTGGTGGGGCCTGCGCGTGTATGTGTCCGTCGATTTCGATTTGCTGTTGTCTGGCCAAGCGCCAGCACACAGATCGCGGCCGGGTTGAGAGCAGCTGAACAAGCGCGCACTCCACCGACACGGGGAAGCACAACCCGGCCGCTCGAATGAGCGGCCGGTTTTCGTATCTGCCAGCGATTTCATCGACTCTCGGCAATCAGTGACCCAAACCATGCCCTCGACCGACCTCACCCTTCGCTCCGCGGCCCGATGACCGTCGTCGAGCCGGATCGAGCGCCCCCCGCCTCTTCGCAGGGCGAGGGCGAGGCGCGCCCCACGACGACCACGGTGCATGCGTCATGGCGCGGCGCGCGGCGTTACGAGATCGGGCGGCCCGGTGGGCCCGCCGTTTCCATCGACGCCGCCGGGGAGACCGGGCTCGGCCCGGTGGACACCATGCTGGGGGCGCTGGCTGCCTGCTCGGCGATCGACGTGGTCGATTATCTCGCCAAACGCCGTACACCAGCCGATCGCGTCGACGTGCGTGTGGACGCTGAACGGCGCGGCTCGGCACCGCGGCGCCTGGTGCGCGCGCGGCTCGAGTTCGCGATCGACGGCTCGGGGATCGAGTCGGCGCACGCCGAGCGGGCGATCGCGCTGTCGTTCCAGACGTATTGCTCGGTGTCGGCGTCGCTCGCGCACGATCTCGTGATCGAGTCGCGCCTGGTGTTGAATGGCGTCGCCGGCGAAGTGGTGGCGCAGCGCGGAGAGGCGTCATGAGCGCCCTGACCGGCTCGGCGGGCATCGCGGTACGCCCGCTCCGACTCGACGAGGAAGGGCTTCCCTTCCCCGAAGACATCGCCTCGAGCGGAACCGCGGGCGGGAACGCCGCCGAGGTCGAAGCCCGCATGGGGATCGTGATCGTCGGCCACGTCGATCACGGCAAGAGCACGATCATTGGACGGCTGCTCGCCGACACCGGCTCGTTGCCGGAGGGGAAGCTCGAGCAGATCAAGGATCTGTGCGCGCGAACGGCGAAGCCGTTCGAGTACGCGTTCCTCCTCGACGCACTGAAGGACGAGCGCGCCCAGGGCATCACGATCGACGCGGCGCGCGTCTTCTTCCGCACGCCGAAACGCCGGTACCTCATCCTCGACGCGCCCGGCCACGTCGAGTTCCTCAAGAACATGGTCACTGGGGCAGCGCGCGCCGAGGCGGCGTTGCTCGTCCTCGACGCCGGTGAGGGGATTCAGGAGAACACGCGGCGACACGCGTATCTGCTGTCGATGCTCGGCGTGCGGCAGATCGCCGTCGTCGTCAACAAGATGGATCTCGTCGGCAGCCGGCAGGAGGATTTCGACGCCTTTGCGCGCGATCTCGGGGGATTCCTCGGCTCCATCGGACTCGAGCCCGCCGCGATCATCCCGGTGATCGGCCGCGAAGGGGACAACCTCGCCACGCGGTCGGCGACGATGTCCTGGTACACGGGACCGACCGTGCTCGAGGTGCTGGACGCCTTCCGCAGCCAGGGGGAGGCCGTCGACGGGCCCTTCCGCATGCCGGTGCAGGCCGTCTTCAAGTTCACGAACGACGGCGACGATCGGCGCATCGTCGCGGGCACGATCGACAGCGGCCGGCTGCGCGTCGGCGACGAGGTGGTGTTCCATCCGTCGGGCAAGCGCACGCGGGTCAAGTCACTCGAGGCGTTCAACCGCGTCGCGCCGTCCGTCGTCGGCGCGGGAGAGTCGGCCGGCTTCACGCTCGCGCAGCAGATCTACGTGCAGCGCGGTGAGCTCGCGACGCTCGCCCACGAGCCGCAGCCGGTGACCGCGACGCGCATCCGCACCAGCATCTTCTGGCTCGGCACCAGGCCGCTCGAGGTCGGGCGCAACTACACTCTGAAGCTCGGCACGGCGCGCGTGTCGGTGCATCTCGAGCACATCGAGCGCGTGCTCGATGCGTCGACGCTCGATGCGGTCACCGATCGCACGGCCGTCCTGCGCAACGAGGTCGCCGAGTGCGTGCTGAAGCTCCGTCAGCCGATCGCGTTCGATCGCGCGACCGACATCGCGGCGACGAGCCGGTTCGTGCTCGTGGACAACTTCAACATCAGTGGCGGCGGCGTGGTGCGCGAAGCCCTCGCCACTGCGCCCACGCGTGCGGCGGGAAGCGCTACACGCGTGGCGCTCCGTGCCGGTGTGCTCTGGCTCACCGGTCCGAAGGGCGCCGGCAAGAGCGCGCTGGCGCGCTGGATCGCGGCGCACGCCGACGCCAGTGGAGCGAAGGTGGAGCTGCTGGACGACGACACGCTCGGGGAGCTCTTCCCCGCGTCCGGCGCGCGCGGGGACGTCGCACTGCGTGTGCGGCGCATCGCGTGGCTCGCCTCGCGCCTCGAGGCACATGGCGCGGCCGTGGTCGTTGCGGTCGACTCGCCGGACGACGACGTACGGCGCGCCGCGCGCGACCAGGCGGCCAACTTCGTCGAGATCCACCTCCATGCGTCGCCGGATGTGCTGGCGCAGCGGATCGGCGCGGCCGAGTCGCCGCCCTACGAAGCCCCCGTACAGCCCGAGCTCGCGCTCGACACCGGACGTCTCACGCTCGAGGAGAGCGGCGCCCAGGTCCTCGCCTGGCTCGATGAATGGAGCAGCCAATCATGAGTACCACCACGCTCGCCGCGCCCCCGTCGCGCGCCAGCCGCATCGATCACCTCGACGCGCTCGAGCATCGCAGCGTCCATCTCCTGCGCGAGGCCTACGCGAGCTTCCCGCAGCTCGCGATGCTCTGGTCGATCGGGAAGGACAGCACCGTGCTGCTCTGGCTGGCGCGGAAAGCGTTCTTCGGTCACGTGCCGATGCCGCTCGTGCACATCGACACGAGCTACAAGATCCCGGAGATGATCCAGTACCGCGACCGTCTCGCGGCAGAGTGGCGCTTGACGGTGATCTACGGGCAGAACGAGGAAGCACTCGCGGCCAAGCAGACCTTCCCCGATGGGAACGTCGATCGCCTCACCTGCTGCGGCAACCTCAAGACGGAAGCGCTGCGCCGCACGCTCTCGGGCGAGGGAAAGCGCTATCGCTTCGACCACAAGCTCGGCAAGTACGTCGTCGACACGAACAGGGAGCCGTACACCGGCGTGATCGTCGGCGCACGCGCCGACGAAGAAGGAAGCCGGTCGAAGGAGCGTTACTTCTCCCCACGGTCGGGGGAGAACAACTGGAACATCGCCGATCAGCCGCCGGAGTTCTGGAATCAGTACGCAACCGAGTTCGCGCCGGGCACGCACGTGCGCATCCATCCGCTGCTGGATTGGACGGAGCTCGACATCTGGGAGTACATCGAGCGCGAGCGCATTCCCACCGTCGCCCTGTACTACGACCAGGGCAAGGGGGAGCGCTATCGCTCGCTCGGATGCTGGCCGTGCACGAAGGCGGTGACGTCGGACGCGAAGAACGTCCAGGAGATCATCGTCGAGCTGAAGAGCGGCCGCTTCGCGAACATCGCCGAGCGCTCGGGCCGCGCGCAGGACAAGGACGATGGCGGCGGACTCGAGTCGCTTCGCCGCGACGGTTACATGTGATCGGCGCCCAATCGCCAGCCGCTCACGTTTCGCACTCGCTCATCGAACCATCATGTCGCATTCCACATCCCACACGACGGTGACTGACCGCCCCGACGGCGCGCGCAAGGGCTTCGCGCTCTGGCTCACCGGGCTGTCGGGCGCCGGGAAGTCGACGATCGCCGGCGCGGTCGCGGCGCGGTTGCGGAGCGAAGGCGCCGCGGTCGAGGTGCTCGACGGCGACGAGGTGCGCGAGCACCTCTCGAAGGGGCTCGGCTTCTCGCGCGAGGACCGCGACATCAACGTGCGCCGCATCGCCTATGTGGCGAAGCTCCTCTGCCGGAACGGCGTCGCCGTCATCACGGCGGCCATCTCGCCGTATCGCGCCACACGCGAGGAAGCGCGCCGCGAGATCGGCGACGGCTTCATCGAGGTGTACGTCAACGCCTCGCTCGAGGAGTGCATCCGCCGCGACGTGAAGGGCCTCTACAACAAGGCCATCGCCGGCGCGATCACGTCCTTCACCGGCGTCTCGGATCCGTACGAGCCGCCGACGCATCCGGAGGTCGAGGTCAACACCGAGCGCGAGACCCTCGAGGAGAGCGTCGAGAAGGTGCTCGACACGCTGCGGCAGCGGGGCTTCCTCCCGGCCGCGCAGGGGGCGTCCGCACGATGACGACCCCGACGCGCGACGCGACCACGAGCGAGCTGCTCTCGCCGACCCGCCTGCAGGAGGCCGCGGCACAGCTGCGCGACCGCACGCCCGAGGAGATCCTCGCGTGGACGCTCGAGCGTTTCCCGCGCCGCACCGCCGTCACGGTCAGCTTCGGCGGGCCCGGCGTCGCGCTGGCCTACATGGCGGCGCAGATCGAGCCGTCGACGCCGATCGTGTTCCTCGACACCGGATTCCTCTTCCCCGAGACGTACGCGCTTCGCGACGAGCTCGTGAAGCGCTATGCGCTCAACCTCGTCGAGTACAAGCCGCTCACCGACCCCGGGCCGTTGTACGAGACGGATACGGACGGGTGCTGCGCGATTCGCAAGGTCGAGCCGATGCAGCGTGCGCTCGGAGACTTCGACGCCTGGGTCAGTGGCGTCCGCCGCGATCAGGGACCGACGCGCGCGAAGACGGAGGTCATCGAGCACCATCTCGTGAATGGGCGGCCGCTCGCCAAGGTGTACCCCCTCGCGTACTGGACCCGCGGACAGATCTGGGGCTACCTGCTCGACAAGGGCATCCCCTACAACCCGCTGCTCGACCAGGGCTATTCGAGCCTTGGTTGCTGGCCATGCACGCGCGCGACCCGCGCCGGCGAAGACGAACGCGCCGGCCGCTGGTCGGGCTCGGGCAAGACCGAGTGCGGGCTGCACACTTTCACCATCTCGTCGACACCGGAGGGATTGCCGTGAGCCCCATGTTCGCGAACCTCGTCCTGGCGGGGCTGGTCGTGGGTTTCATGATCGGCCTCACCGGAGTGGGCAGCGGCGCGCTGATGGCGCCCGTGCTCCTGCTGCTCGGCATCCCGCCCGCGACCGTCGTCGGCAGTGACCTGCTCTTCGGGCTGTTGACGAAGATCGTCGGCGTGGGCTCGCACATCCGCCATCGGACGATCTCCTCGCGCTGGGTGTGGACGATGGCCATCGGGAGCGTGCCCGGTGTGCTGCTCGGCACGCGCATCCTCGCGCACTTCGCCGGGGCGCCGGCGACGATCAAGACCTGGATCGGCTTCGTGCTGGTGCTGACGCCGATCCTCGCGCTGATCATGGAGTTCGCGCGCCGGCGCGATGCCGCGTGGGTCGAGCGCCTGCGCCAACCGAGTGCGAAGACCATCGTGCTGATCGGATTCGTCATCGGCATCACCGTCGGCGCGACGTCGGTGGGCAGCGGGAGCCTCGTCGACATGGCGCTCGTGCTGTTCTCGCCGCTGTCGGGCGGATTGCTCATCGGCACCGGCATCGCGCACGCCGTGCTCATCACCGGCACGGGCGCCGCCGCGCACCTGAGCCTTGGAAACGTCGACGTCGCACTCGTCGGCCAGCTGTTGATCGGATCCGCGCCCGGCGTGCTCGCCGGCGGCTGGCTCGCGCGCCGGTCGAAGCCCGGCGCCGTGCGCTGGGGCGCGACGACCCTCGTCTTGCTGAGTGGCCTCACCCTTCTTTCTCGAGCCTGAGTGACATGACCGGACCCATCACGACCCCCGCCGACACGTCCACCGAGCTGACGCCGGTCAAGGAGACGCCGGCCCAGCGCGTCGAGCGCATCAAGCGCGAGAAGGCGCCGTGGTCGATCATGGACGACATCCGTCGCTACTCGCGCGAAGGGTTCTCGGCGATCGACAGCGACGACCTCACCGTGCGCTTCCGCGCGTGGGGCCTGTACACGCAGGGCGACGGCCGCGGCACCCGCGGCGACGAGATGCCCTTCTTCATGATGCGCGTGCGCACGCCGAACGGGTGCGGCGCATCTCCGACATCTCGGACGAGTACGCACGCGGCAGCATCGACATCACGAACCGGCAGAACTTCCAGCTGCACTGGCTGCGCATCGAGGACATCCCGGCGATCTGGGAGTCGCTCGCGGAAGTCGGCTGGACGAGCATGGGCGCCTGCGGCGACAACCCGCGCACGGTGACCGGCTGCTCGCTCGCCGGCGTCGAGCACGACGAGCTGATCGACGCGAGTCCGATCGCCGTCGCCGTCGATACGCGGCTGAACGGCAACCCGGACTACGGCAACCTCCCGCGCAAGTTCAAGATCACGATCACCGGCTGTCAGCACTGGTGCTCGTATCCGGAGATCAACGACATCGGCGTCACGGCCGTGCGGCGCGCCGATGGCGTCGTCGGCTTCCACATCCGTGTGGGCGGCGGACTCTCGACCAAGCCGCACCTGGCGGTGCTGCTCCCGGCGTTCGTGCACGCCGAGCAGGTGCCCGACGTCGTCGAGACGATCACGGCCATCTTCCGCGACTCCGACGAGCTCCGTGTGAACCGCTCGAAGGCCCGATTCAAGTTCCTCTTCATCAATCATGGCTGGTCGGCGGCGTCCTTTCTAGCCGAAGTCGGGCGGCGCCTTGGCTACAAGCTCGACCCACAGGCGGAGGACAACGCGCCCGAGGGGCACTACCGCGATCACATCGGCGTGCATCCGCAGAAGCAGGCGGGTCTCAGCTACGCCGGCTTCTCGGTGGTGTCGGGGCGCATCTCGCCCGACCAGCTCCGCGGGCTCGCCGCCCTCGCCGACGAATTCGGCGACGGCTCGCTCCGACTGAGCGCGATGCAGAACATCCTGATCACGAACATCAAGAACGAACGCACCACCGAGCTGGTCGAGCGGAGCCGCGCGCTCGGCGTCGCGCTGAACGGATCGCCCTTCCAGCGCGGAACTGCGTCGTGCACCGGGAGCGAGTACTGCAAGCTCGCGATCACGGAGACGAAGCTGTTCAGCATCCGCCTCGCGCAGGAGCTGGAGGACCGCCTCCCCGGCTTCACCGACACCGTGAAGCTGCACATCGCCGGCTGCCCGAACTCGTGCGGCCAGCATCCGATCGCCGATGTCGGTCTTCAGGGGGTGCTGCTCAATCAGAGTGGCGTTCAGGTGGAAGGGTTCGACTTCTTCGTCGGCGGCGGGCTCGGAAAGAACAGCACGCTCGGACATCGCGTCGGATTCCGCACGCCGGCGGACGAGGTGCCCGAGGCGCTGGAGCGACTGTTCTCGACCTACTCGAACGAGAAGCTCGCGGGCGAGAGCGTGCGCGCCTGGACCGGCCGGGTCGGCGACGCGGGGGTGAAGGCGATTCTGTCGGGGGCGCGGGCATCCGCGAGTCCGGTCGCATGACGACCTTCGCGCAGCCCATCGTGCCCAGCGGCCACCGTGTCGATGCGGTGATCGGCCGCACGCCGGTCGTGCGGCTCGAGCGAGTCGCCACCGCCGAGATGGCGGAGATCTGGATCAAGCTCGAGGGAGCGAACCCCGGCGGCTCGATCAAGGACCGGACGGCGCTGGGAATGATTCTCGACGCCGAAGCTCGCGGCGTCCTGAAGCCGGGCGACACGATCGTCGAGCCGACCTCGGGCAACACCGGGATCGGGCTGGCGCAGGTGGCCTCGGCGCGCGGCTACCGGCTCATCCTCTGCCTTCCCGATTCGGCGAGCGACGAACGAAAGCGCACGCTCGAGGCATACGGCGCGGAGCTGGTCCTCACCGATCCCGAGCGTCGCATGCTGGCGGCGATCGAAGCCGCGGAGCGGATCCGCGACGAGACCGGCGCCTGGCTGCCGAACCAGTTCTCGAACCCCGCCAACCCGCGAATCCACTACGAGACCACCGGCCCCGAGCTGTGGGCCCAGATGGACGGGCGCATCGATGCGTTCGTGTACGGCTCCGGTACGGGCGGCACGATCACCGGCGTCGGCCGGTTCCTGAAGGAGCAGCGATCGGACATTCTCGTGATCGCCGTCGAGCCGGCGCGCTCGCCGGTCCTATCGGGTGGAACGCGCGGGCAGCACCAGTTCCAGGGGATGGGCCCCGGCTTCATTCCGGACAACCTCGATCGGTCCGTCCTCGACCGGGTCATCCCGGTGTGGGAGGAGGATGCCTTCCCCGTGGCGCGTCGACTAGCCCGGGAAGAGGGGCTGTTCGTCGGCATGTCGAGCGGCGCGATCGCCTTTGCCGCGCTCCAGGTGGCGACGGCACTGGGCCCTGGGAAGCGGGTTGCGATGATCGCCCCGGACACCGGCGCGCGGTATCTGTCGACGGTGCTCTTCTCGGCGGACGACGCGCCGGACCCCGTGGCGCACGGGGTGCTCTGAGTGAGAATGCGTCGATCCTGACTGCAATTCCGACCGGCGCTGACTAGCCGGTACGGGTCGCTAAGACCACCAACGTGCGGGCCCGGACTCCGGGCCCGCCTTTTTTGTCCCTGCCTTTTGTCGGTCGACCCAAACACGAGTAGGAAATATTGCTGTTTTGCACCACATTCTGAGCCGATTTTGCAGTTTTGTTGTTATAAATGCCTGTTTAGTACAAAGATTTTGCATTTTTTACAAAGTTTGCTTGACACGCTGATTTTGTTGCCCTAGTATGGCGTCGTGATCAACACGTCAGCCCGTTTCGCGACAGAGGCTCCGCCCGGGAGCCGGTTCAGCGCGCCCGACCGCGACCGCCCGTCGGTCTCGGACCTCGGGGGCGCGCATGGCCGAAACCGCTGGAGCAAGGGAAACAACCCGCGGCAGAAGCGGACGGGACCGGGCTGAGCGCAGCAGGACGGCAGTACGCAGTGTGAGCCCCGCCCCCGTGAATCGCCCGACGAGCACGGGGGCTTCGCACGCCAACGAGAGATGACCTGAGATGAAGCTGATCACCTGCATCATTCGCCCGGACAGGCTGCCGGCCGTGAAAGAGGCGCTGTTCCGAGCCGGAGTCACTGGCATCACGCTGAGCCGCGCGAGCGGCCATGGCGGAGAGCAGGACCGGCTCGAGCACTATCGCGGCGGTGCCGTGGTGCTCGAGTTCCAGGACAAGGTCAAGATCGAGATGGTCTGCTCCGAGCCGTACGTGCAGCCGACGATCGATGCGATCGTCAAGGGCGCTCGCACCGGCGCGGTCGGCGACGGGAAGATCTTCGTCCAGCCCATCGAGCGGGTGATCCGCATCCGTACCGGTGAGCAGGACAACGCAGCGCTCACTCCGGTGACCGCGGAGGAAGTCCGGCGCAA
>JAEKKK010000325.1 GCA_019510405.1 Gemmatimonadota bacterium | reverse complement strand
ACCTCTACTGTACCGGTAGCGGTAGCCCGACCGTCGTCCTCTCCGCCGGCGCGGGCGACTTCTCCACCGATTGGGCACTCGTCCAGCCCGAAGTCGCCAAGCGCACGCGCGTCTGCTCCTACGACCGGAGCGGCGAAGCGTGGAGCGACCGCGGCCCGGCGCCGCGCTCGATCGACCAGGAGGTCCACGACCTCCACCGTGTCCTCCTCGCCGTGGGCGAGCGCGCGCCGTTTCTCCTCGCCGGCCAGTCGCTTGGCGGCATGGTCGCACGCGAGTTCGCACGACGCTATCCCACCGAGGTCGCCGGCCTCGTGCTCGTCGACGCGTTCAGTGAGGACGCGCAGCTCTCGATGAACGGCCGGCTCGTGCGCATGCGCGAGCTCTCACGACAGCGCCCGATCCCGCCGCCGCACGACTCTCTCCTCCCGAGTGACCGACTCAGCGCCGAGGACGAAACGAAGGCGCGCGACTTCATGACGAAGGTCGTCGGCACGCCGAAGATCGAGCCGCCCTTCGACCGTCTCCCGCCCGACGCGCAACGTGCACGCCTCTGGGCCCTCGGCCTGCCGTCGCACTATTCCGGCGGCGACGACTACCTCGCGGAGATCACGGCACGCATCCACGACGAGACCGCACGCGTGCCGCATCCACTCGGCGATCTGCCGCTCGTCGTCCTCGACCGGACGCGCGACGAATATCCAGCCGAGCAGAAGGCGATGCTCGCGAAGGAGCACCACGAGCAGCAGCAGGCACTGGCGAAGCTGTCGAGCAGGGGCACACTGTTGCGTGTCGAAGGAGCAGGGCACCATATCCAACTCGATCAGCCGAGCGCGGTCGTGGAAGCACTGCTCACGCTCGTCGAACGGGTGCGCTAAGGCGACGACGGAAGGTTCCGATCTTGAAGCGATTCCTCATCGCAACCGGCGTTGTAGCGACGGCCGGCGCGGCGGCATCCGCCTTCGCCGCCGTACTCACGATGCTCATCGCCCAGGTCGTGCTGTCCGGCGTTCGATCTGTGTGGGAAGCGGAGACGCTCTACGACGCACTGAGCCTCGCGGGAGCTGCAGCACTCGTCGGTGCCGTCGCCCTGCCAATCGTGGGCTGGGTGTTTCTGCGACGCGTGCCGGTCTGGTTGAGCGCCGTCGCGACGATCACGGGAGCCGTCGTAGGCGGTGTAAGCGCGGAGTGGTGGCATCCGTACAATCCGTATTCACCCGCGCCTCCGAGCGCCCTGATCGGAATTCCGCTCGGATTTCTGGTCACCGCGGTCGCGTTGAGCATCTGGTTTCGGAACAGGGTGGGCCAGGTTCACCAGCCCTCGGACTCGCGGACAGCCGTGCCGGCGAAGCATGAGTAGAGTCTCCTCGCAGGCCGCGGCCCATCGGCGCGAGCAAATCCGGCACTAGCCAGTCGTCGCTGGAACACCGTCAATTGGCGTATCGGCGTCGTCGTCTTCCGCAACGTCCTGAGCCAGCGGTGTAAGTGCCGATCCCTCGCCTTCGCTCGGGATGACAGCGCGATCGTCCGGCCGCAGCAGCCGCTCCACCTCATCCTGCGCCTCCGCGACGAACGCGATCTGCGTGCTGACCCGCTGCGCCGCCGCGAGCGAGGCCGTCACCGACTCCACTCCGACCCGCCCCATCTGCAGCCGCAGCAGATCGAGTCGGATGCTCTCCAGCGCGGCGATCGTCTGTGCCAGCCGGTCCGCCGCGAGATCGCGCGCCTCACGAAGCTCGGCCTCCACCGCGGCATCACGTCGCCCGCTCCGCTCGAACACCGCGAGATGCTCGTCGCACGAGTCGATGCTCGCCCGCAGCGTCGTCGCGTTGCGCTCCAGTCGGCGCACCGTGTCCGGCAGCGCCGCGAGCTCCTTGCGCACGGCCTTCGGCAGCGCGTCGTACAGATGGTCCGTCGCGCGGCCGAGCGCGGTCTCGGTGAGCATGCGCCCGACGAGCGCGCGCCGATTCGCCGGCGGGAGCCCGATGCCGGCGAGTGACGCGAGCCGCGCGCCCCACGGACTCTTCCAGAACCGGATCTTGGCCTCGGCGAGCGGACTCGCCATACGCTGGAGGGCGAACTGTCCGGCGAGCCCCATCGTCGAGATCACGGCGAACCCCGCCGAGAGCACGAGCGCGAAGCTCAGGAACTGTTGTGAGAGGCCGCTCGCCGAGGCGTGTTGGGCGATGTACGACTGCGCGACCCACGAGCTCGACGACACGAGCAGGATGACGCGCAGGGCAGGGCTCAGCGGCACCGACGAGAACTGCCGCTCGTAGCGCAGCTCCTCGGTGCGCACGAGCTCGCGCTCGCGCAGCGCATCGTGCAGGTCGTCCACGGTGAACCCTTGCTTCAGCACGCGGCGCAACCGCGTGACGATCGGCACGCCGCTGATCGCCGCCGTCGTCGCGACACCGAGCGGGACGAACCACGGGTTGTGCACGACGACCGAGCCGAGCGAGCCCGCGACGAGCCCCCACGTGACGAGCATCGCGCGGGGTCCGGTCTCCTTCTCCCCTTGCGAGATCCACACGCCGAGCGGCATCGGGATCTCCTTCGCGTGCTCGAACGCGAGGTCGATCGCTTCGGCGAACGCCTCGGCGCTGCGATACCGCTGCGCCGGGTCCTTCGCCAGGCAGCGGTCGATCGCCGCGGCGAGCCGCGCCGGCACGGAGCGCGACACGCGCGCGACGGACGGCGCCGGCGTGGTGAGATGCTGTGCGACGATCTCCTCCGGCGTCGCGGCGTCGAACGGGAGCCGTCCGGTGAGCGCGAGGAAGCCGCACACCCCGAGCGAGTAAAGGTCGCTGCGCGCGTCGAGCGGCGGGCTGATGTAGTGCGCGTTGCCCATCACGCGCCCGTCTTCCGTCAGCGCGGCGGTCATCATCGCCGTCGCGATGCCGAAGTCCATCACGATCGCGCGGTCGGTCCCCCGCTCGAGCACGATGTTCTCCGCCGACACGTCGCGGTGCACGATCCCCGCGCTGTGCGCATACGCGAGCGCCCAGGCGACCTCGCGCAGCATGCGCGCCGCCTGACCCGGCAGCAGCGGGCCACGCGTGCGCACCCGCTCGCCGAGCGTGATCCCGTCCACGTACGCCATGACGATGTAGACGAACCCGCGCCGCTCCCCCGCGGTGTAGACGGGCACGATGTTCGGGTGGCTGAGCTGCGCCACCGTCTGCGACTCGCGCAGGAACGCCTCGCGCAGATCGGCCCGCGCCGCGAGCGCCGGCGGCAGCACCTTGATCGCCACCGGCCGCGCCAGGCGCGCCTCGCGCGCGAGGTAGACGATCCCCATCCCGCCGCGGCCGAGCTCTCGCTCCAGCGAGTACTCGCCGGCGAGTGCCTCCTGTACCGCGATGAAGTCGACGTCCGCGGATTCGCGCATGGCCCATCATGCGGCTGGCCGGAGAGCGGAGCAACGGCCGCCGAATTAAGAGTTGATGAGTTGTTCGTGACGGAATGAACGCGACACGCTACCTCACAAGCGAGCGCAGCCACTCCTGTCATCCCGAGCGAAGTCGAGGGATCTGCACTTACAGGTCGCTGCGCCGGGATTTCCACGCGGAGGTGCGGAAGACTGCTTCGTGTGGTTGTGCAGCGTCGAACACGAAGCCACCGTATACCCATGGTGCACACCAAACTGAACTCGAGCTCGATCCCCGCGTCGCGTCGCGCTCGGCGGACGTTCGTTGGCGCCGTGCTGATCGCCGGCGCGTCCTGCGTGCCGGGCCGCCCCACGCCGCCCGCCTCGACGCCTGTCGCCCGCGCAACACCGCGCCCCGACTCCACGCGCCTCGCCGCACGCCCCGACTCAGCCGCGCCCGCGCCGACCCCACCACGCCGCAATCCGTTCGAGGGCGCCGACCTGTCGCCCAAGCCGCCGGTGTTGCCGCTCTCGCCGAGCGACGAGCAGAAGCACTTCCTGCTCCAGCCCGGCTATCACATGACGCCGGTGCTCACCGAGCCCGCCATCCAGCAGCCCGCGACGATCTCCTTCGACGGGAATGGTCGGATGTTCGTCCTCGAGCTGCGCACCTACATGCTCGACGCCGATGCGCGCGACCAGCTCGCGCCGGTCAGCCGCATCTCGCGCTGGGAGGACCGCAACAACGACGGCGTCTACGAGACCCACACCGTCTTCGTCGACAGCCTCGTCTTCCCGCGCTTCGCCACGCCGTACGGCGCCGACGCCGT
>JAEKKK010000157.1 GCA_019510405.1 Gemmatimonadota bacterium | reverse complement strand
CGGGCGGGTGTGGAGGCGGCGCCCTCGGGCGTAGCAAGAGACTCGCGCGCCGTTTGCGCGAGGCTCGCAGCGTGTAAGCCCGCAGGCGCCGCCGGAATACCCGCACGGGACCGACCCGCGCAGCGATCTTGAGAGCAGAAGGACGTTGCAGCCAAGCCGAACGACGACCACGCCTGACTACTTCGCGCTCACGCCCGCCAAGCGGCAGATGATCTCCCATTCGCCTGCCGTCACGGGCTGTACGCTGAGCCGGCTCCCCTTCTGAAGGAGCACCATCTTCTCCAACCCCTTCACGCCACGCAGCGCGGCGAGCGTGACTGGCTTGGGGAACGGCTCGCGCGCACGCAGATCGACCATGAACCAGGTCGGCTCCTCCTTCCTGCTCTTCGAATCGTAGTGCGAGTCCTTCGGGTCGAACGCCGTGGGGTCTGGATAGCCCTCGCGCACGACCTCGGCGATGCCGACGATGGCCGTGGGGTCCGCGCTCGAGTGGTAGAAGAAGACCAAGTCTCCCTGCTTCATGTCGTCGCGCAGGAGGTTCCGCGCCTGGTAGTTCCGGACGCCATCCCAATGCGTCGTACGATCGGGGCGGGCGAGCAGATCGTCGAAGGAGAACGTCTCGGGCTCTGACTTCACGAGCCAGTAGCGACGGGCGCGCGATGCGGGTGTCATGCGTGCGATGTGGGTGAGGGAATCGGGCGCCGAACAATGTAGCGCCGAGGGGGCGCCCTTGAAGCGGCGCGGGCGCCCGGGCAGCTTTGGCCCATGTTTCAGGCGCTCACCGCTCTCGCGGCGCTCAACGCTCTCCTGCGTAGCGTATTCCTCGTCGGCGGAGTCGCGCTCGCCGTCATCGCAACCGCCGACTGGGCGGTCCGCACGCGACGACTCAATCCCTTCGGCGGGGTAGCTCGCTTCATGCGCACGCGCGTCGATCCGCGGCTCGTCGGCGTGGAGCGGCAGGTGCTACGCGCAGGCGGCCGCACGACGACCACACCATGGTGGGCGCTCGTGCTCTACGCCGTCCTCGCGCTGCTCGTGCTCGCCGCGCTCGACATGATCGGCGCGCTGGTGCGTCAGGCCGCGCTGGCCACCTCGCTCGGCGGGATGGGGATACTGCTGCTGCTGGTGCGCTGGACGTTCGGATTCCTGACGTTCGCGCTGCTCGTGCGCGTGTTGGCTTCCTGGCTGCCGCGGCTCGGCGCGAGCCGGTGGATTCGCTGGTCGTACGGCGCGACGGAGTGGATGCTGCGCCCGCTTCGCAATCTCCTTCCGTCGATCGGCGGTGTGATCGACATCACGCCGATCGTCGCGTACTTCGCGCTTCAGCTCGTTCAGTGGCTGGTGGAGTCCATATTGCTCCGCGCCGTGTCCTGAGGTATTCGTGCTGCGTGTGGAAGTGAGAGGAAGCGCGGTGCGTGTCAGCGTGCACGTGCAACCCCGCGCGACGCGCAGCGAGATCATCGGTCTGCACGGCGCGGCCCTGAAAGTGCGGCTGCAGGCGCCTCCGGTGGATGGCGCGGCCAACGAGGCGCTCGTGTCACTGCTGGCCGAACGGCTCGGTGTGCCGCGACGAGCGGTGCGAGTGGTCTCTGGCGCCTCGTCTCGCGCCAAGACCGTGGAAGTAGACGGCACGACGGAGAAGGCGGTGCGCGCACTCGCCGCCAGGCAATGAACGTCATGAGGGAGCGAAGCTGATGACTCACGTTCTGCTGGTCGGGAATGAGGTCGCCCTGCTCGAAGGGCTCGCGCAGTCGCTCGCAGCGCTCGGACACGAGCCGGCCGTGGCGACGAGTCTCGCCGAGGCGCACGACCTCGCGATCACGGAGCCTCCGCTCGTCCTCGTCGTGAGTCGGTCGCTCGCGAGCAGCGCGGGGGCCGACCTGCTGGGGATCCCGCTCGCCGCGGGTGGAGCGCGCCTGCTCTACCGCTCCGGGGCAGTGCCGCTGGCGCCGCTGCTCCCCGCACTGCAGCGCTCCGTCCTCGCCGACCTCACGCTGCCGCTCGAGCGGCATCGGCTCGCCGCGCTGGTGCAATCACTCGGCGAGCGGGCGCGCGTGACGGGGCGAAGCCTTCGCCATACGCCGCCACCCGACACACGGGTGGGTTAGCGCTCCTCCCTTCGGCACTTCGCAGCTCCGGTCGGAGTGCCGCAGGTCTGTATTTGATCGCTCCTCCCTTCGGCGCTTCGCGCCTCCGGTCGGAGTGTTGGAGGTACAGAGTGGCATTGCCCCAGCCGAGCCCGCAGACTATCTATCGAAGTAGTACAAACCGTTCCTCGTGGCGATTTCCAGCAAATTGCGGCCACGTTAATCCTCTGCTAAAGCGCGAGCCCACACGCCGATCGCGTTTGGGCTCGTTTTCGTTGGTACGACTGAATGTCCTCCTCTACCACTGCCCCCCTGCCGACGCATCCCTACCTGCGCGCGCTCGCCGAGCGGGTGCTCGTGTACGACGGCGCCATGGGGACGAACATCCAGCGCCACAATCCCACCCCGGAAGACTTCGGCGGGAAGGCGCTCGAAGGGTGTAACGACCACCTCGTCCTCACGCGCCCGGACATCATCCAGTCGATCCACGAGTCGTTCCTCGCGGTGGGCTGCGACGTGGTGGAGACGTGCACCTTCCAGAGCACCCCGCACCGGCTGCGCGAGTGGGGACTCGAGGAGAAGACCCGCGAGTTAAACGTGCAGGCGGCGCGCCTGGCGCGCGCGGCGTGCGACAAGTTCGCCACACCGGAGCGGCCGCGGTTCGTCGCCGGCTCGATCGGCCCGACCGGGATGCTGCCGTCGAGCAGCGATCCGACGCTGTCGAACATCCGCTTCGAGGAGCTGGCGGAGACGTACTACCTGCAGGCGAAATACCTCGTCGAGGGCGGCGTGGACGTACTGCTCGTCGAGACGGCGCAGGACATCCTCGAGGTGAAGGCCGCGATCACCGGCTTCGAGCGGTTGTTCGCCGAGCTGGGGCGTCGCGTGGCGGTGCAGGCGCAGGTCACGCTCGATACGAGCGGCCGAATGCTCCTCGGCACCGACATCGCGAGTACGCTCGCGACGCTGCAGGCGATGCGCGTGGACGTGATCGGCCTGAACTGCTCGACCGGGCCGGAGCACATGCGCGAGCCGGTGCGCTTCCTCACGGAGCACGGCACCGTCCCGATCTCGGTCATCCCGAACGCCGGATTGCCCCTCAACACGGGGACGGGCGAGGCGGTCTATCCGCTCGAGCCGGCCCCGATGGCGGCAATGCTGCGCGAGTTCGTGACCGAGTTCGGCGTGCGCATCGTCGGCGGCTGCTGCGGCACGACGCCGGAGCATCTCGCGTTGATCGTGGACGCGGTGCGAAAGTCGACAGCGGCCGAGCTGCCGCGGCACGCGCGCGAAGCGACCGTGTCGTCGGCGATGCGCGCTACCACATTGCGCCAGGAGCCCGCGCCGCTGCTCGTCGGCGAGCGGGTGAACGCGCAGGGCTCGCGGAAGGTGAAGCGGCTGCTGCTGGCCGACGACTACGAGGGGATCCTCGAGGTGGCGCGCGAGCAGCAGGACTCCGGCGCGCACGTGCTCGACGTCTGCGTCGCGCTCACCGAGCGCGGCGACGAGGCCGAGCAGATGTCGAAGCTCGTCAAGCTGATCTCGATGAGCGTCGAGACGCCGATCATGGTGGACTCCACCGAGGCCTCGGTCATCGAGGCCGCGCTGGAGCACATCCCCGGCCGCGCGATCATCAACTCCATCAACATGGAGAATGGCCGCAAGCGGATCGACTCGGTCGTGCCGATCGCCAGGAAGCACGGCGCGGCGCTCGTCGCGCTGACGATCGATCCCGTGGGGATGGCGAAGACGCGCGAGCGGAAGCTCGAGGTGGCGCGCGCCATCTACGACATCGTCGTCGGTGAGTACGGCATGAGCCCGGGCGATCTGATTTACGACGCCCTGACCTTCACCCTCGCCACCGGCGACGCGGAGTGGATCGACAGCGCGCACGAGACGATCGAAGGGATCCGGCTCATCAAGCGCGAGCTGCCGGGCGTGTTCACGATCCTCGGCGTGTCGAACGTGAGCTTCGGGCTCGATCCTGCGGCGCGGTACGTCCTCAACTCGGTGTTCCTGCACCACTGCGTGAGCGCGGGACTCGACGCGGCGATCGTCAACCCGGCGCACATCACGCCATACGCGGAGATCAGCGCGGAGCATCGGGCGCTGGCGGACGACCTCGTCTTCAACCGTCGCCCCGACGCGCTGCAGCGGTTCATCGAAGGGTTCGCGACGAATGCGGAGAAGGCGGCACGTGAGGAGAAGGATGATCCCACCGCGCGCATGACGCCGGAGGAGAAAGTCCACTGGATGGTTCTCCATCGGAAGAAAGAGGGGATCGAGGACGCGCTCGACGCAGCAGGCGTGCGCGAAAATCCCGTGCGCGTGCTGAACGACGTGCTGCTCCCCGCCATGAAGGACGTCGGCGACAAGTTCGGCGCGGGTGAGCTGATCCTCCCGTTCGTGCTCCAGAGCGCGGAGGTGATGAAGCGCGCCGTGAAGCATCTCGAGCAGTTCCTCGAGAAGGCCGAAGGCTACACCAAGGGCAAGGTCGTGTTGGCCACCGTGTACGGCGACGTGCACGACATCGGCAAGTCGCTCGTCAACACGATCCTCAGCAACAACGGCTACACCGTGTTCGACCTCGGCAAGCAGGTGCCGGTGAACACGATCATCGAGAAGGCGCTCGAGGTCGAGGCGGACGCCATCGGCCTCTCGGCGCTGCTCGTGAGCACGAGCAAGCAGATGCCCCTCTGCGTGCAGGAGCTCGACAAGCGCGGCATCCAGATCCCGGTGCTGATCGGCGGTGCGGCGATCAACCGGCGGTTCGGGCGCCGAGCGCTGTTCGTCGAGCCGGAGCGCGCGTACGAGTCGGGCGTGTTCTACTGCAAGGACGCGTTCGAGGGGCTCGAGACGATGGACGCCCTTCAGGGCGACGCCGGTAGACGCGAACAGGCCATCGCACGCCTGCTCGAGGAAGCGCGCAACGACGCGTTCCTGCACGGCAACGTCGGCAAGGACAAGCCGCAGGGCATTCAGGGCGGCGAACGGAGCGACGTCTCGCACGATCACGCCATCCCGAGTGCGCCCTTCATCGGCACGCGCGTGCTCGAGGACATCCCGCTCGACGAAGTGTTCGAGCTGCTCGACCTCGACGAGCTCTATCGCCTGCAGTGGGGTGGACGCGGCTCGGGCGCGGAATACGACCGCATGGTGCGCGAGGAGTTCGAGCCCGCACTTACGCGTTTGAAGGCGCAGGCGAAGGCCGAAGGATGGCTGCAGCCCAAGGCGGTGTACGGCTACTTCCCGACGCAGAGCATCGGCAACGAGCTCGTGGTCTACGAGCCGGAGCCGTATCAGCGCGACGGCTCGCTCGTGGAGAAGACACGGTTCTACTTCCCGCGCCAGGAAGGACGCGAGCGGCTGTGCATCGCGGACTACTTCCGCGCGTCGTCGAGCGGTGACGTCGACGTCGTGGCGTTCCAGGTCGTCACGGTGGGCGACGAGGCGACGCGCCGGTTCGAGCGGCAGCAGGCGGCGGGGGAGTACAGCGAGGCGTTCTATCAGCACGGGCTCGCCGTGGAGAGCGCGGAAGCGGTGGCGGAATGGCTGCACCGCCGCATCCGGCGCGAGCTCGGCATCCCCGGCGGCCGCGGCAAGCGGTACTCGTGGGGCTACGGCGCGTGCCCCGATCTCGAGGATCACGCGCAGCTCTTCAGGCTGCTGCCGGCGGAGGAAGCGCTCGGGATGGAGCTGACGTCGGCGTTCCAGCTCATTCCCGAGCAGAGCACGGCCGCCGTGATCGTGCACCATCCGCAGGCGAAGTACTACGCCGTGCGTACGGCAGCGGAGGGAGGAGGCGCCGCCGCGGCCTGATTCCAAACGCCAAGCGGTCAGACACCCTCGGTATCTGACCCTAGGATCTGATCCCGATTCGCATCCGCGCACCACCGCATCCCCGCATCCCCGCGTTACATGTCCACGTCCGCACTGGCCCGTCTCGTCGATCCCGAATCGCTCGTCCTGTTCGACGGCGCGATGGGGACGATGCTGTACGCCAAGGGCGTGTTCATCAATCAGTGCTACGACGAGTTGAACGTCCGCGCGCCCGACCTCGTGCGTGAGGTGCACCGCGCCTACGTGAAGGCGGGCGCGGAAGTGCTCGAGACGAACAGCTTCGGCGCCAACCGCGTGAAGCTCGCGCAGTTCGGGCTCGCCGAGCAGGTGCACGAGCTCAATCGCCGCGCGGCGGAGCTGGCGCGCGAGGCGGCGGAGAGCGGGCGCGACGTGCTCGTCGCGGGGGCGGTCGGCCCACTCGGCATTCGCATCGAGCCGTACGGTCCGACGTCGAGTGAGGAGGCGCGCGGGTTCTTCCGCGAGCAGATGGAGGGACTCAAGGCGGGCGGCGCCGACTGCTTCATCCTCGAGACGTTCGGCGACATCCAGGAGCTGGGTCAGGCGATCGCCGCGGCGCGCGACGTCGATCCGACAATGCCGGTGATCGCGCAGATGACGATCGGGGCCGACGGGCGCACGCCGTACGGTGCGTCGCCGGAAGACGTCGTGCGCGCGCTCGATCGGTTCGGCGCCGACGTGATCGGACTCAATTGCTCCGTCGGTCCGCAGACCATCCTCGAGGCGATCGAGAAGATGGTGCCGCTGACGCGCCGCAAGCTGAGCGCGCAGCCCAACGCCGGCATGCCGCGCGATGTGGGCGGACGCAGCATGTACATGGCGAGCGCCGAGTACATGGCGGAGTACGCGCGGCATCTCGTGCATGCCGGCGTGAAGGTCGTGGGCGGATGCTGCGGCACGACGCCGGAACACATCCGCGCGATGTGCGAGTTCGTGCGTCCGCTGAGTCCGCGCTTCGCGCAGCCGAGCGGCGGCGTCGCGTCCGTCGCCGCGCCGCCCGTGGTGCGCGACGTGGCGCATCGTACGCCGGACATCGAAGCAGTGCCCCTCGCACAGCGCTCGCACTGGGGATCCAAGATCGCGCAGGGAGCGTTCGTCACCTCGGTCGAGATCGTCCCGCCACGGGGCGTCGACGCGACGCGGATGCTCGCCGATGTGAAGAAGTTGAAGGTGGCCGGCGTCGATGCGGTGAACGTCCCCGACGGACCGCGCGCGCAGAGCCGGATGGGTGCGCTCCTCACCTCGCTCCTGATCGAGCAGCAGGTGGGGATCGAGACGGTGACGCACTACGCCTGCCGCGACCGCAACCTGCTCGGCATGCTGAGCGACCTGCTGGGTGCGGCGGCGATCGGACTCCGCAACCTGCTCCTCATCACGGGCGACCCGCCCAAGATGGGGCCCTATCCCAGCGCGACCGCGGTGTTCGACATCGACGCGATCGGGCTGACGAACCTCGTGCGCAACCTGAACCACGGTCGCGATCCGGGGGACAACGCGATCGGCAAGCCGACCGAGTTCGTGATCGGGGTCGGGGTGAACCCTGCGCCCATCGACCTCGAGCACGAGCTCAAGCGGTTCGCGTGGAAGCTGGACGCGGGCGCGGAGTTCGCCGTGACGCAGCCGGTGTTCGACGCAGCACAACTCGAGAACTTCATCAAGCGCACCGAAGGGCAGCGGCCGCCGATCGTGGCCGGCATCTGGCCGCTCGTCAGCGTGCGCAACGCGGAGTTCCTGGCGAACGAAGTGCCGGGCGTGAGCGTGCCGGAGAGCGTGATCGAGCGGATGCGCCGCGCGAGCGAGAAGTCGAAGGAGCACGCCGTCGCCGAGGGGATCGCGATCGCGCGCGAGATGCTCGATCGCGTGCGGGGCGCCGTGCAAGGCGTACAGGTATCGGCGCCGTTCGGGAAGGTCGAGCTCGCGCTCGAGGTCTTTGGCGACACGATCACCGCGAGTACGGCTGACGCGGGAGGGCGCGCACCGCTCACGGTCTAGTGGCGGCACGCGTCCGCGATCGGTATCAGTGGCCGAATGGCGTGTGCACTGACAGGCCGAGGTCGAAGGTGAAGTAGTTGGCGCCCTGATTGTTCGTCGTGGCCGTCGACGTCACGCCCGGCACCTTCGCATTCAGGTTCTGCCCGATGTACCGCACCTGCGGCGTGATGCTCACCAGTCCGAGCAGGCCGTAGTCGCCGCCCACCCCGACTTCGTAGCCCGGTTTGCGGTCCGTCGTGAGCCCGTTCGACGTAGAGGAAGAGCCGTAACTTCCCTTGAGGTCATTGAACGTCACGCCGCCTTTCAAGAAGGGCCGGAAGCGTGATGCGACGGGCAACGTCAGCTTCAAACCGGTCGTGACGCCCTGCAGGGTGTACTGACCGTCCGAGCCGCACGAGGCTGTCTGACAATCAAACGCGATGTGATCGAAGCCGGCGTACAAGCCGATGAGCCCAAATGAGATTCCGGCGTCGGCACCGTACCCGAATCCTTGTTTCGCGCCCTGCAGCACCGCGGCACTCGAGCTCGGATCCTGCGCGAACGACCCCGTTGGAAAGCTGCCGGTTCCGCGAAGCCCGAACGAGATCGATTGCGCGGAGAGCGGAAGTGCAAGCGACACGAGCGACAGCGCCAGCCCTGCGAGTGCGGGAAGGGCTTTCATGAGCGGCTCCGTGAGGGGATTCCTGCCGTTTCGGGGCTTCGAACATGGGAGGCACATCGCCGCACCACAACGCCCGGTGTCCCCAGGCCTCGGCCGCCGCCTCTGCTGGTTCGCGACCAGCGCACACTGGACGACGCCCGGTGCATTGCCGAGAGTTCACTGCGTCTCGCTCACTCTCACATCAGGAGAAGTGTTGCATGCCTATGTCGTCTTCTCGCAGCCTCTCGCTCGCCGCGGCGCTGTTGCTCGCCGGCGGTGCCGCCGCCGGCGCCCAGGGCACCGGCCACTTCACGCTCACGAGCCCGGATATCAGGCCCGGTGCGACGCTCGCGCTGAAGAACGTCGCCAACGTCATGGGCTGCCCGGGACAGAACGTGTCCCCCGCACTCCAGTGGAGCGGTGCGCCGGCGGGCACCAAGAGCTTCGTCGTGACGACGTATGACCCCGACGCTCCGACGGGGAGCGGCTTCTGGCACTGGGTCGTCTACAACATTCCCGCGAACACGACCTCGCTGCCGGCCGGTGCCGGCGATCCGAAGGGCCACGCGCTGCCCGCCGGCGCGACGCAGGGAAACACGGATCTCGCCCAGCCGGGCTACCTCGGTCCCTGCCCGCCCCAGGGCGACAAGCCGCACCGGTACATCTTCACCGTCTACGCACTGAAGGTCCCGAAGCTCGAGCTGCCGGCCAATGCCACGGCGGCGTATGTCGGCTTCAACGTGCACGCCAACCAGCTGGCGAAGGCGACGCTCACGGGGAAGTGGGGTCGGTAACGTCCTGACGGTGCACTCAGCGCGGGGGCTCGTGGCGATCGCCACGAGCCCCCGCGGCACTTTCGTCCACGCCGTACTTCTGGCGCGCGACGCCCGCGTCCACCCACTCGAGCCGGCGAGGACCGCCGCCGTGGAGTGAGCCGTGCGGGAAGGTGAGCTCCCAGAAGCGGCCGTCGCGCGGGTCGCGATAGAGCTGGTCCCATCCGCCGCCGGCGTGCCCGCAGGCGACCAGCCGGCGCGTCACGAGCCAGAAGATGCGGCGATCGACGTCGTCATGCGTCGTCCTGCTGCCGTCTTCGACCCACGCGCCGACGAGCAGATGCTCGTCGGGCGCGAGGTCGCGAAACTCCGCCGTCACCGCGAATTCGGCAGATCCAGTATTACGGCCTCGGTTGGCTCGAGGGTGGGACCATCCCCTTGATGCGGAGATAGGTCACGACGTTTCCATAGTGCTCGGCGTCGTGCGCCGCGTTCATCGCGAGCACGGCGAAGCGCGTCTGCTTCTCCCCATTCGAAGTCACTTCGCCCGCCGCCGTGGCGTCGGTCTGTGCGTATGCCCGGCGGCAGCTCTCGGACGACGCGCGCAGAGCGGCGACGAGCTGCGCCTTCGTCGTCGCCGTCTTCTCGATCTCGTCCTCGCTTCGCTCCGGCTCGCCGAGTGCCGTGGCGCACATCGCGTTCTGGGCGCCGGCGACATGCCCGATGAGTTGCCCGAAGGTGCGCACCGTCGCGACCGGCTTGTAGCCGTAGTCGGCTTCGGGCATCTGCTCGGCGGAGCGGAGGAGGTAGCCGGCCTGCGCCTCCCACTGCGACCGGATCGCGGCGACGGCGGGGTTGGCGGCAGGGGCGCTCTGCGCGAGGGCCGGAAGGGGAAGCGCCAGCGTGAGGAGGAAGACGACTCGTCGCATCGGATTCGGCGGTGGGAGGTCGGGGGAAGGAAGACGCGCCGCGGTTTGGCGGACGACTGCGCCGACTTCGAAGGTGGCGAAGCTAACGATTCTCCGCTGGTCGGCACTAGCGCGCCAGGGCGTCAGCGGGGGCCTATGACGCAGTTGGCGGCCCCGTTCTACCGGAAGACGTTCGCCATCTTTTGCAACAAATGCACGGTTCTGGTGACGATTTGCACTATTTGGCGGGTAATTGGCGAGTATTGCCTTCCAAATTTGCATGTTGTGCACAAAACCGTTGACACTCGGCACAGGCGCGCCTATGCTGGACTGGAGACGTCATCCCAGACCCCGGATCCAGTTCCGACTTTCGCCCCCTCTGCGACCGACACCGAGACCCACTGCCCGTACTGCGCGTTCCAGTGCGGGATCCGGCTCGGCACGACCGGTGCGCTCTGCATCAAGGGGTTCACGTCGAGCGAGACGCTCCGGCACCCGGACCGCTTGCAGGCCCCACTCATCAGGTCCGGCGACGGCACGCTCGTCCCCGCGACGTGGGACGAGGCCCTCGATCGCATCGCGGCGGGGGTGCGCGCGACCCAGGAGCGCCACGGGCCGGACGCGGTCGGGGTCTTCGGCGGCGGGTCGCTGACCAACGAGAAGTGCTACCTGCTCGGCAAGTTCGCGCGGGTCGCCCTCCGCACACGCAACGTCGACTACAACGGTCGCTTCTGCATGTCGAGCGCGGCCGGCGCCGCGATCCGGGCGTTCGGCGTCGATCGTGGACTTCCCTTCCCCGTCGAGGACATCGCCAAGGCGGACGTCATCCTCCTCGTCGGGTGCAACCCGGCCGAGACGATGCCGCCGCTGATGCAGTACTTCCAGGCGCAGCGCGCGGCCGGCGGCACATTGATCGTCGTCGACCCGCGGCGAACCGTCACCGCGCAGTCGGCGACGTTGCACCTCCGCCTGACGCCGGGGTCCGACGCGGCGCTCGCGAACGGCCTGCTGCACCTCCTCCTGCGCGACGGCGCGATCGACCAGGCGTTCCTCGCGGACCGAACGGACGGGTTCGACGAGCTGCGCGGCGTGATCGCGACCTACTGGCCCGAGCGCACGGAGAAGATCACGGGCATTCCGGAAGCCCAGCTCGTGCGCGTGGCGCGTCTCCTCGGCGGCGCGAAGCGTCCGCTGGTGCTCACGGCGCGTGGCGCCGAGCAGCAGGCGCAGGGCGTCAACAACGTGCTCGCGTTCATCAACCTCGCGCTCGCGCTCGGGCGACATGGCCAGCCCTTCGCCGGCTTCGGTACGATCACCGGGCAGGGCAACGGTCAGGGTGGTCGCGAGCACGGACAGAAGGCCGATCAGCTGCCCGGCTATCGTCGCATCGACGATCCTGCGGCGCGCGCACACATGGCGTCGGTCTGGGGGATTCCGGCGGAGGAGATTCCGGGGCCCGGCCGTTCGGCGTACGAGCTGCTCGACGACATGGGCCGCGACGGCGGCGTGCGCGCGCTCTTCCTCATGGGCTCCAATCCCGTCGTGTCCGCGCCGCGCGCGCTGCACGTCGAGGAGCGCCTGCGCGCGCTCGACCTGCTCGTCGTCACCGACTTCTTCCTGTCGGAGACCGCCGCGCTGGCGGACGTCGTGCTGCCAAGCGCGCAGTGGGCCGAAGAGGAAGGCACGATGACGAACCTCGAGGGGCGCGTCATCCTCCGCCGACGCGCGATGGATCCTCCGTCCGGCGTTCGCACGGACCTGGAAATCCTCACGGCCGTCGCCGAGCGACTGGGACGGGGCGAGTACTTCGCATGCTCCGACGCCGAGTCGGTGTTCGACGAGCTGCGCCGCGCGACGGCCGGCGGCGTCGCCGATTACGCGGGGATCACCTACGAGCGGCTCGACGCGCGGCAGGGGATCTTCTGGCCCTGCCCCACCGTGGAGCACGAGGGAACACCGCGCATCTTCGCCGACCGCTTCGCCACGCCGAGCGGGCGGGCGCGGTTCCACGCCGTGCGGCACGAGTCGCCGGCCGAGGAGCCCGACGCGCACTACCCGCTCTACCTCACGACGGGTCGGGTGATGTCGCAGTACCAGTCGGGGACGCAGACGCGCCGCGTGCAGCAGCTGGCGCGCATGACGCCCGAGCCGGTCGCCGAGATCAATCCGAACGCGGCACGGCGCGCGGGGATCGCCGATGGTGCGCTGGTGACGCTGACGACGCGCCGCGGCTCGTCGACGGCGCGCGCGAAGCTCACGCGTGACATCCGCGAGGACACCGTGTTCGT
Organism: Gemmatimonadota bacterium; assembly: GCA_019510405.1. Lineage (GTDB taxonomy): Bacteria > Gemmatimonadota > Gemmatimonadetes > Gemmatimonadales > Gemmatimonadaceae > AG11. The sequence goes on along the minus strand of JAEKKK010000157.1, from coordinate 13,745 downwards.
GCCGTTCCACTGGAGCGGCGCCGCCTCGATCAATCGCCTGACCAACCCAGCGCTCGACCCGACGAGCCGCATGCCCGAGTTCAAGGTGTGCGCCGTGAGGATCGAGCCGCAGTCCGCACGCCAAGGAGCGAAGAGCGCATGACGCAGGTGGAGACAGATATGTTCGCCGGCCCTGATCGCCAGCGGCTGGTCGTGATCGGCAACGGGATGGTGGGCGCCCGATTCGTCGAGGAGTTGCTGTCGCGCGGCGGCGGCGACCGGTACGACATCGTGATGTTCGGCGACGAGCCGACGGGGAATTACAACCGGATCCTGCTGTCGGGCATTCTCGCCGGCACGCACGAGCTGGAGGACACGTACATCAATCCGCTCGAGTGGTACGAGCGGAACGGAGTGACGCTGCACGCCGGCGTACGTGTCACCGACGTGGACCGGGATACACGGCTCGTGCGCGGCGACAATGGAATTCTCGAGCCGTACGACGTACTCGTGTTCGCGACGGGGAGCAGCGCCTTCGTGCCGCCGTTGAAGGGGCTGAGCGGTCACGGAACGGAGTTGAAGGACGGACTCTTCGCGTTCCGCACGCTGGACGACTGCGACCGGATGATCGAGTACGTACCGCGCGCGCGGACGGCCGCGGTGATCGGCGGCGGGCTCCTGGGACTCGAGGCCGCGCGCGGGCTGCTGGAGCGCGGGCTCGAGGTGCATGTGGTGCATCTGCGCTCGCATCTGATGGAGATGCAGCTCGACCCGGCGGCGGGGCAGATGCTCGGCGCGACGCTCGAGCAGATGGGAGTGAAGGTTCACCTCGACCGGCTGACGTCGGAGGTGCTCGGCGACGAACGCGTGGAAGGGCTCGCGTTCGCCGACGGTGCGACCCTACCGTGCGACATGGTGGTCATTTCGGCCGGCATTCGCCCGAACGTTGCGCTCGCGATCGACTGCGGGCTGATGGTGGAGCGCGGGATCGTCGTGACCGACGAGTTGCGCTGCCCGGGCGATGCGCGCGTGTACGCGATCGGCGAGTGCGCGCAGCATCGCGGTCAGCTGTATGGGCTCGTCGCGCCGTTGTGGGAGCAGGCGAAGGTGCTCGCGGACCGGCTGGCGGGGCGCATCCCGGACGCGGTGTACGCCGGCTCGCGTGTGTCGACCAAGCTGAAGGTGATGGGGATCGACCTGGCCGTGATGGGCGATCAGGAGCCGAAGAGCGCGGCCGACGAAGTGGTGACGTACAGCGAGCCGGCGCGCGGCATCTACAAGAAGCTGGTGGTGCGCGACGGACGTCTGCAGGGCGCGATCCTGCTCGGCGACGCCGGCGCCGCGCCGATGCTGCTCCAGGCGTTCGATCGGGGGTCGGAGCTCCCTGACAATCGAGCGGAGCTGCTGTTTCAGCTCGCGCTGGCGGAGAGCGCGGCGGGGATCGCCGAACTGCCCGCGTCGGCGCAGATCTGCAACTGCAACGGCGTGTCGAAGGGCGCGCTCGTCGCCGCGGTCGAGAAGGGCGCGTGCACGCTCAAGTCGCTCTGCGAGGCGACGCGAGCGGGGCTCGGGTGCGGCGCCTGCAAGCCGCAGGTGCAGCAGGTGCTGGAGCTCGCGGCGGGCGATTCGCTGCGCGAGGATCCGTCGGCGCACTACTACGTGCCCGGCGTCCCGCTGTCGAAGGCGGAGCTCGTGAACGCGGTGCGCGAGCACGGGCTGCGCAGCGTGTCGGCGGTGTTCGCGCAGCTGGCCGGCGGCCAGGAGGATCCGTCGAGCAAGGCGGGGCTGGCGTCGCTGCTGCGGACGATCTGGGGCAAGGACTATGACGACGAGCGCGACGCGCGGTTCATCAACGACCGCGTGCACGCGAACGTGCAGAAGGACGGCACCTTCACCGTCGTGCCGCGGATCTTCGGCGGTGTGACGACCGCGGCGGAGCTGCGCCGCATTGCTGACGTGGCCGAGAGGTACGCCGTGCCGATGGTGAAGATCACCGGCGGCCAGCGCATCGACCTCGTCGGCGTGCGCAAGGACGCGCTGCCGGCGATGTGGCGCGAGCTGGGGATGCCGTCGGGACACGCGTACACGAAGGCGTTCCGCACGTGCAAGACGTGCATCGGCTCGGAGTTCTGCCGCTACGGCGTCGGTGACAGCACCGCGCTCGGCGTGCAGATCGAGCGGCGCTACCAGGGGATCGAGACGCCGGCGAAGCTCAAGCTCGCGACGGCGGGCTGCCCGCGGAACTGCTCGGAGGCAACGACGAAGGACGTCGGTGCCGTCGCAATCGAGGGCGGACGCTGGGAGATCTACGTCGGCGGCGCGGCGGGCGGTCACGTGCGAAAGGGCGACATCCTCACCGTCGTCGACTCGCACGACACGGTGCTGCTCTACATGGGCCGCTTCATGCAGTACTACCGCGAGCACGCCAAGTACCTCGAGCGCACGTACGACTTCGTGCCGCGCGTCGGGATCGAGAAGCTGCGCAGTCTGCTCGTGGACGACGCCGAGGGGATCTGCGCGCAGCTCGACGCCGACATCCAGGCCGCGGTCGATGCGTACGTCGATCCGTGGCAGGAGGCCGTCGCGCCCGTGCATCCGTCGCAGTTCGCCGACACGCTCGAGCCCGTGGGCGCCGTGGCGGGCGCGTCGTGGGAGGACCCACGATGAGCGCCGCGGCGTTGCGCAGTCGGGGATTCTTCAGATTCGACCTCGGCTCGATCGACCGCATCCCGCCGGGCGAGGGGCAGACCTTTCTCGTGGATGGACGCGGCGTGCTCGTGTGGGTCGGCGGCCGCGAGACGTGGGGCGCGAACGGGTGAGCGCGCTCGGCGGCGCGCGGATCGGGCTGCTCGAGGCACGACTCTCGAGCGAGCTCGCGGAGCTGGTGCGCCGCGAGGGAGGAGAGCCCGTGTGCGCGCCGTCCGTTCAGGAAACGCAGGTGGACGTGACGGCGCGCATCCCCGTCCTGATCGACGAACTGCGGCGCGGGCAGGTGGAGATCGTCGTCTTTCTCACCGGCGCGGGTGCGACGTCGCTGTTCGGGCAAGCGCGCGCGATCGGCATGCTCGACCCACTGATCGAAGCGCTCGTCGGCGCGATGACGGTCTGTCGCGGACCAAAGCCGGCCGTCGTGCTGCGCAAGCATGGTATCCCGGTGCACGTGAACGCACCGTCGCCGCACACGACCCCCGAACTGCTCGAGGTGCTGCCCGAGGGGCTCGTGCGCGAGCGCGGGGTCGTGCTGTTGCACGACGGCGGCGGCAACGTCGCGCTCGCCGACGCGCTCCGAGCGCAGCGCGCGCAGGTGGACGAGCTGCACACCTATGCGTGGCGACTCCCCGATGACATCGAGCCGATCGAGGAGCTGATCCGCGAGCTGCTCGCCGGACGCCTCGACGCGGTGGCGTTCACCAGCCAGGTCCAGATCCGGCACCTGTTCGCTGTCGCCGCGCGCACGCACCGCACCGACGCGCTGCGCTTCGCGCTGCGCCATCGCACCGTGGTCGGCTCCATCGGACCGACCTGCTCCGTTGCGCTCGAGCAGTTCGGCGTGGCGCCGCACGTCGTCGCCTCGCCGCCGAAGATGCGGCCACTCGTGACCGCCGTCGGCCAGTTCCTCGCCGAGCGGCGAAGCCACCACACTCACTGAGATCAGATCGTGACCTCACCAGCAACCACTCGCACCGCCGAGGGGACGCAGGCGTACGGCCACAAGCCGACCGTGTTCGCCGCGTTCCTGCACTTCGACCTGAGCTTCATGATCTGGGTGCTGCTCGGCGCGCTCGGCGTGTCGATCAGCGAGAGTCTCGGGCTGAGCGCGGCGCAGAAGGGGCTGATGGTCGCGGTGCCGATCCTCAGCGGCTCACTGATGCGCATCCCGCTCGGGTTGCTGAGCGACAGGTTCGGTGGGCGGCGCGTCGGCATTGCGATGCTGCTCGCGCTGTATCTGCCGCTGCTGGCCGGCTGGCAGGCCGGAACCTCGCTCGGCGTATTGATCGCCGTCGGCCTGATGCTCGGGGTGGCGGGTGCGTCGTTCGCCGTCGTGCTGCCACTCGCGAGCCGATGGTATCCGCCGGAGCGCCAGGGACTCGTGATGGGGATCGCGGCGGCGGGGAACAGCGGCACCGTCGTGGCGAATCTCGTCGCGCCGAGGATCGCGGCGGTAGTGGGGTGGCACGGCGTGCTCGCGCTCACGACGATCCCGCTGACGATCGTGCTGCTCGTGTTCTCCGTGCTGGCGAAAGACAGCCCGACGCGCGTGGCGACGCAGTCGCTGTCGAGCTATCTCGCCGTCCTGCGCGAGCGTGAGCTCTGGTGGTTCTGCCTGTTCTACAGCGTGACGTTCGGCGGATACGTGGGACTGAGCTCGTTCATGCCGATCCTGCTGCGCGACCAATATCGGTTGCCGGCGGTGACGGCGGGCTACCTCACCGCGCTCGCGGCGCTGGCGGGGAGCGCCCTCCGGCCGCTCGGCGGTTATGTCGCGGATCGGATCGGAGGAGTGCGGCTGCTGTCGGTGTTGTTCGTCGGCATCGCGGCGATGTACGCGGCGGCGGCGCGCATCCCTGCCCTCGCGCCGATGGTTGCCGTGCTCGTGACGGCGATGGTCTGTCTCGGGCTGGGCAACGGCGCCGTCTTCCAGCTCGTGCCGCAGTGCTTCCGCCGCCAGATCGGGATCGCGACGGGCGCGGTGGGCGCGGTAGGTGGGCTCGGCGGGTTCATGCTTCCCACGATGCTCGGCCAGTTCAAGCAGCACACGGGCTCGTTCGCCGCAGGATTCGTCGTGCTCGCCTGTGTGGCGGCCTGCGCCCTCCTGCTGCTGCGCTGGCTGATGGCGTCCAACGTGAACTGGAAGCTGTCGTGGCGGCGGTCGGAAGTGGTTGGAGAGCGCCGAAGGAAGATCGCGGCCTGAGGCCAGGGTGAGGAGAGGAAGTGAGTTGGTGAGTTAGTGAGTTACCGACGACACGGCCTCGGGAAGCTTCTGCCTCCCGAGGCCTTTTCTCATCCCCTCATTCCCGCATCCCCGCATCCCCTCATTGCGACCACTCCGACGGCTCGCGATCCCACCGGTGCTTCTTCAGCTCGGCGAGCAGCTGCGGCGACAGCGACTCGCGATCGCTGGCGGCGATGTTCGAGCGGACGTGGGTCGGCTTGCGCATGCCGGGGATCACGACGTCGACGTCGGGGTTCGCGAGGATGAACCGCAGCGCCATGTCGGGCATCGTCGAGCCGGCGGGGACGAGCGGCTTGAGCGCGTCCGCGTGCTCGACGGTGGGGATCAGATTCTCCGGCACGAAGTAGGTGCCGCGCCAATCGCCCGCGGGCCACGTCGAGTCCTTCGTCAACGTGCCGGTGAGCGAGCCCTCGTCGAACGGGACGCGCGCGATCACGGCGACGTCGAGCTCGCGACAGAGCGGAAAGAGCTCGTCCTCCGGCGCCTGGTCGAAGATGTTGTAGATGACCTGCACCGCATCCACGAGTCCGGTGCGCAAGGTGCGCAGTCCGTTCCACGGCTCCCAGCGGTTGATGCTCACGCCGACCGCGTGCACGAGCCCCTCGCGCTTGAGGTCGTCCATCGCGCGCTGCCACCGGTCGTCCTCGGCCCAGTCGTCTTCCCACACATGGAACTGGAGCAGGTCGATGTAGGGCCGGTCAAGGTTCTTCAGGCTCCGTTCCGCGTAGTCGCGGATGTAGTCCGACGGAAAGACCTCGTCGAGCGGGGTGCCGCGGCGCGACGGCCACTGGCGGTTCTTCGGCGGGATCTTGGTCGCGGCGTAGAGGGTGCGCGCCGGATTCGCGCGCATCAGCCGGCCAAGCAGCCGCTCACTGTGTCCGTCGCCGTAGGCCCACGCAGTGTCGAAGAAGTTGCAGCCGAGTTCCACCGAGAGCTGCAGTGCCTCGAGCGACTCGTCGTCCTCCGATCCGGTCCAACCGGCCATCCCCCACATCCCGTAGCCGATCTCCCCGACCTGCCATCCGGTGCGACCGAACCTGCGTTGTCTCATGCGCGATCTCTCCCGTGCGTGGTGTGGCGGGAAAGATAAATGGCGCGCGGAGCGCTAGTTCCCCCCGTGCCAGTTCACGACCGGCAACACCCGCGTGCCCGAAGCATTGTTGCGCGCGATGTTGATGAGCCCGATCTGCAGACCGTGGAGCTCCTGCGCGTAGTTCACGATCCCGATCGCGAGACCGCGCTGGACGCCCTTCATCTGGTTGAACGACGAGATGGTCACGCCGCGCAGGGTGCCGTGCTCGAGGCGATTCCAACCCGCCGCGATGAGCGCGCCCTGCACGTCGCGCCCGCCCGCGCCGAAGCCGGCGATGGCGAGACCACGCACCGTCTGCGCGCCGACGCCGAGGCCGCCGATCGCCACGCCGTGGAGCATCCCGCCAGCGCCGACCCCGAGCCCGCCGATCGCGAGCCCGGTGACGTTCCCTCCGGCCCGATCCGACCCCGAGGCCGCCGACGAGCAATCCGGTCGCGTCGCCGCTCGCCCCGGCGCCCAGCCCGCCGATGACGATCCCCTTCATGTCCCGGCTCGCCCCCGCACCGAGCCCGCCGACGACGAGACCGGTGATGTCCTGACCACTCCCCGCCCCGAGCCCACCGACGAAGATCCCGCGCAGCGAGCCCCCGCTGCCGATGCCCAGGCCGCCCACGCCGACGCCGGTGAAGTCACCGCCGGTGCCGGCGCCAAGGCCGCCGACCATGATCCCCTCGAGCTGGTTCGCGCCGATGCCCAGTGCGCCGACCCCGACGCCGCGGATCCGCTCCCGCGCGCCGACGCCGAAGAGGCCGAGCGCGACACCGTCGATCCGCGCCGCACCGGTCACGGGAACGCCCAGCGCGACGCCGCGCACTTCCCCATTCCCGCCATTGTCATAGGGCGACCAGATGGTCGCATTCACGCCATCCACCCGCTCCAGGTGTCGGTCGCGGTAGTTGAGGCGGAGCCCGATCACCCGCGGGACGTCGCCTATGCCGAGGCCCACGTGGTCGATCGTGAGGTCGAGCCCCTGCGCGGCAGCGGGGAGCGCCGCGAGCACCGACAGCGCCAGGGCGCGAAGCGTAGTGCGCAAGTATTGCATGGGAGGAATCGTGGAAGGCGTCGGTGCGTACGCCCCGCCGGAAGGCATGGTTTCAGTGACGAATGTCAGTCGGGGAGTAGCGGGTGGCCGGTGGCGATGCGAACGCCATGCGGCTCCCCTGGCACCGCGATAGCTTCAAAGTGCTCGACAACCGCACGCGAGGAGATAGATGAAAGCCATCCTGCTGATCGATCACGGCTCGAAACGCACCGAAGCCAACGAGATGATGAACTGCATGGCGAATCTCGTGCAGACGATGGCCGGCCCGGACGTCATCGTGCGATATGCGCACATGGAGCTCGCCGAGCCGTCGATCGCAGCCGGCGTGCAGCGTTGCATGGACGCGGGAGCGACCGAGCTGGTCGTCTTCCCCTACATGCTCTCGCCGGGCAAGCACTCCACGGGCGACATCCCGCGTCTGGTCGCCGAAGCCACGCAGTCGTTCCCCGACCTTCCCGTGCGAGTGACGAGCGCCTTCGGCGTGCACGAGAAGCTGGCCGAGGTGATCCTCGGCCGCGCCGGATGCGCCGTGGTGCTGCCGATGACGAGCGGAGAGGCGACTCGCTGCTGGCACTCGACGCGGTCGGGACATGCCTGTGGCGACGCGTGCCGCTGCCATCCGGAAAACGAGCCCGCCGCGACGGTACACGAAGAGTCGTCGTCGTCGCATTGACCCCCTTCTCCACGATTGCTTCATGGCCGAGAGCACGACCGGGATCCGTCCCGCCCTGACGGAGCTGTCGGAGGACGAGATCGCGTTCCGCGATGCCGTGGCGGGATTCGCCGCGGAAGAGGTGAAGCCGCGCGTCGACGAGATGGAGCGCGCCGGCCGCATCGATCCCGCGCTCGTCCGGCAGTACTTCGAGATGGGGCTGATGGGGATCGAGGTGCCCGAGCAGTACGGCGGCGCCGAGGGCTCGCTGATGATGGTCGCGCTCGCGGTAGAGGAGGTCAGCAAGGTCGACCCCGCCGCGGCCATCATGATCGACGTGCAGAACACGCTGGTGAATTATCCGATCGCGCGGTACGGCAGCGACGCGGTGAAGGCGAAGTACCTGCCGCGACTGACGTCCGACACGGTCGGAGCCTACGCGCTCAGCGAGCCGTCGTCGGGCTCCGACGCATTCGGGCTCACGACGCGCGCCGAGCGCCGTGGCGACCGCTGGGTCCTCACCGGCCGGAAGATGTGGATCACCAACGGCGCGGAAGCGGCGATCTACGTGCTCTTCGCCACCACCGATCCGAGCCTCGGCTACAAGGGGATCACGGCGTTCGTCGTCGAGCGCGAGATGTCTGGCTTCGCCGTCGGGCGGAAGGAGGACAAGCTCGGCATCCGCGCGTCGAGCACGACGGAGCTGATCCTCGACGGCGTGGAGGTGCCGGACGAGAACGTCCTCGGTCCGGTGGGTCAGGGCTACAAGATCGCGATCGAGACGCTCAACGAAGGGCGGATCGGCATCGGCGCACAGATGATCGGCGTGGCGCAGGGCGCTCTCGCGGCGGCGACGTCGTACGTGAAGGAGCGACGGCAGTTCGGCAAGCCGCTCGCCGAGTTCCAGGGGATCCAGTTCCAGCTCGCGCAGGCGCGCACCGAGACGGAAGCCGCGCGGCTCATGGTGTACAACGCCGCGCGACTCAAGGATGCCGGCCACGACATCGCGAACGAGGGCGCGATGGCGAAGCTGTTCGCCAGCCAGGTCGCGGAGCGGGTGACCTCGGTCTCGCTCGAGCTGTTCGGCGGCTACGGCTACACGAAGGACTACCCGGCGGAGAAGTTCTACCGCGACGCGAAGATCGGCGCGATCTACGAGGGGACGTCCAACATGCAGCTGCAGACCATTGCGAAGGGGATGCTTCGGTGAACGGCCACTCCCAGTACTGAGTACGAAGTACCTGGTACTTGGACTGGCATAACGGCTCCCGGAAGGCCGGTAACGCTCGCTATCAGGAGAGGAGTGGCCGTCCTCAGTCCATCCCCTCCATGGGCTCGATCGATCCATCCGGCCGATAGCGGAGCTCTCTCACCTTCACGCTCCGCAGGTGTGTCTTCCCCTCGGAGAGCGTCGAGTCGTGATAGAACATCCACCACTTGCCCTTGTGCTCGAGGATCGAGTGGTGCGTCGTCCACCCCACGACCGGGGTGAGGATCACGCCGCGGTAGGTGAACGGGCCGTACGGATTGTCGCCCGTCGCGTAGGCGAGGAGGTGCGTGTCGCCGGTGGAATAGGAGAAGTAGTACGTGCCGCGATACTTGTGCATCCAGCTCGCTTCGAAGAAGCGACGGTCCCTGTCCTGAAGGCCGATCGGCTCGCCGTGCTCGTCGAGGAGGCGGATCTCGCGCACCGGCTCGGCGAAGTGCTTCATGTCGTCGCTGAGGCGCACGACGCGCGGGCCGATCGGCCCGTCGTCCATCGGGTCGCGCGGCACCGATGCCTCGTACGACCCTGAGCGCCAACGCTGGAGCTGGCCGCCCCACAGGCCACCGAAGTACATGTAGTGCGCGCCGTCGTCGTCACGGAAGACGCACGGGTCGATGCTGAAGCTGCCGGGGATCGGTTCAGGCTCCGGCTTGAACGGTCCCGCCGGCGACTTGCTCGTCGCGACGCCGATCCGAAAGACGTCGTTCCGGTCCTTGAGCGGGAAGTAGAGGTAGTAGGTCCCGTCCTTGTACGCCGCATCGTTGGACCAGAGCTGCCGCCCCGCCCACGGGATGTCCTCGACGCTGAGCGCCACGCCATGGTCGACGACGTCGCCTCCCACCTCGTCCATCGAGATGACGTGGTAGTCCCGCATGTCGAAGTGATCCCCCTCGTCGTTCTCGGGAACGCCGGCGTCGATGTCGTGCGAGGGGTAGACGTAGATGCGACCCTCGAACACGTGGGCTCGGGGGTCGGCGGTGAACATGTGGGTGACGAGAGGCTTGCTCGATGGCATTGGCATTGGGGTGCGGGAGCGGGCGCTCGGCGAGAGAAGCTAACGGCCACTCCCCGTAGTGAGTAGCGAGTACCTGGTAGCGGGATTGGCATACCAGCCCCCCGGAAGGCGTGGCCGGATCTCGACCTGATGGGCGTTCCAACCCTCGCCGCCCCGGCGTTGTCCCACAAGAGCACCGTTCACCTTCTGGAGCCCTCCATGCGCCTCGCTCGCACGCTGGCCACGCTCGCCCTGTTCGCGTCGCCCACCCTCGTTCACGCGCAGGTCAGCCAGGAGGAGCGGGATACCGATTGGCTCGAGCGGTGTCGCTCCGGATGGGGCAGCGACGAACGCGGGCGGGCGTGCGAGGTGCGCGCCGTGCCGGTGAAGCTCAGCGGGCGGTCGATCTCGATCGACGGAGAGCGGAACGGCGGCATACGGGTCACTGGGTGGGACGGAGACGCGGTCAAGGTCACCGCGCGCATCCAGGCGCAGGCGCGCACTGACGCCATCGCGCAGTCGATGCTGCCGAAGATTCGCGTCATCGCCGATGGCCGCGGGGTTCGTTCCGACGGCCCGTCCACGACCTACGACGACGAGGCGGGGTGGTCGGTGAGCTACGTAGTGTACGTGCCGCGCCGGTTCGACCTCGACCTCGAGGCGCACAACGGGTCGCTCGGCGTGAGCGGCGTCTCCGGCAAGCTCGATCTCCGCACGGTGAACGGCTCACTCGCCGTCGCGGACATCGGTGGCGACGTGCGCGCCCACACCCAGAACGGCTCGCTCACCGTGCGCCTCGCCGGCAAGGCATGGGACGGCGCCGGGCTCGACGCCGAGACGCGCAACGGCGCGGTGCGACTCTCGGTCCCCGAGAGCTACGCTGCCTCGCTCGAGGTGGGAACGGTGAACGGCGCGATTCGCACCGACATCCCCGTCACGGTGTCAGGACGCATCTCGCGCGAGCTGAACATCCCGCTCGGCGGTGGTGGAAAGCCGATCCGTGTGCACACGACCAACGGGCCGGTGACGATCTCGCGCAACTGACCGAGCGGGAATGAGGGAATGAGGTGATGCGGGCATGAGGAACGGCCTCGGGAGACTCTTGCTCCCGAGGCCGTTCCTCATTCACGCACTCACATGCTCTAGGGCTTCGCTTTCGCCTTTGCCATCTTCGTCGTCACGGAGATGACGGCATCGGCGTCGGCTGGACTCTTGGCACCCGGCGCGCCCGAAGTGATTTCGAGCCCTCCCTCCTGCTTTGCCAGGAAGTCGAGACGCTCCTTCTTGCCCTTGTAGACCTCCAACCTCGCGATGTCGTTCTGGTCGAGCGCGGCGAGCTGCGACTCGGTCGCCCGCTTTCCATCGATGAGGATGACCGGCGCACCCTCGCCCGATCGCATCCTCATCCGCATCGGCGGAGGCGGCGCGGGAAGCTTCGACTGCTGCGTGCCGCTTGCCGTTCGCATGCGCTCCGCAGCGCGCTCGGCTTCGACGTGTTGGACCAGCTTCTCCCTCGAATCTTCCGAGATCTTCTTCTGCAGTACCGCGTACTCGCCCGGGGCAAGCCGGCGGTTGGCCTCGAGCGAATCAGGAACGCGCCGCGATAGCCGGTCGGAGGTCGTCACGAAGATCGTGTCGCGACCGATCGGGAGCTCGCTCTTCACGATCTCGATGCTGCCGATGTCCTTCGCTTCGATGGCGCGTGCGCGCTCGGCGCTCACCGGCGCGCCGTTCAGGAAAAAGTCCGTCCGATTGTTGTCCGGCGTGCGCATGAACCCCGCCTCGGCCGCACTCTTCTCGGCGCGCGCGACGTCCATCTGCGCGATCTCCGCCGACGTCGGGACCTTCGCTTCGCACGCCGCCAGCACGAGCAGGGCGCCAACTCCACTCAGCAGCGCTCCATACGCGAGCGCGTGACGTTTCCGTGGTGCGTTCATCGCCAGGATCCTCCGTTCCAGATGTGATGGTCCGTCCGCCAGCGCGAGCGCGCCGATTCGGATTCCTCCGTGATGCGCCGCCACGTCGATGAGCAGTGCACCGTACGACTTCGGCGACTCGCCGGCGCGCAGCACACGCGCGTCGCAATCGAGCTCGATGGCGAGGCGCAGCCGGTTGATCAGCGCCCAGACCGCAGGGTGCCAGGGCAGCGCGATCGCCACGAGCCACGCGCCCGCGAGCAGCAGGTGGTCTCGCGCACGGAGATGCTCGCACTCGTGAACGAGGATGAGCCGCTGCTCGTCCGCGTTCCGATCGAGCAGCGAGCGCGGCACGACGATCTCGGCGCGCAGCAATCCGAGCACGGCAGGGCCACTGTCGGGCGCGACGCGCACCGCCGTTCCACACGCCTGCGAGAGGGGCCACCGACGCCGCGCGCGCGCGATCCTCAGGTTTACCGCGACGAAGAGGGCGAGCAGCATTGCACTGCCCACAGCCCACACTGCGACGAACCCGATCGCCATCGGACGCGGCACCTGCTTCGCGAGCGAGGACAGCGCGGCCGTCGTGCGGTCACTGATGATGCCGTACGCACCGCGGAGTCGTGTGAGAAGATCGGCCGGCGCGTGGTCGGCCACTCCCGCGACCGTCGCACGCGTCGCCACAGCAGGCCGCAGCTCGCGCTGCTCTACCTCCTGTCGCGGCGCGACGACCGCGAGGACGACAACCCCTGCCAGCGCACCGGCCCAGATCCAGCGCGTCGGCTTCCCGAGGGCACGCATCGCCGTGGCGAGCAGCTGAGCCGCGAGCGCGATCAGGCCGCCGACGAGCAGCAGGTACACCATCCATGCGGCGCTCATGACTCCTCCTTCAGCCGCTCGGCGAGCAGGCGACGCATGCGCTCCAGCTCTTCGCGCCCGAGCTTCTTGTCGGAGACGAACTGCGCGAACATCCGCTCGGCGGAGCCATGGAAGATCGCGTCGCGAATCCGGGCGAGCGCGCTCCCGCCGGCGCGTTCGGCGCCGACGGTGGGGAAGTAGCGGTACGCCCGCCCTTCCGGCTCGTGGCGGACGTACCCTTTCTCTTCCAGCGTCTGGAGCGCGGAGAGGACGGAGGTGTAGGCGAGCTGCTCCTCGAGTCCGTCCCGCACTTCGGCGACTGTGGCCGAGCCGAGGCGCCAGAGGATGCTCATGACCTCGAGCTCGCGCGGCGGAAAATAGATGTCGTTCACGGGGCCTCTCTACTGGTTCTTCCGTAGTATGGAGGCGCGAGAACCGCTTGTCAACTGGTTTTTCAGTAGCATCCCGCGCATGCGTCGGATTTGGGGTCAGACCCTGGGGGCGCAGCCCGCAGGCTCTGACCCCTTGGCGGGTTGACTCCGACCCGTTTACTCTGGCCCCGCTGACTCGTTCGGGCCCCTTGGCGCGTTTGACTCTGACCCTGTTTACTCTGACCCCGCCTACTCCGACCCCATTTACTCTGACCCCGTTTACTCTGACCCCGGGTGGGGGCGCCGAGGTGGGGGCGTCGGACCACCCGTGGCGGGCAGGGGGTAGTAGTTTCAGAGCGCGCCCGCCGGGCGCGCCGTTCCACACTCTCGCTCGAGATCTCTTCGATGACCCATAGCAACAGGGCGTTCGTCGTCGGCGTGCTCGCGTTTGCCGCTGGGCCGCTCGCCGCCCAGGGAACGTCGACCGCAGCGCCTGCGCCTGCGCCCGCGACCTCGGCAGCCGGCGCCGCGCCGGCGCGGCCGGCCGCACCGTTTGGCAGCATCACGTACGACCGCACTGGCGTCGGCGACACGTCGCTGTTCGCGCCGCTCGAGTTGA
>JAEKKK010000156.1 GCA_019510405.1 Gemmatimonadota bacterium | reverse complement strand
CGGCGTCGCAATGGGGCGCGGACTGTCGGGGATCCGCGCGAGCGCGAAGCTGCCGCTCGCCACGGGTGCGGCCCGCGCCGTTGCCACCGACGCGACGGACAGCGTGCGTGTCGCCGAGGCGGTGCGAATCACGCGCGTCGGCGGACGCGTCGTCGCCCCCGCGGTGGCGCGCCTGCCGGACGGAGTACGTGAGCTGGTGCGCGATGACGCGATATGGGTTGCCGAGCGGCTCGCCCTGCCGAGCGCACCCGTCACGCTGCACGTGCGCCGCGGCTAACGCGGGGATGCGGAGATGCGGGGACGCGAAACGGCCTCTTCCCGAGGCCGTGTGGATCGCTAGGCCGCGGCGCTGCTGTCCTCGTACAGCTGCGCGATCACGTCGTGGTACGCCTTGTCGATCACCCGGCGCTTCACCTTGAGTGTCGGCGTGAGCTCCCCGCGCTCGACGGAGAAATCGTGTTCGAGCAGCGCGACTTTCTTCGGCATCTCGAACTTCGCCAGGTTCTGCAGCTTGCCGAAGACCTCCTTCTCGATCTTCGCGTGCACGATCGGCATCGCGAGGAGCTGGGCGCGATCGGTCCAGAGCAGGTTCTTGATCTTCGCCCACTTCTCCAGCTGCTCCCAGTTCGGCACGACGAGCACCGCGGGGAACTTTCGCTTGTCCCCGATCAGGACGGCCTGCGAGATGTACTTGTTCGTCTTGAGCGTGTTCTCGATCGGCTGCGGGGCGATCTTCTTGCCGCCCGCCGTGACGATGATCTCCTTCTTCCGGTCGGTGATGGCGAGGAATCCGTCGCGCAGCTCGCCGATGTCGCCGGTGTGGAACCAGCCGTCGGCATCGATGGCCTCGCGCGTCGCCTCGGGCTTGTTGTAATAGCCCTTCATGATGTTCGGGCCGCGCGCGAGAATCTCGCCGTCGGGCGCGATCGTCACCTCGACGCCAGGGAAGATCTTCCCGACCGTTCCGATGCGGAACGCCGAGGGGACGTTCACCGCAATCACGGGTGAGGTCTCGGTGAGCCCGTACCCTTCGAGGATCACGAGCCCCGCCGCGTAGAAGAACTTGTTGATGTCGGGCGCAAGCGGTGCGCCGCCGGAGACGAAGTAGCGGAGCCGCCCCCCCGTCCTCGCCTGCAGCTTCGAGAAGACCAGCCGCTGCGCCAGCCGGTACTTCAGCGCCAGCAGCCCGCGCGGCGTGCCGCCGGCGAGCTTCACGTCCGCCCAGCGCTCGGCCACCCCGCGCGCCCAGAAGAAGATGCGCTTCTTGATCGCGCCGCCGGAGAGCGCGTTCTCCAGGACGCGCGCGTACATCTTCTCGTACAGCCGCGGCACGGAGAGCACGATCGTCGGCCGCACGATCTGCATGTCCACCGGCACGGTGTCCATCGACTCCGCGTAGGCGATCGAGCAGCCGACGTGCAGCATCAGGTAGTGCCCCGCCATCCGCTCGAAGATGTGCGACAGCGGGAGGAAGCTCAGGCAGACGTCCTTTCCCGCGAAGGGGATCTGGACCGCCGAAGTCATCGTGTTCGAGTAGAGGTTGTCATGCGTCAGCATGACGCCCTTCGGCTCGCCGGTGGTGCCCGAGGTGTAGATGATCGTCGCGAGATCGTCGGGTTTCACGGAGAGCGCGTGCTCGCGGTACCGCGCTCGGCGCGCTTCGTCGTCTACCGCGGCGCCACGCGCCTCGAGCTCGGCCAGGGTGAAGTCGGCCCCCTCGTGCGGCGCCGAGGCGAAGGTGATGACGTGCCGGAGCGATGGAACGCTCCCGCGAGCGGCGGCCACCTTGGCCGCCTGCTTCTCGTCGCTCACGAAGACCGCGACCGACCCGGAGTCGCGCAGGATGTAGCAGGCCTGTTCGGCGGGGAGGTTCGGGTAGAGTGGAACGTCGGCGAGCGACGCGGTGAGGCAGGCGTAGTCGGCGATCGCCCACTCGGGGCGGTTCTCCGAGAAGATGGCCACGCGGTCGCCGGGCTGGATGCCGAGCTCCTGGAGGCCCAGCGCGAGCCGGCGTACACGTTCCCCCAGCGTACGGCTGGAGATCGGCTGGTACACGCCCTGGACCTTCACCTGGAGCGCGTCCGGCTTGTCGTGCCGCGCGAGCGCGTCGAAGAAGAGTCGCGTGAGGGTCCCGGGCTCCGAACCGCGCGGTCCACCGGATGAGATCATCGCTACCTCCGACGAAAGAGTCGGCCGCAGGGTGCAGCGCGAGCGGGGCGAAGATATGGCGGCGGCCTCTTCCTGCGCCACCGCGGCTGCCTATTTCGTACTCACCACGAAGCGAATCGGTCCGCCGGCGAGCGGAACCCCCTTCAAGTTGTTGGCCGACACCGTGATGGCCACGCTGTCGAACCCGAAGGGCACGGCGCGGATGCTCCGCGACGCGTTCCCCGAAGCGTCCGTGGTGTCTACCGAGACGAGCCCGTTCGCGACGAACCGATTCTGATCGTCCACCAGCACCACGCTCGTGTCGGCGACCGTCGTCGTCGTCGGATAGATGGTCGAGATCAGGTAGCGCACGATGATGGACGGTACGCCCGAGCGCGTGCCCGAGGCTGCGCTGGTGACGTTCACCGTGAGTGGGACGCTCGACGTGGTCCCGCCGCCACTGAGGGCGGGAAAGTTCGCCGTCGTCGGGCTGCCCGCCGCCATCGAATCCGGCTGATACACGACGCTGAGCTGCGCCGGTGGCGTCTGGAGCCGTGTGCCGACGCGCGCGATGATGGATGCCGTGCGCACCGAGTCGCCGCGCACGAGGTTGTTCGCGAGGATCGTCGCGCTGGGGCCGGGCACCGTCGTGACGATGAACGTGGGCTCCACGTTCTCGATCGTGTCGCCCGCAGTGCCGACGGCGACGATGCGAAGTGGCGCGACGACGCCGGCCTCGTTGCGCAGCGTATCGTCGATGGCGACGGCGGGGGAGGGGAGGATGACCGGCGAGATGAACGCGATCCCGCCCTCGAGCGTCGGCACGTCGCCGCACGCCAGCGCGACGACGCAGAGTGCCGCGCCGACGAGCGCCGATCGGGACAGCATCGCCTTGTACGGGATCACTGCAGCTTCGAGTCGAGGAGCTCGGCGAGACGCGTGTACGCCCGGGCTGCCGGATCGTCGGGGGAGCGCAGCACGACGGGTTGCCCCGCCGCGAACGCGTCGATCGACGCCATCGTGCGCGGGATCGCGACGTCGAACAGCAGCTCGGCGGGCAGCTGTGCGCGGACGTATTCCGCCACGCGCTGCGAGACTGCGTTGCCATCCTCCAGCATCGTCAGCAGGATCCCATCGAGCACGAGGCTCGCGTTCGTGGTCGACGCATCGCGGACGGCGCGCAGGATCTGGGTCGTCGTCTGGAGCGCGAGCGGCTCGCACTGGAGCGGCACGATGACGTGCTGGCTGTGCGCGAGCACCCGGCGCGTCACGGCACCGAGGCCTGGCGGCGTGTCCACCACGACGATGTAGCCTCGGCTCCGCGCCCGCTTGAACAGCTCGCCGAGCTTGGGTGAGCGGGCAAGCTCGTTGTGATAGCTCTCGTGCTCCGCCGACTCGGCGACGGTGCCGGCGAGCAGGACGCGCAGCCAGGGGAGCGGGGTGGGGAGCACGACGTCCTGCAGCTCGCGCGTTCCGGCGAGCACGTCGGCCAAGCCGGCCGGATGCTCCGTGCCGGTGAGCCCGACGCCGTGGCGTACCGCGCCCTGCGGGTCCACGTCCACGAGGAGTGTCTTCCGGCCGCGACGCGCGAGCGCACTGGCCAGGTTGATGGCGGTCGTGGTCTTCCCGACGCCCCCCTTCTGGCTGACGACGGCGAGGACGGTGCCCACTTACGCGTCGGGCTGGTCGGGGAGATCCGCCGCTTCGCCGCGCAGCTCGTCGAGGGTTTGCCGTGCGTGCCGCACCCACCGATCCGCTTCCGAGCCCGACGGGGGGGCTTCGAGGAACGCCTCGAGATGCGCCGCCGCCTCGGCGAGGTCGCCCCGCTTGATGAGCAGGAAGGCGAGCCCGTAATGCGCCCCCGACAGTTCGGGGTCGAGCTCGAGGGCGCGTCGATATGCGCCGATCGCCTCGTTCATGCGCCCGGTGCGCGAGAAGGCGATCGCCATATTCTGGAGGATACGGGGATCGTTTGGGTGATCCCGCATCGCCAGGCGATACGACGTCAGCGCCGCGTCGAAGTCGCCCTGACGCTCCAGCGACAGCGCCTCATTGAGATAATCGAGGCGCTGCGGCTTCGGGCTGTGGTCCGACTTGCCGCCGATCAGGCGGCTGAACCATGACATTCGTGGACGCAGCGGGTAGGAAGGGACGCGGCCGAACCGTTCACCGCGACACAGTTACACCTTGGCGCAAACTTAATTCCCAAACGCGGCCTGCGGCAACTTATCCGGGCGCGCGGCCGGAATATGCTGGTGTGGGCAACCCGCTACGTTGCTTCCAGATACGAACGTGCTGGGGTAGCTTTGGCCGCCCCACTCCTCACCCTCGCCGGAGCCCCTATGTCACCACGCAAGACCACGGTCGAACAGAGCAAGGGGGTCTTCGAGGTCGAGTGGCCGATGTTCGGCGAGCTGTCGCGCGCCCTGGCGCTCAAGGTGGTGCGCGACTACGACCCGGAGATCGTCGTCGGGATCGCCACGGCGGGGGTCGTCCCGGGAGCGGTGATCGCCGCCATCCTCGACCGGGAATTCCACTCGATCATCGTCAGCCGACGGTACCAGGCGGAATCGGTGCGCGAGACTCCTGCCGTGTTCGGCGCCGTGCCGACCGCCGTCCGCGGGCGCCGCGTGCTCATCGTGGACGAGACCTGCGACTCGGGCGCCACGATGCGGTTGGCCGTGGGGGCGATCGTCAACGCGGGAGCGGCGGAGGTACGGACCGCGGTGGCGTTCCAGACGGGCTCGTACGCCCCCGACTACCACGCGCTGGCGACGGAGAGCACGATCGTGCTCCCCTGGGATCGCGAGGTGCTGTTCGAGGGAGAGCTGGTGCCGAACCCGCTCTACCGCGAGACGGTCGGCGAGTAAGGCTACGCCGCGCCCGCCACGGCCTCGTCGTAGCCGAGGCCCTGGCTCATCCCGTCGTAGACCGCCTGCATCACCTCGGCGCTGCCGAGCAGGAAGCGGCACTGGTCCGCGCCGGTCGAGCGGCACTCCACCTCCATCACCGCCAGGGGCGCGTCCGCGACGCGGCCGAAGAAGTCGGCGAACATCCCCGAGGAGAGGTGGCAGCAGGGGTGCTCCATGCCGGCGTCGGGCGACGCCTCCCCCCAGTCGGGGGAGTCGAGGGTCACGACGGTGTCGTGCAGGGTGCCCACGGTCAGCGAGCCCCAGCCCGCCTCCTGGAAGAACTCGGCGGCGAGGCGCTGGAACTCGTCCAGGGGGAGCGATTCGGGGGAGAGGGCGTCGCGCAGCTCGAGCCAGCCGCGGAACGCCTCGAACAGCGCGCCCCCGCCGGCGTAGCCGGCTTCCTGGAAGTAGCCAGCCGCGGCGTGCCCACTGTCGCGCATGAGGGCGTTCCGAAGCGCGGCGAGGGCGTCCTTGGTGACCGCGAGGAGTCCGTTTCCGGCGAGGTCGAGGGTCATATCGTTCATGAGGTAGTGTTCACCGAGGACGGCCGCTGCGCCAGAGCCGTCACTCCGTATCCGGCGTAGCCGCTCGACGCAGCAGCTCCGCCTCGTCAATCGTCTCGACACCCAGCTGGCGTGCCTTGTCCAGCTTGCTCCCCGCATCCGCGCCGACGACGAGGAAGGTCGTCGCCTTCGAAACGCCGCTCGTGACGCGCCCTCCCTGCGACTCGATCAGCTCCGTCGCCTGTGCGCGCGAGAGCGTGGGCAGGGTGCCCGTCACCACGGCCGTCATCCCCTTGAACGCGCCTCCCGCCGCCACCGCCACCGGCTCGGTCATCGTCAGGCCGGCGCGCTCGAGCTTCTTCACCAGCGCAATCGACGACGCGTCGTTGAAGTAGGCGACGACGGCGATGGCGATCGTCTCACCGACTCCGCGCAGCGCGAGGATGTCGTCCACCGTCGCGCGGCGCAATGCCTCCATGGACCCGAAGTGCCGCGCGAGGAGCTGCGCCGCGGTCTGGCCGACGTGCCGGACACCCAGCCCGAACAACAGCCGCGACAGCGGCTGCGCCCTGGAGGCGGTGATCGCGTCGACGAGGTTCTGCGCCGACGTCTCGGCGAACCGCTCGAGGGTGAGGAGCTGCTCGACGGTGAGCGCGTAGATGTCGGCGACGTCGTGCACGAGCGACGCCGCGATGAGCTGCTCGATGCGCGCGTACGAGAGGCCGCGGATGTCCATCGCGTGGCGCGACGCGAAGTGCACGAGCGCCTCGAGCTGCCGTCCGGGACAGGCGACGTTGGGGCAGTAGATCGCCACTTCCTCTTCGTCGCGCTCGACCTTCGTGCCGCACGACGGACACTTCGTCGGCGTGCGCGTCTTCGGCGGCGGATCGTTCGCGTCGCGCTTCTCGGGGATGGGTCCGATCACCTGCGGGATCACGTCGCCCGCGCGCTTCACGAGCACCCGGTCGCCGCGGCGCAGGTCCTTGGCGCGCACGAGATCGAAGTTGTGCAGCGTGGCCAGGCGCACCGTGGTGCCGCCGATCTCCACGGCCTCGAGGACGGCGAACGGGTTGAGCGCGCCGGTGCGCCCGACGTTCACCTGAATGTCGAGCAGGGTGGTTTCGGCGATGTCGGGGGCAAACTTCCGCGCGATCGCCCAGCGGGGCTCGCGCCCGCCGACGACGCCCAGCTCGTCCTGGAGCCGCAGCGAATCCACCTTGATCACGCCGCCGTCGATGCCGAAGTCGAGCTCCGCGCGCACGCGCGCCTCCACGTCGCGCGCCCACTCGTTGACCTCTGGGAGCGACTTGCAGCACTTCCGTCCGGGCGCAACGGGAATCCCCCAGCGCTGAAGCGCCTCGAGCAGCCCCCACTGCGTGTCGAAGGGCAGGGTGACGCCGGGTGGAACGGCGACCGTGTAGCCGAAGAAGCGCAGCGGACGCTTCGCGGTGATCGAGGGATCGAGCTGGCGCAGCGCACCAGCGGCCGAGTTGCGTGGGTTGGCGAACACCGGCTCGCCGGCGGCGACGCGCTCCTCGTTCATCTTCTCGAACTTCGTGAACGGCATGTACACCTCGCCACGAATCTCGAGCAGGCGGGGCACGTCGTCTCCGCGCAGCCGCAGCGGAACGTCGCGCAGGGTGCGCAGGTTCGCGGTCACGTCCTCCCCGACGGTGCCGTTGCCGCGCGTCGCGCCCTTCACGAACACGCCGTTCTCGTAGGTGAGGCTGACCGCGGTGCCGTCGATCTTGAGCTCCGCCACGAAGCCGGCCCGGCGCGCGTCGTCGCCGACGAGTCGTGCGATGCGCTCCTCCCAGTCCGCCAGCTCTGCCTCGGTGAAGGCGTTGCCGAGCGAGATCATGGGAACGAGATGGGTGTGCTTCGCCAGCGCGCTGGCCGGCTCGGCACCCACGCGCTGCGTTGGCGAATCGGCCGTGCGCAGCTCGGGATGCTCCTTCTCGATCGTCTGCAGCTCGCGGAAGAGGCGGTCGTACTCCGCGTCGGAGAGGGCGGGGCGGTCGAGGACGTAGTACTCGTACGACGCCTGATGCAGCAAGGCGCGCAGCTCCGCTGCGCGCCGCCCGGGCGGGACCTTGGTCATGGAGCGGCGCTCAGCCCTTGGCTTCCTCGTCGAGGACCTGCATGGCGACGGTCACGAGCCGCTCGAGCTCCTCGTCCGCCGCGCGAGGGAGGAGCGTTTCGGCCCAGCTCTGCTCCTCGCCCTTCGCGTACCGGTCGAGCAGGCGGCGGAGGAAGCCGACGAGCGCGACGCGCTGGAGCTCGGCCCGGCGCTGCGCGACCGCGACGTCCTTCTGGCTGCGCAGCAGCGTCTCGAAGCGGTGCGCGTTGCGAAGGGACTTGGCGGTCAGCGAGGCGACCGTCTGGCAGAAGCGTACGTCCGAGTCGCTGAACGGCTCGGCCTCGCGCTCGGTGCGAAGGAAGATGGCGCCAATGACCGAGCCCTCCCAGCGGATCGGCACGACGACGATCGAGCGCACGTTGCGCGTGTCGAGCGTCGCCTTGATGCTGCGCAGCTCCGGGTCGTTGGCCGCGTCGGGGATGAACACCGTCTCCCCGCTCTCGAAGGCCCGCTTGAGCTCCGGATACCGGTTCAGGTCGACGATCAGGTTCCGGATCGACGGGTCCTCGTAGCTCGCCACGAGGCGCACTTCGCTCTTCTCGCCCGAGAGGAAGATCGAGCACCGGTCGAGACCGAAGGTCTCGCCGAGCTTGCGGGCGATCGTCTGCAGGACGTCGATGAAGTGGAGGGAGGACGACACCTCCTGCAGGATGTCGACGATCGCGGCGAGGTGGTCCCGCTCGCGCTCGACCGTGGCGAGGCGCGCCCGGAGGCGCGCGAGCTCGTCATCCGGTGAGAGAGGCTCCGTGCTCTGGGGCGGCTGGGCGAGATCGGGCGGGAGTGCGTGCGTCTGCTCCATCCTTCCTGGCGAGGTGCGAGTTGAACTCGGGGCCGTCGAAGCGGACGACGCGATTGCGTCCCAACTCCTTCGCGACGTACAGCGCGTCGTCGGCTGCACGGACCAGCGAGTCGCACTCCCGAATCTTCGGATGCGGCCAGCCGGAGACGCCGAAGCTGGCCGTGCGGCGCAGCGTACCACCGGGGAAGGAGAATGTATGCCCCTCGATGTGTTTGCGCACCCTTTCGGCGAAGGTCACCGCGGAGTCGAGGACCGTGCCGGGGAGCAGGAGCATGAACTCCTCGCCCCCGTAGCGACCGACGCGGTCGATCTCGCGCGCCTCCTCCTTGAGGATGGTCGAGAGCTGCTTGAGCACCTCGTCGCCCGCCTGATGTCCGTAGGTGTCGTTGACGCTCTTGAAGTGGTCCAGGTCGCACATCACGCACGAGAAGGGCTCACTGAGCCGCTGGGCGTGCTGGAACATCTCCTCGAGCCGGTCGTTCAGATTGCGGCGGTTGTCGAGCCCCGTGAGGCCGTCCGTCTGCGACATGTGGCGCAGCCGTTCGTTGACCTCGAGGAGCTCGCGCTCGCGCTCCTCCAGCGCTTCCTGGAGGCGCTTGATGCGCAGCATCGACCGCACTCGCGCCTTCAGCTCGGCGAAGTCGATCGGCTTGGTGATGTAGTCGTCGGCGCCCGCCTCGAGCCCTTCCACCTTGGCCTCGGTGGAGTCGAGCGCGGTCTGCATGATGATCGGGATGAAGGGCAGCGAGCGGTTCGCCTTGACGCGTTGCGCGACCTCGATGCCGCTGATCTCGGGCATCATCACGTCGAGCAGGATCAGGTCGGGGGGATCCTTCTGGATGTATTGCAGCGCCGCCGCGCCGTCGTGTACCGCATCGGTGCGATATCCCCAGCTCTCGAGCCGGACCTTCAGGACCTCGATGTTGTCCTCGTGGTCATCGACGACGAGGATGCGCGACTGGGACTCGGGCCGCTCCTGGGCGTCCGGGAGCGCACCGGCCGGGCGAGTCTCCTCAGCTGGCATTCTGGGTGGCGTCCTTCCCGAGGAACCGCTGGACCTCCGCGACCACCGCGCGTGGCTCGCAGGGCTTGGCGAGATACCCGTCGCAGCCGACCTCCATCGCCTTCTCGCGGTCGGAGGCGAGTGCGTGGGCGGTGAGGGCGATGATCGGGATGTCCCGGGTCACGGGATCGTGCTTGAGGACCTGGGTGGCCTCCCAGCCGTCGATGATCGGGATCGAGATGTCCATGAGGATCAGGTCGGGCCGCTCGGCACGCGCCTTGGCGATCCCCTCCTCACCGTTCAACGCCTCCGACACTTCGTAGCCGAAGTGCCGCAGGATCGTGGAATAGACGATGCGGTTATCCTCATTGTCCTCGACGAGCAGGACGGTCTTTCCATTTGTAGCCATGAATGGCCTCACCGCTTGCACGTGAGCTTTGATCGCGTCGAGGAGACCGCGGGAGAGTGGCGGCGCTCCGGCGCCCGGCACGACGATCCAGTCCTCAGCACCGGGGAACCAGCCGACTGAAGAGCAAAAGTAACGTATATCACCAACTAGCCCTCTTCGACGCAAATTCCAAACCACTCAACGACCTCCACCATACCTTCCCATGTCCTACGCTGGACCCGCTACTCGCAATCGTGGTTCCGCCCGGCGGCCTGGCGCCCCGGCGCCGTCACCCACCCGCAGCATGACCGCCGCGCCGGTCAGTAGCGTCTCGGACGAGGGGGACTATCACGAGACCGACTGGCAGCAGGTCGCGATCTTCGGCGCAGGGCTCGCGCTCGGCCTGGCCCTGGGCGCGGGAGCCGCCCTCCTGACGGCGCCGCAGAGCGGCGAGGAGACGAGGGCGGCGCTGCGCGGACGGGCCAGACGCATCGGACGCACCACGAGCCGGCGCAGCCGCGACGCGTGGGCCGAGCTGCGGGACGAGCTTCAGTCGGCGAAGACGGCGCTGCGACGCCGCCGCGCCAAGCGGGCGGCGGACCGCTCGCTGCAACGCGAGCTGGAACGCGAAGCGACGGCGTGACCGGGGCTCAGCGGAGGCCGCGCAGCTCGGCCTCCGCTTCGGTCTTGTAGTGCTTGTCGTTGTACTCGGTGGGTGTGCCCTTGATCACGAGCTCGTACTGCTCGGCGGCCTTCGTCTTGTCGCCGCGCGCGACGTACACGCGCGCCAGATCGAGATGGTGGACTAGCCGGCCGGGGTCTACGGCGACGGACTCCTCCATGTAGCGCTGCGCGTCATTCCAGTTCGCGGAATCGAACACCTTCCCGCCGAGGAAGGTCTTCGCCATGAAGCGCGTCATGCCGCTCAACCACATGACGTTGTAGTTCCACATCCCCATGACGTGCAGGGCGCCCGGATGCTTCGGATTGTACTTCAACGCCTCGAGCGCGTGCGT
>JAEKKK010000155.1 GCA_019510405.1 Gemmatimonadota bacterium | reverse complement strand
CGGATCGCGCAACCAAGCCGCCCTTGACCAATCAAAAAAAGTTGATTAACGTCACGGCGTGACTCCAGCGACCCAGCCCCGGCAGCGCACGCGCGCCAAGCCCGACCTCGTTCGGGCCGAGACCCTGTTTCATGCGCTCTCGGACGCGACGCGGCTGGACATCCTCGAGATGCTGCGCGGTGGGGAGCGGTGCGTCTGCGACCTGCAAGCCGATCTCGACGCCGCGCAGTCCAAGTTGTCGTTCCACCTGAAGGTGCTGAAGGACGCCGGCCTCGTCGCCGATCGCCGCGAAGGGCGGTGGTCGTACTACACGATCGTGCCGCAGGCGCTGGCCGAGGTGCACGACCTCGCGGTCGGTCTGCAACCGAAGAAGGGGACGCTGCGCGTGCTCCAGCCGGGCTCCTGCTGCGACTGATTGTCATTCCGGGTGATCGCAGATTCTGAGCGAGCGAAGCGAGTCGAAGGATCGGTACCTGATCG
Organism: Gemmatimonadota bacterium; assembly: GCA_019510405.1. Classification (GTDB taxonomy): domain Bacteria; phylum Gemmatimonadota; class Gemmatimonadetes; order Gemmatimonadales; family Gemmatimonadaceae; genus AG11. The sequence goes on along the minus strand of JAEKKK010000155.1, from coordinate 10,444 downwards.
CGTCGCGGGATCTGCACTGTCTTACGCGAACCATCAAGTTTTCTTGATCGACGAGAGGTGAGGGCAATGACGACGAACACGCGCGATACCGACGACGCCACGCCTTCCGCGCTCGACGAGTTGCGCGCCACTGTACAGGCGCGCTACGGCGCCGTGGCGCAGCGGGTCGCCGATGGCGTCCAGGCGAATGCGAGTTGCTGCGGACCGGCCGAGGGCTCGAGCGGGTGTTGCGGCGGCACGAGCGAGACCTGGGATCCGATCACGGCCGACCTGTACGACGCCGGCGAGACCGCCGGACTCCCCACGGAAGCACTCCTCGCGTCGCTCGGCTGCGGCAATCCGACCGCGCTCGCCGAGCTGTCGGAAGGAGAGACGGTGCTCGACCTCGGCTCCGGCGGCGGGATCGACGTGCTCCTCTCGGCGCGCCGCGTCGGACCGACGGGAAAGGCGTACGGCCTCGACATGACCGACGAGATGCTCGCCCTCGCGCTGGAGAACAAGGAACGAGCGGGCGCGACGAACGTCGAGTTCCTCAAGGGGCACATCGAGGCGATCCCGTTGCCGTCGAACACGGTGGACGTGATCATCTCCAACTGCGTGATCAACCTCTCCGGTGACAAGGCGCGCGTACTCGCCGAGGCGTTCCGCGTGCTGAAGCCGGGCGGGCGGCTCGCGGTGTCCGACGTCGTCGTGCGCTCCGGGCTGCCCGCGGCCGTGCGCGAGAACATGGCGCTCTGGACCGGCTGCGTCGCCGGCGCCCTGGAGGAGTCGGAGTTCCTGGCGATGCTCACCGCGGCGGGGTTCGAGAACCCGAGTGTCGAGCCGACGCGCGTCTACACGCGGGACGACGCCGTCGCGCTGCTGCAGGGCACCGGACTGGACGCCTCGCTCGCCGACGAGGTCGAGGGACGCATCCTGAGCGCCTTCGTCCGCGCCACCAAGCCGGGCGTCGCCCAGGCGCGCCCGAAGCCGGCCCGCGCGCTGCCGACGGCGCATGGTTCACCAGCCACCCGGCCGAGCGCGCGCGCCTGCGGCTGCGACGACGGCTGCTGCACCTGAGCGAGCACGCGTGACATGCATGATGTCGCGCGGCAGATTCTCTTCTCTACGGTGATCGACATGTCCATCAGCGACGATCTATCTCCCACTCTCGCCGCGCCTACGCTCCGGCCGGCGCGCGCCGACGACCTCGTCGCCGTCGAGCAGTTGCTCACGGCGTCGCAGCTTCCGCTCGACGGCGTGCGCGAGGCGCTGCCCGGCTTCATCGTCGCCGAAGTGGGCGCCGACATCGTCGGCGTCGCCGGACTCGAGGTCTGCTGCGACAATGCGCTCCTCCGCTCGGTCGCGGTGCGCGACGCCTGGCGCTCGCAGGGGCTCGGGCGCGCGCTCGTGACGCGCACCATCGCCGACGCGGAGGCGCGCGGCATCAACGCGCTCTACCTGCTCACGACGACGGCCGACCGCTACTTCCCGACCTTCGGATTTCGGACGATCGCACGGGAGGCAGTGCCCGAGGACATCAGGGCGACGGCCGAGTTCCGCGAAGCGTGCCCCGCGTCGGCCACCGTGATGTGCCGCGAGTGCGCGTCGGGAGCCTGACGTCGTGCGCTACGCGATCATCTCCGACATTCACGCGAACCTCGCCGCGCTCGACGCCGTCCTCGCCGACATCGATCGACGCGGCGACGTGGACGTGATCTATCACGCCGGCGATCTCGTCGGGTATTCCGCCGAGCCGAACGAGGTCGTCGAGCGCCTGCGCGAGCGGGCGATCGCCGGCGTAGCGGGGAACTACGACTCGACCGTCGCAACGGGGTATGCGCATTGCGGCTGCCGCTCGGAGAGCCCGCGCCAGGAGGAGCTCGCGGAGCTCAGCTATCGCTACACCCTCGACGTGACGACGGCGGAGTCGAAGCGGTATCTCGGCGGGCTGCCCTTCTCGCTCGACCTGCGTCCGCTCGGTGGCCACACGCACGGACCGCGGCTCGTCATCGTCCACGGCACGCCGACGCTCAACACCGTCTACTGGACGGAGGACCGCAGCGACGAGTTCTGCCTGAAGATGGCGAAGCATGTCGCGCTGGAGGCGGGGGACGCGATCGCCTTCGGTCACACGCACAAGCCCTGGCATCGGATGGTAGAAGGCATCCACTTCGTCAACACGGGCAGCGTTGGCCGGCCGAAGGATGGTCATTGGGCGGCTGGCTACGCCCTGCTCGACCTCGGCGGCACGACCTCGCACGTCGAGCACGTAAGGGTGCCGTACGACATCGAACGCACGGTTGTCAGTGTGCGAGCGGCGGGGCTGCCGGAGGAGTTCGTAGAGTTCCTCCGGACGGGGGGAAAGCAGGCGGTGGCGGCAAAGAGTTAGCGTGTGCGGTCCCCGGGTCTCCGTGATCGGCCGGCCTCGTGATGCTCGCGCGTCGCGGGGTTGAGCTACATCTTCCGTGTGAGCTTGCTTGCGCAGTGATTCGTGAGTGCAGATCCCTCGACTCGCTTCGCTCGCTCGGGATGACAGGCGTCGTTCCGCATCCCCGCATCCCCGCATCCCCGCATCCCCGCATTCCGGAGACTTCCATGTCCAGACGAGAAGGGACCGACGAACGGACGCTCTCGCGACGCGACATCCTTGGCGTCGCGGCTGGTGCGGCGGCGGCGTTGACGCTCGGCAGCGGCATGCGCGACGGCGCGCTCGCCCGTGCGGCTGAGCCGGACCTCTCCGAGCGGCAGAGCGCCGCCATCCCGAAGGGGCGTCGGGCGCTGATGGCGTACAGCGCGCGCACGATGCTCATGAATGACAAGACGAAGTATCCGACCCTCCCCAGCGGCCTGCGCGAGGTGATCGACTTCGCCGCATCGGTCGGCTATTCCGGGATGGAGTTCTTCAGCTTCACCGGTGCCTCGAGCTTCTCCCAGGCGCCGAGTGCCGAAGGCGGGGCCAGCCCGTCGGCGAAACAGGTGCGCGCATGGCTCGACGCCGCGGGGATCAAGGCGATCGGACACTACAACGCCTCGATCGCCAATGGCGGCGCGATCGGTCTCACGCCGGCGACGATCGACGCGGCGCTCGAGTCGGCGGCGATCCTCGGGCAGCCGCAGACCGGTTCGCACGACGCGACCAATGCGTCGAATCAGAAGGATGAGGTGGACAAGGCGATCGAGAGCTGGAACGCGATGGCGGTGAAGGCGTCGCGCGCCGGCATCCCGATCTACTCGCACAGCCACCAGATCCCGTGGAGCTTCCTCCTCGACTCGGGACCGCGCGACGCGAAGGGCTACACGCGCTCCTCCGGCATTCGCGTCATGGACTACTTCCTGAAGCACACCGACGCGAAGTGGGTGAAGTGCGAGTTCGACCTGTTCTGGGCGCACGTCGCGCAGCACCAGTTCCGCTCGTACACCAATCCCGACGGCAAGGAGGTCGAAGCGGTGTTCGATCCGGCGAAGCAGGTCGCGAGCGATCCGTCACGGTACGTCATCCTGCATGCGAAGGACGGCATCAAGGCGCCGAAGTCGCCCGAGGGCTACGTGATCTGTCCCTTCGGGTACGGTGACCTGGACGTCGCGCGCTTCGTGCGCGAATCGAAGCTCGACAGCGCGGGCGCGTGGTGGTGCAGCGAGCAGGACAACGCCGACGGCGGCGACACGGATCCGCAGAAAGCGCTGCGCGACATCGCCAACGGCTATCGCGGCCTGGCGATGCTCGGCCAGGCGGGCGGCGTGGGCGCGCCGTTCGATGGTGCACCGAAGGCGCGCGGGGGCTGAGCCCCGCGCGGGTTCGCGCTATTTCATCACGTATCCCTGCGTCGACAGCCGCTTGCCCGTCATCTCGTAGCCGAGGGCGGGCATGTCGCGCACGCCGGTGGCGTCGATCCAGGCGTTGTAGAACTGGAAGAGCGCTACCACGCTGATCGCGTCGTACAGCGCCTCGTCGGTCCAGCCGGCCGCGTGCGCCGCGGCGACGTCGTCAGGTCCGATCGACAGCGAGTCGTGCACCGTCTTCCGCACGAACCGGTACAGCGCGCGATCCTTCTCCGGGACCTGTTCATCCTGCCCGGCGAGGACGCTCTGCACCAGCTCGCGATCTCCGAGCAGCTCCGCCGCGACCGCGGCGTGGGAGCCAATTCAGAAGAGACACTGGTTGAGCTTCGACGTCAGCGCGGCGATCAGCTCGCGCTGGCCCGGCGATAGCGGTGACGGCCCACGCATGACGCCCTGCGTGAACGCGGCGAGATGGTCGGTGCGGTCGGGCTTGTAGGCGAACAGGTGCATGATCTGCGGGATGGGCTGCCCCGCCGCCCGCAACCGTTCGATGGCCTCGGCCCGCGGGCCCGTGCCCCGGAATGCCTCGACGTCCGCCAGATACATCGGATCCATGCGCGCTCCTTGGTCGATGCTTGAGAGTATCGAGGTGCGGCGCCGCACCGCAATATTCCCCTCCTCATGAACTTCCCTCGACTCCGTGCTGATTCCCGAAACCGCCTTCTGCCCACGATGACGTCGAAGAGATCGACCGCGCTGTGGGCTGCGTACGCCGGCTTCCTCGCGCCGGTCGCGCTCGCGTCGCCGGCGCGCGCGCAGACCGCAACCGCGACGGATACGGTCCCGCCCATTCTCGCGCCGCGTACCCCGATCCCGCCGGAGGGGGCGACCGCTGGAGTGAGACGATTCTCCTTCATCGCGTACGGCGACACGCGCGGGCGCCACGACGGTGTCGAGCTGCAGGCCGAGCACCAGCTCGTCATCGAGGCGATGCTGAACACCATCAAGCGCGCGAGGACGAGCGCCGACTCGATCCGCTTCGTCCTCCAGAGCGGCGACGCGGTGGTGAATGGCTCGTTCGCGAAGATGTGGAGCGTGAGCTACGTCCCGCTGGTCAACCGGCTGACACAGGAAGGAGGCGTCCCCTACTTCCTCTCGGTCGGCAACCACGACGTCGGCAACTCCACCGACCCGGCCGACGCGCGCCGCCTGGCGGGGCTGCGCAACTACTTCGCGGCGAATGCGAAGCTGTTGCCGGCGAAGGGGGCGCGGCGGCTCGACGGCTATCCTGTCTACGCCTTCGGCTACGGCAACACCTACGTGATGGCCGTCGACTCGCACATCCCGGACGACTCGGTGCAGCTCGCCTGGATGACGCGCCAGCTCGAGTCGCTCGACCGCCGCCGCTACGAGAACGTCGTCGTGTTCTTTCACCACCCGGTGTTCTCCTCGGGTCCGCACGCCGTGGTGACCGAGTCGCAGGTCGTGTCGATCCGCGCGCGCTGGATGCCGCTCTTCCGCAAGCATCACGTGCGCCTGCTGCTCACCGGCCACGAGCACCTGTTCGAGCACTGGGTCGAGCGATATCGGGACGCCGGCGGCACACATCGCATCGACGAGATCGTGAGCGGCGGCGGTGGCGCGCCGCTCTATGGATACATGGGTGAACCGGACGTTCGTGATTACCTCGCCGCCGGAAAGCCCGACAGCGTGACGCTCGAGCATCTCGTGCGGCCCGCAGTCGATCCGGGCGGCAACCCGTTCCATTTCGTCGTCGTGCACGTCGACGGGACGCGGATCGACGTCGAGGTCGTCGCCGCCGACTGGGGCAGGGGGTTCGCTCCGTATCGCTCGCGTGGCGCGGCGCTGAACGATCCCGCCCGTTGACGCGCTGACGAGTGGACAACCTCACGCACTCGCTCGTCGGCGCTGCGCTGGCGGAGCTCACGCTGCCGGCCGACGCGCCCCGCGCGACGCGCCGGACGTTCTTCGTCGCCGGCATCGTCGCGGCGAACCTCCCCGACGCGGATCTCGTCTACACGCGGATCACCGCGCCGCCGGTGGGCTACCTGCTGCACCACCGCGGACACACCCACACGCTCGCCGGCATCGCGGTACTCGGCGTCGCGATCGCGGCCGTCTGTGCGTTACCGGCGATCCGTGCCAGTGTCGGTGCGTGGCGCAACCGGTTCTGGCTGCTGATCGCGCTCGCATTGGTGAGCCATCTCGTGCTCGATTTCTGGAACAGCTACGGGGTGCACCCGTTCTGGCCGCTGTCGTCGCGGTGGTTCTACGGCGACGCGGTCTACATCCTCGAGCCCTGGCTGTGGGCGCTGCTCGGCGCCGCGGCGGCGCTGAACGCGCAGAGCCGCGTCGGCCGCGTGCTGGTCGGCGGATTCGTCGCCGTGCTGCTCGCGCTCGGGACCTGGATGCACGTGATCCCATGGCCGGCGCTCGCGCTGATTCTCGTCGTCACCGCGTGCTTCGTTGCGCTCGCGGGGCGCTTGACGGCGCAGCGGCGATCGGCGGTCGCGCTCGTCCTCAGTGCGCTGTACGTGGCCGGCGTGTTCGGAATGCGCCAGGTGGCAAAGGCGGAAGTCGCCTCCACGCCGGCCGAACAGCGCGATTCAGAACAGGGAGTCGGGCACGATGTCGTCTCACACGCTGCTGTGCCGATTCGCCGGCCCGTCGACCTCGTGCTCAGCGCCCAGGCGGCCAACCCGCTCTGCTGGAGCGTGCTCTCGATCACGACCGACGCGCCCGCGACCATGTACGTGATGACGCGCGGCACCGTCGCGCTGATCCTTCCCAATGCGTGTGGAACCTCGCGTGAGCGGCGCGTGGCGTGGGAGTCGCCGCAGATCCAGTCGATCGCGCGCCTGCGTGCGCTGTACGCGAATGACTGCTGGGTGCGCGCGTGGTTGCAGTTCGGCCGCGCACCGGAGATCCGCGACAACGCGATCAGCGACCTCCGCTACAGTGGCCCCGACCGCTCGAACTTCACCACGATGCCGATCGGGCAGTGGTCGAGCGGCGCCTGCCCGCGCTACCTCACCGACTGGCGTCCCCCGCGCGCGGATATCCTTCAGGCGGGTCAGAGTCGTTGAAGGTTCCAGAGCGTCAGCGCACGAGGACGCGGTAGCCGTGGGCCGGAATGTCGATCGCGCCGTTCGGCGGCAGCGATAGCGTGCCCTTGCTGAACCAATCGGTGAAGCGGCCCGCGCCGGACAATCCCTGATACGTCGCATGCACCGGCGCGTCGCCGAAGTTCAGTGCGACGACGACCACGTTCGTCCCCTGCGCGCGCTCGAACGCGTACACGCGGTCGCCGCCATTCGTGCGAAGCGTGGTCTGCGTGCCGCCGAACGCGCCGTTCGCCAGCGCGGGCTCGCGATGCTTGAGCGCGAACACGGCGCGATAGAACGGTGCCAGCGACGGCCCGCTCCAATCCACGGTGTCCTTCTCGAAGAAGCGCAGACGCTTCTTCAACGACACCTCCTGCCCGGTGTAGAGCAGCGGCATCCCCTGCCTGATCGTCGCGGCGAGCACGTACATCGGGAACGCATTCGCCCCCATCCGCTCGAACTCCGAGCCATTCCAGCTGTTCTCGTCGTGATTCGAGGTGAAGTACATGCGGTACGCGCCGCGCCCGAAGAGCGAATCCTGCCGTGCGAAGTACGAATCGAACACGGCCACGGGCTTCTTCCCCTGCGCGACCTCGTTCATCAGATGGTGCATCTCCCAGCCGTAGGTCATGTCGAACGCCGCGTGCAGCTTCGGATCCTCGGCCTCGGCGAGCATGAACAGGTCGGGCTTCGTCTTCTGGAGTGCGGCACGTGCCTGCAGCCAGAAGTCGAGTGGCACCCCGCCGGCGACGTCGCACCGGAAGCCGTCGATGTGCCCGTTGACGAGCCACCAGCGCATCGCGTCGATCATCGCCTTGCGCAGGCCGGGATTGTCGTAGTTCAGCTCCGCGACGTCGGTCCAGTCGGTGTCGTGCCCCTCGTTGTCGCGCGCGTTGATGATCGTGCCATCGGCGCGCGTGACGTAGTAGTCCTTGTGGGCCGTGGTCCACGGGTGGTCGAACGCCGTGTGATTCGGCACCCAGTCGAGCAGCACCTTGATTCCCTCGCGATGCGCGGTGGCGACGAGCGCATCGAAGTCGGCCATCGTGCCGAGCTCCGGGTTGACCGCGGTGTAGTCGGAGATGGAGTAGTAGCTGCCGAGCGATCCCTTGCGGTTCTTCTTCCCGATCGGCTGGACGGGCATCAGCCAGATGATGTCCACGCCGAGCGCCTTGAGTCGCGGCAGCTGTGCCTGCACGGCCCTGAGCGTTCCCTGCGGGGAGAACTGGCGGACGTTGACCTCGTAGATGTCCGCGTTCCGCGTCCACGCCGGGTGTGTCAGCGTGTCCGCAACCTTCGCCGCACCTCCGGAGGCCTGCGCCGTGCCGGTCCCGGACGCGGCGGTCAGCAGGCCGATCACGACGACACCGGTACGCGTCGCTCGATTGCGCCACTTCATCCTTGGTCCTCCTGGAAGGGACACCATGTTTCAGCGCCGGGAGGCGCGCTGGGCGAAGCCGACGGCGAGGTCGGTGGTGCTCCAGAGCTGCACGTCGGAGCCCGAGCCGTAGCGCATCGGGACGATCTTCCCGTCGTGCAGCTCATAGCTCCACAGCTCGCTGTGGAATCCCGACGCGTCCACCGCGGTGCGTACCTGCGCGATCGCATCCATGAGCTCGCGGCGATAGGCCACGAGCTCCGGCGCAGTGCCGGCGTCGCGTACCCGCTGCATCGTGCCGAGCAGGAAGAGGTTGTTCTCGCGCCCCCACACCACGCGCGGCCCGTGGTACCGGTCGCGCTCGAAGTCGGCCCACACCGACGGTGACGCGTAGGCGTCGTTCGCCACAGCGGGCCCCACACCCTCGATCAGCAGCCCCACCGGATAGCGGCGTGCGAAGGTACGCACGTCGCGCAGCACGGCCGCGCGCTCCGACGCGTCGGGCGCGCGCGACGGTCCTTCCGTCTCTCCAAGGAAGAGCCGCGTCGCCACGTCGCTGTTGGCGACGTCGATCGGGCGACCCTGCGCGTCGAGCGAGAGCGCGAGGAAGACGAGCGAGTCGCGGTCCGCGCCGGTCGCGGCGAGTACCCCGTTCCAGTGCCGGCGCTCTCCCTCGGGCATCGCGGCGAGCCGCGCCTGGACGCGCTCGCGCACTTCGGCGGGGCCGAGCCGGACGACGAAGTGCCGGCTCGCTCCCTGCCAGCGCGCGGTCGCCGTGCCCAACGCGGCGGGATCGCGCACGTACGCGACGAGCGCCGACTCGTCGCCCTTTGGAGCGGCGCGGCGGACGAGTGTGTCGCCGAGCAGGCCGAGCGTGCGCAGCGCGTCGAGGATCTGCGCCGTGGCCTCGAGGGCGTGCGGTGCCCAGATCGCGTTCACGTCCATCGCGTACCGACCGCGCGCGTAGCCCACCTCGCTGTCCCGCCAGCTCTGCGACGCCCAGCGCCCCGAGTCGCGCGGCGCGAACGAGACGAGATTCGACGTGACCGGATCGTGCGCGTACGGCGCGGTGAGCTCGGCGAGGAGGGCGAGCTCGCGCAGCAGGCGCGCGACGCGCGGCTCGCCGTCGGCGGCGTCGAGGAGGAAGGCGCGCTTCCGCGCGTCGGAGACCGCCGGGTCGCGCAGCCAGCGCGCCTCGAGGATCGGGAGCTGGAACTCCGCGTCGATCATGTGATAGTTCTCGCGCACGCGACGGATGTCGCGCAGCACGACGCGCGCCCGCTCGAGCAGCGCATCGCGTGCCGCGCCGGCGGACGCCGCGAGCGCGCTGTCCACCAGCGTCGCGTATTCCGCGGACGCCTCGCGCACGGCCTGTCCGCCGAGCGCCTCTTCGTGGCTGACGCGCCCGTCGGGAGAGAGCTTCCGCAGCGCGCTCGCGATGGCGAACTCCGACATCGCCGGCTTCCACACCGGCCGCAGCATGAGGGTGCTCATGAGCATGTCGCGCCCGAAGTACGTCGCGTATGTCGGCAGGCCGGCCATCAGCTTCTCGTGCGAGACGAGCAGCTCGAGCCCGCGCACCTGTCGCTCGGTGCGGTGCGCGCTCAGCGCCGCGTTGCTCGACGCGCCGGCACGCGCGGCATCCGCTCGCGTCGCGGCGAGATAGTCGAGGAACGCCGGCGTGAAGATCTCCTCGCGCTTGATCGGGGTGAGCGTGCGCCCCGTCGTCGTGATGCGCACGACGAACGGGATGCGCGTGCCCGACCTGGCGCGCAGCGTCGCCGAATCTCCCGCCGCCTCGATCGCGACGCGGCTCGGATCGGCGCGCAGCTCGAGGGTCAGCGTGTCGAGCGCGTCGAGGGTCGGTTGAACGACCCGAACGACGGTCGCTTCCGCGCCGGCACCACGCGCGCCGGCCGCGTCCCCGACAGTGACTGTCGCACTGCGCCGCGCGCGCAGCTCGTCCAGGCTGCCGGCGTGCAGCAAGGCCAGTTGCCGCGCGCGCTCCGCTGCATCGAGGCGCGCCAGCGCGGCGAGCAGCCGGTCGATCTCGCCGACGACGAACGGCCCTTTCGCAAACGCCGTCTTCTGCTGCCCGCCGTACTGCAGGTCGCGCTCGATGCGCATCGTGCCGAGCAGGAACCATCCGACGACGATGCGCGGATCGTCGGCGACGAGC
>JAEKKK010000115.1 GCA_019510405.1 Gemmatimonadota bacterium | reverse complement strand
CGTGCGGTTCCAGGCCTGTCCCGTGCTGAGCCTCGATGTGCGCGAGTACGACCTCGTCGCGGATCCTCGAGCGATCGAGCCGATCGCCGCACGCGTCCGCGCATGCCTCGAGCGCGAGCTGCCCCAGACGGAGCTGTTCTCCGGGGCACTCGCGGAACAGGCGAAGTGACGGCGCCCAGCGGCCAGGCACTCGACGCAGGCTCGGGGGTAAGCACGGTAGCCTCGACCAGCTCACCATGATCCAGCCAGCCCGACGATTGCTCCCCGCGCTGTCGCTCCTCGCGCTGTTCGCGGGCTGTCGCGACCACTCCGGCGCCGACACCAGCGCGGTGGCCGATTCGTCGTTCGCGCGCGATCTCGCGATGGCGCAGCGCCAGGTGCTGCCGCAGACCGTGTTCAACGATGCGCCGATCGGCGGCAACGCCAATGCGTCGACCACGCCGAAAGCGCCCGCGCCGAAACCCGAGCCGCCCCGCGCACGCGCCCCGCGCCCCACACCGACGCCACGTCGTCGCGAGCCGCCGGCGCCAGTAGCGCGCACCCCGCGCGCACCCACGCCCGCGCCGGTGGCGACGGAACCGAGTCCGACACCGGCAGCGAAGCCGGGACCCGCTGCCGGCGTGATCGGCGTCGGGAGCAGGGTCGGCATGACGACCAACGGTCGGGTGTGCACGCTCACCGCGCTCGTGGGTGACAAGTTCACCGCCACCGTCACCAACACCACTGTAGGCACGAACGGCGCGACCATCCGGGCCGGCACGACGGTCGTGCTCGAGGTTTCGGCCGTGGAGCGCGCCGACCCGGTGCAGAACAGCCGCATCCACTTCCACGTGCGCGCGATCGACGTGAACGGCGAGTCGTATCCCGCCGATGGCGAGGTCGCAACGCTCAGCGCGATGGAGACGTCGCGCGTGTCGACGGGGAGCGACAAGACGAAGGTCGTGGGCGGCGCGATCGCGGGAGCAATCCTCGGTCGTGTTCTGGGCGGCGGCACGAAGGGCACGGTGATCGGTGCCGCCGCGGGAGCGGCCGCCGGGACGGCGGCCGCCAAGGTCTCCCAGACGAGCGATGCATGCCTCCCCGATGGCGGGTCGCTGCAGCTGACCCTCACGCGCGACATCGTCGCACGGCGAGACGGGCCGATCTGACCTGTCGCGGGGCGTTGTGATCTGAATCACGAACGCCACTAATGGAATCGGGACGGCGACGCCCGCATTAACGTCGCTCGAACCGCTGCGTCTCCTACCGTGAACGGCGCGAGGGCCCCGCGTCGACATCGGATGCATTCGACCCATTCCCATGCCTGGAGGCGTTTCACCATGTCCACGCTCAAGTCCCTCCTGTTCGGCACCGCCATCGTTCTCGGCGCCGCCACCTCCGCCTCGGCGCAGGCTGCGCATCCGCGCCGCGACGTTCGGCAGGACCGCCGCGAAGTGAAGTCGGACCGCCGCGACGTCCGCTCCGACCGGCGCGAGATTGTCGGCGACAAGCACGAGATCCGGCACGATCGCCACGTGATCGCGAAGGAGCATGCCGCCGGTGACAGTGCCGGGGTCGTGGCAGCCCGGCACGAGCTCCGGAAGGACGCGCACGAACTGAAGCGAGACCAGCGTGATGCGGCGGGAGACCGCCGCGAGACGCGCCAGGACGTGCGCGACCTGCGCCACGACCGTCGCGATCTGCGCCACTAGAAGGCCGGCCGCCGGCCGCACACGCGAAGCGCCCCCGCGCCCGAAGGAACACCGGCGCGGGGGCGGCGCCGGTGGCCGCTCCCCCAGAAACCGATCAGCCGCTGGACGGCAGCCAGCTCGGCTCCGGCGCTCTCGCGCAGCAGCCGACGGAGACGTCCCCCGTGGCCGTACTCAAGGTGTGCCCGCAATGCGGCACCGAGTACGAGACGGCGGCGCGGTTCTGTCCCGCCGACGGCACGGCGCTGCGGCCGAAGGGCTCGGACTCGCTCGTCGGCAGCGTGCTCGCCGATCGCTATCACATCCTGAAGCGCATCGGCGAAGGCGGGATGGGACGCGTGTATCTCGGCGAGCACGTGAAGATGAACCGCCAGTGCGCGATCAAGGTGATGAGTCCCGCGCTCGTGAACGACGCGGAGTCCGCGTCGCGGTTCGCGCGCGAGGCGTCGAACGCGGCGCGCATCATCCATCCGAACGTCGCGGCCGTGTTCGACTATGGCGAGAGCGACGGCCTCGTCTACCTCGTCATGGAGTTCGTGGACGGCGAGCCGTTGTCGCGGCTCCTCGCGCGCGAGGCACCGTTCGGGCTCGAGCGAGCAGTCGATCTCGCGCGGCAGATCGCCGACGGACTGGGCGCGGCGCACGAGCTGGGCATCGTGCATCGCGATCTCAAGCCGGACAACATCCTCGTCTCGCGCAGCCGGAGCGGCCGAGAGGTCGTGAAGGTCGTCGACTTCGGCATCGCGAAGGCGATGCAGGAAGGCGCGGGCGAGGCGCTCACGCGCACCGGGCTCGTGATCGGCACTCCCGAGTTCATGAGCCCCGAGCAGCTGCTCGGCGATCCGATCGATGCGCGCAGCGACCTGTACGCACTCGGGTGCATCATGCACCTGATGCTCACCGCGGCGCCCGCGTTCGACGCGCCGACGCGCGAGCAGATGATCAAGCGTCGCCTGTCGGAGAATCCACCGCACGCGCAGGCGCTGGATCCCGGCATTCCGGACGCGATCGACCGCGTGATCTCGCGGCTCCTCGCGCGGACGCCGGACGATCGCTATTCGTCGGCGGCGGAGGTGCGCGACGCGCTGAGCGGCTCGCACACGCGGCGGCTCAGCGGCGACGGCAGTGTCATCCCGCGCGTCGAGACACCGCGCAGCGCACCGACCGTCACCTTCTCCGCCGCGACGCCAGGCCAGCCGACGCCTGGGGCGACGGCGGCCGCCGCCACGACGGCGCCACGCACCGCGTTCCCGGCACAGCGGCGGCGTTGGCCGTGGGTGCTCGCCGTGCTGGGCGTGATCGCCATCGGCGGCAGCACGCTGATGCGCCAGGCGCGCGAAGCGAACGAAGCGCGGTACGCCCGCGCGCAGCGCGACAGTGCGCGGCGCGCGGACAGTGTCCGCAAGGTGGACTCAGCACGAACCGACAGCGTGAGCCGCGCAGTCCTTGTCGGCGGCATGGTCGATACGACGAGGTTGCGCGAAGACAGCATCGCGACCGCGGCGAAGACGCTGCAGAGCGCCGTGATGTCCGTGATCCGCCGCTATGCGACTGCGCTGCAGAGCGGCGACAAGGCAGCGGCCCGGGGCGTGTTCCCCAACGCGACCGATCGGGATCTCAACGCCTGGGACACGGCGCGTGAGAAGTACGATCTCAAGTTCAGCGTCGCCTCGCCGAGCAGGGTGCGGCTGCGCGAGAGCAATCTCGTCGCCGACGTCGACTTCATGCTCCAGGTGCAGTTCATCGACCGTGCGACACGCAGCCCCTACAGCACGAGCAAGTTGGCGCGGCGCGCGGAACTGACCAAGCAGGGACAGCGCTGGCAGCTGGAGAAGCTGAGCGAACGCTGAGCGAACGCTGAGCGCGGCAGTCCCCGGAGGACCGTCGTTGGCGAGTGCGGCTTACGCTTTCTTGCCGAGCCTGGCGCGAAGATCGGCGGCAAGCGAGTCGAGCTGCGCCGAATCGTAGCCGATGTCCGCCTCGTCACCACGCGCCCAACGCGCCTCGGAGCGGAGCTGCAGCGAGCGCCAGTCGTCGACGAAGCGCGCCGTGAAGCGCGTGCGGTAGCGCAGATCGGGCACGCCGTCGTGCGACACGCTCGCCTGCCACGTCGTCATGACGAAGCCGGCACGCGGATCCACCACGTCGACGACGTAGCGCTGCGAGAGCGCATCCTGCAGCAGCCGCATCGCCTGCGGATGCGTGAGCCCATCGCGCACCTCGACGCTCCGCATCGCCGGCACCTCCGCCGTCGTCCGGACGAAGCTCGCCGGCGCACCCGAGCTCGGAGTCGGCGCGGTGCTCGCCGTACCACCCGATGAGGGCTGCCGACCGCCCGGCGAGGTGCACGCCGTCAGGGCGCAGGCGAGCAGAAGCGGAGAAAAACGCATGCCCCAATATACACGCCAGGAGAAAATGGGCAGCCGGGGTCGGCCGCCCATTTTCAGAGTGCCTCCAGTGCCTGCCCTTACTGGCAGTGCCTGCCCCTACTGGACGCAGCGGCCCTTCGGGTCCGGCTTCGGCTTGTCCACGGCCACGCGGTGGTCGAGGTTCGCCACCCGGAGTGCGGCGTCGTGCACCAGGGTCGCCACGTGCGCCATCCGGTCGTAGTCGATGTACTGCGGCTCGTCGGTCACCTGGTGGTAGTCCGAGTGGCCGCCCGTCGTAAAGAACACGATCGGGATGCCGTAGCGCGCGTACTCGTAGTGGTCGCTGCGGCAATAGATGTTCTGCGGGTGCCCGTTGGCGTCCATGCTGTAGTCGAACGCCAGCCCGATCTTGTCGGTGCGGTTCACGTCCTCGATCAGGTCGCCGAGCTCGGTGGAGAGCCGGCGCGAGCCGACGAGCTGCACGTAGCCCGGCCCGCCATGCGTGAGACCGCCCTCCTTCTTCTCGCCCGTGATGTCCGTCGCCGCGCCGCGGCCAACCATGTCCATGTTGAGCTGCGCCACGATCGAATCACGCGGGACGGTCGGGTGGTCGGTGTAGTACTCCGAGCCGTAGAGACCGGCCTCTTCACCAGTGTGCCAGACGAAGAGCAGCGAGCGCTTCGGGCGGACCTTCGAGGTGGCGAACGCCTCGGCGATCTCCAGCACGCTCACGGTGCCCGAGCCGTCGTCGTCGGCGCCGTTGTAGATCGAGTCCATGCGCACGCCGTGCAGCTTGTGCAGGCTGTCGGTCATGGCGCGGATGCGGGCGATCTGCTCGGCCGTGACGCTGGGCGGCACGGGGCTGTCCGCGCCCTGCGGCCGCGCGACGGCCATGTAGGCGCGCACCGAATCGTGGTCGACCGGATGGTGGTTGTAGCCGATGTGGTCGTTGTGCGCGCCGATCGCGACATACTGGCCCTTGAGGGCCGGATCGCTACCCGGCAGGATCGCCACGACGTTGCGACCCGGCGCCCGCTCTTCCTTGAGCACGATCGTGCCCGACAGGCCCTTCCCCACCGCGCCCGCCTTGAGGGTGTCGGTGGCGCCGAACAGGAGCGTGGCGATTCGCGGCGTGACGAGGATCGACGTGGGGGCGACGTTCGGCGTGTCGTCCTCGCGGAGGGCGGTGCTGCGCTCCACCTGGGGCAGCACGGCAGCCGGCACGCGATCGAGGTTGGTCACGAGGATTGCGGCGGCCTTTCCGAAGCGGGAGGTCGCGCTATAGACGACGCCACGGAAGGGGTTGGCCGACGCGGGCAGCGTGAGCACCACCACCTTGCCGGCGACCGCGTCGGCGGCAGGCCAGCTGCTCGAATCGCTGGTGACGCCGCCGTAGATCACCGGCAGGCCGTCGAAGTTGATCGTCCGGCCGGCGCGCGGGATCGGGAAGTAGTCGGTGCCGTAGGCGAGCGCCTGATCGCCGGCTTTCAGCCGGGTCGCCGCGGTGTCGGTGTAGTTGGTGTACAGCGGGATGTTCTGGAAATAGCCGCCATTGTCGCCGGCGGGCACGAGACCGAGGCGGCGGACTTCATGCTCGATGTAGGCGGTCGCCCTGAGGTTATTCTCCGTACCGACCTGCCGGCCCATGAGGGAGTCGTCGGCGTAGATGTACAGCCGTGTCATGAGATCGGCGGCGCTGATCGCCGGCGTGGTCGGCTTGCCGGTGTACTTGACCGGCAGCTCGCGCGGCGCGGCGCCCTTGATCGGGGCCGTTGCCTGCGCCGAGGCGAGCGTTGGAAGAGCGAGCAGTGCGCCGAGCGCGAACCGGCCGGCGATGCGGTCGAACGACATGAGTTCTCCGGTGGTGGTAATGTCGTACTGACAATGCTGAACTGTAGCGACCATCGGCCGGCACGATCAATTCGCGCCCGCGTACCGTGATCCAATCCTGGGTTCTACCCACTCCAGAGTCCGATGCTCCAGCGTGATCTTCAGCAGACCCTGCATACCCGCTCCCTCGAGCTGATCGATCGCATCGCCGCGCTGGCGCGTCCGCTGGACCCCGAACGACTGGTGCGGCGTCCACCGAGCGGAGGCTGGAGCGTAGGCCACGTGCTGGAGCATCTGTGCGTGACGTCGGAGCTGTACGAGCCACCGATTCGTGCCCTGCTTGCTTCGGCGCGCCCGGACGCCGCGGCACCTTTGCGCCCCTGGAAGCCGACCCTCATCGGCCGCTTCACCGTGAACCTGTTCGAGCGTCCGACGCGTTTGCGTGCTCCGAAGCGCATGGTACCGGGGCCGTCGCCGCGAGGCGGCGTGGTCGAGGCGTTCCTCGCGCACCAGCGCACCGTCGATCAGCTGCTCGGCGAGGCGAGCGGCTTCGACTGGCGACGGCTGCGCATGTCGTCACCGGTCGTGTCGCTGCCGCTCCGGTTCAATCTCGGCGACGTCTTCTCCATTCTCGTCGTCCACGCCGAGCGTCACACACGCCAGGTGGAGCGCGTCGTCGCCGAGACGAGTTGAATCCCCCGTCGGAGCGAGGTGCAGATCCTCGACTTGCTCGCGATGACAGCCGAGGAATGCGCAGCACAAGGGGTGGCGAGCACTGGCATTTGCTCGCTCGGTGAATAAAATCTCCCTTCCATGCACATTGCCGTCCCAACCGAGACGAGTCCGGGCGAGCTTCGGGTCGCCATCACCCCCGACAGCGTGGCCCGCCTGGTCAAGGCCGGGCACGTGGTGCGCATTCAGGCAGGCGCCGGCCAGCGCGCGGGCTTCCCCGATGCCAGCTACGAGAGTGTCGGCGCGGTCGTCGCCGACGGCAGCGGCGTGTACGAGGGCGCGGAGCTGGTGTGCCGCGTCCAGCCGCCGTCGGCGGACGAGATCGTCGCCATACCCCAGGGCGCCGCACTGCTCTCCCTCCTCCAGCCGGGACGGAACAGCGTGCTGCTCGACGCGCTCGCGCGACGCGGCGTGACGGCGCTCGCGCTCGAGCTCGTGCCGCGCATCACGCGCGCGCAGTCGATGGACGTGCTCTCGTCGCAGAGCACCGTCGCCGGCTACAAGGCGGTCCTCATCGGTGCCGCCGCCCTGCCCAAGTTCCTCCCGATGCTCACGACGGCGGCGGGCAACGTCACGCCGGCCAGGGTGTTCATCATCGGTGCCGGTGTGGCCGGACTCCAGGCGATCGCCACGGCGCGCCGGCTCGGCGGCGTGGTCTCCGCGTTCGACGTGCGGCCCGCAGCGCGAGAGCAGGTACTGTCGCTCGGCGCGACCTTCGTCGCGAACGATCTCGTCGCTGCCGGGGCGGAGACGTCGGGCGGCTACGCGCGCGCTCAGAGCGAGGATGAGGCGGCGCGTACGCGCACGGCACTCGCCAACCATGTAAAGGACGTCGATCTCGTCGTCACCACGGCCCAGATCCCCGGCAAGCCGGCACCCCGATTGATCACGGCCGATATGGTCGCGAGCATGCGGCCCGGCGCGGTGATCGTCGATCTCGCTGCGGAGTCGGGAGGCAACTGCGAGCTCACACTGGCGGGAGAGACCGTGCAGTCGGGTACCACGACGATCATCGGGCCCGTGAACGTGCCGGCGACGGTGCCCTTCCACGCCAGCCAGATGTTCGGCAAGAATGTCCTCGCGCTCGTCACGCATCTCTCGACGAAAGAGGGAGCGCTGTCGATCGATCCTACCGACGAGATCACCGGTGCCATGACCGTCGTGCGCGACGGATCCGTCGTCGCCCGCACCTGACCGCCCGCCCATGCTGATCCTCGAGCTGTACATCTTCGTGCTGGCCGCCTTCGTCGGCTACATGGTGATCTCGCGTGTTCCGCCCCTGCTGCACACCCCGCTCATGTCGGCGACCAACGCGATCTCCGGCATCTCGCTCGTCGGCTCGCTCGTCGCCGCCGGCTCGCAGCGCAGCATGGTCGCCACCATCCTCGGCTTCATCGCCGTCGTCGCGGCGACGTCGAACATCGTCGGCGGCTTCCTCATCACGGACCGCATGCTGAAGATGTTCCGGCGCGACGAGCCGAAGGCCAAGCCGCCCGAGAGCAAGTAGGCGATGCGCGAACTCATCACAGAGCTCACCTACCTCGTCGCGGCCGTCCTGTTCATCCTCGGGCTGCGCAGCCTGACGCGTCCGGACAAGGCGCGGCAGGGAATGCAGTTCGCGGCCGTCGGCATGCTGTTCGCCGTCTGCGGCACGCTGATCCACCACGACATCGTCGACTACCGATGGATCGCCGGCGGACTCGTGCTCGGTGCGCTCATCGGTTATCCGCTCGGCATGTGGGTGCCGACGACCGCGTTGCCGCAACGCATCGCCATCTCGCTCAGCTTCGGCGCGCTGGCGTCGGTGCTCGTCGGCGTGTCGGAGTACTACACCGCCTTCCACGGCGGCCGCGAGCCGCTCGAGTCGTTCCGAATGGCGGCGCTCGGGTTCGAGGTGTTGCTCGGCACGCTCACCGTCTTCGGCGCGCTGATCGCCTTCGGGAAGCTGCAGGAGATCCTGCCGGGACGTCCGCTGACGTTCCCGGGACAGAACGTGGCGAATGGCGTGATGCTCGTCGTCGCGTTCGTGCTGCTCGTCCTCGTGGTCCTCGATCCGTCGCGCACCTCGGCGTTCTATTCGATGATCGCGCTCGCGGCGCTGCTCGGCGTGCTGATGGTGATCCCGATCGGCGGCGCGGACATGCCGGTGGTCGTCGCGCTGCTCAACTCCTACTGCGGTCTCGCCGCCGCGGCGACCGGGTTCGCGCTCGGCAACAGCATCCTGATCATCTCCGGCTCGCTCGACGGCGCGTCGGGGTTCCTGCTCTCGATCCTGATGTCGAAGGCGATGAACCGTTCGTTCTCCAACGTGTTGTTCGGCGCGTTCGGCGGCGGCGGGCCGGCGGCGGCGGTGGGCGTGGGGACGACACTCCCCGTGCGCAGCATCTCGGCGGAGGATGCGGCAATCCAGCTCGCCTACGCGTCGCGCGTGATCATCGTGCCGGGCTACGGGATGGCCGTCGCCCAGGCGCAGCACCAGGTGCGCGAGCTGGCGGAGCTGATCGAGAAGCGCGGCGGTGAGGTGAAGTACGCCATTCATCCAGTGGCCGGCCGAATGCCCGGCCATATGAACGTGCTGCTCGCCGAGGCGAATGTGCCGTACGACAAGCTGTACGACATGGACGAGATCAACGGCGAGTTCCCGCAGACCGACGTGGCGCTCGTGATCGGCGCGAACGACGTGGTGAATCCCGCGGCGCGCGAGGACAAGTCGTCGCCCATTTACGGGATGCCCATCCTCGACGTCGATCGCGCGAAGACGGTGATCGTGCTGAAGCGCGGCATGGCGGCCGGCTTCGCCGGCATCGAGAACATGTTGTTCCACGCGCCGGCGACGAGCATGCTGTTCGGCGACGCGAAGGCGTCGCTGTCGAAGCTGGTGACCGAAGTGAAGGCGGCGTAGACCGCGCGCAAGAATCGGATAGTCTTCCCTGGCGGTAGGACGCATCCTTCATTCACCCAGAAGGAGAGTGTCCCGATGCTGACCATGATGCCCCGCCGTTCCGATACGCACCTCGCGCTCGCTGAGCGCGTACGCGCCTACATCGACCGCCATGTGGACGAGCCGCTGCCACTGGCGCGGCTCGCGCGCGAGGCGGGCGTGAGCCCGGCCCACCTCCAGCGCACCTTCACGCGCGTCGTCGGCCTCTCGCCGAAGCAGTACCAGGAGCAGCGCCGCGTCGACGCACTCAAGTCTGCGCTGCGCGACGGACGCACCGTGAGCAGCGCGACGTACGAGGCGGGATTCGCCTCGGGACGGCGCGTGTACGAGGCCGCCGACGATGCACTCGGCATGACGCCGGGCGCGTATCGCCGGCGTGGCGTGGGCGTGACGATCCACTACACGGTCGTCCGCACCTCGCTCGGACTGCTCCTCGTCGCCGTGACCGAGCGCGGCATCTGCAGCGTCGCCCTCGGCGACGACGAGACAGCCCTGGTCGGATCGCTGCGGGCGGAGTATCCCGCCGCGGAGCTCGCGCGCGCGACCGACGCCGACGATCGCCTCGTCGATGCGGTGGTCGCATACGTCGAGGGAAGCGCGCGCACCACCGACCTCCCGCTCGACGTGAAGGCGACGGCGTTCCAGTGGCAGGTGTGGCGCGCGCTCCAACGTATCCCGGAAGGTGCGACACGCAGCTACCAGGAGATCGCGCGCGAGCTCGGTCATCCGTCCGCGGCGCGCGCCGTGGCGCGTGCCTGCGCGAGCAATCGGATCGCCGTGCTCATCCCCTGTCATCGCGTCGTGCGCGGCGACGGCGCGCTCGGCGGGTACCGGTGGGGCGTGGCGCGCAAGGCGGCACTGCTCGCGCGTGAGAGCGCACGCGCGGTGTAACTTCTCCCCTCGCGAGGGCGTAGACCCTACATTGCCAGCGTCGCCGCCGCATGCGGCGACGCCGACTCGCGAGGTGATCATGCTCGTTCGAATCCAGGCTGGACAGCAGGCGCAGGGCGCCGATGTTCAGCACGGCCCCAGCAGCCAGCAGTCACAGGAGCTTCGCGACCAGATCCGCCAGTCGATCGAGGCGGCGCGCGATGCGGCGCGCGAGGCCCGGGACGCGCAGCGCGAGGTGCGTCGGGTGCACGTGCAGGGCCTGCCGCCGGTTCCTCCCGTGCCGCCATTGCCGCAGATCCCCGGAATCCAGGTCAATCCGGGCGCCTCGAACGTCGTGATCCCGAGGCAGGCCGTGGACGTCGCGATCGGCTTCTTCGTCATGTGCGCCGTGATGATCATCGGCTGGCCGCTGGCGCGCGCGTTCGGCAGACGACTCGAGCGAAGTGGACCGGCCGCTACCGTCTCGCCCGCCGTTTCCGAGCAGCTGCAGCGGATCGAGCACACGGTCGAGGCGATGGCGATCGAGGTGGAGCGGATCTCGGAGTCGCAGCGTTATCTCACCAAGCTGCAGAGCGCGCCACTCGGCGAGCCGGCCGCACTGGACTCGGGCAAGCGACGTTGATCACTGGATGACGAACGCACGACGGGGCGATCACTGCAGTGATCGCCCCGTTCGTTTCTCCGGTAGTGCGGCGGTTCAGAGCGTCTTCCGACCCCTGCCGTTGCCGCCACTGCCGGCGTTCCCCGAGTTGCCAGAGTTGGTACCACCGTTACCGTTCCCCAGCCCGTGGGTGCCCCCGCCAAAGGTGTTGCGAAGCGCGTCGATCGGCGTGCCGGCGCCGATATGGGTCAGGTAGGGGAACGCGGTGCCGAGGCCGACCGCCAGGCTCCAGCGCGGCGCGACCCCGCTCACGCCATGGCTGGCGTTGAGGTTGAGCGTGGTTGGCCCCTTCACGATGAACGCGAGCCCGCCGTCGATCGACCTCGAGTGTCCAAGGGTGGAGTCCACAGCCCCGAAGTCGGTGCTGTATCCTCCGCTCACGGAGAATCGCTCGGTGACCGAGACGCCCGCACTCGCGTCGCCCCAGCCACTGCCGCTGGCAAATGCGGTCTGCATCCCCACGTCGGTGAGCGAGCGCCCCGCACCCAGATGCACCCACATTCGTTCGGTCGGCGAGAAACCGAAGCCGGCGCCGGCCGAGTAGCCCGCCTTGCCCGCACCGAACCCGCTCGCCGTGTCGCCAAGGGGCAGCGAGACCCCGAGCTCGAGCGCTACACCGGGGCTCCAGGGCGCCTTGAAGTCGTGCGCGAGCGTGGCGTCCAGGGGCAGATCGACCATGCCCGTCCTGGCGTCGTATCCACCGACCGCGGTCGCCGAGGGCTGTCGCATGTGGACGGCGGTCGGTGTGGCGGAAAAGGAGAGCCACGGGGTCGTAACCCAGCGGAGCACGGCTCCGACCGCTTGCTCCTGGCGCCCGCCCTCGTACGAGAGAGCGCCGCCCGCCACACCGTACTCGACCGGCGCAGGGTGTGTCGCCTCTTCGCCGGCCGCAGCCGAATCAGAGTGTAAGGACGTCTGCGCGTACACCGGGGAGGCGACGACCAGAAGAGCGAGGAGACAGCGGGGAAGGGAGGTCACGAGTGTCACTTGTGTGGAATCACGCCAACTCGAGCTCTACCGCGTTGACCGCGAGCTCACGCGTCAGGTAACAGTGCATCCCGCAGGGGACGAGGCCGGCATCCGTGAAGATGCGGCGGTACTGCGACTTGCTGCGCGGGTGCCAGCCCTCCAGGTCGCCTTCCATCTCGTCCCCGGTCGTGTAGGCTTCCAGAAAAGCAACACCATTGATCAGTCCGGCGATGTGACGCACGCCACGCTTGAGCGCGGCATCGGGGACATACTGGAGCACGTCGGCGCAGACGACGAGGTCGTAGCCATGTCCGAGCGAGAGGGTCGGGAGGTCCTCGAAGGAACCCAGCCGAATGCTGCGCCGCTTCCCGTGACGGGCCACGACGTATTCGCTGGGATCGACGCCGACGTAGCGGAGGCCGGGGCGGAGGCGGCGCAGCTCCGCGCGCCAGCGTCCTTCCCCGGCGCCGATGTCAAGCACGGTTCGCAGCTTGCGGCCGAGGAAGTATTCGGCTGCACCGACGACCATGCGCACCTTTCGGCGGACCGCCTCCGGGGCATGCACCCGGGTTCGCGGATCGCGGTACCATTTCTTGAAGTAGGCTTCATCGTACGTTTTGCGGCCGGCTTGCGCCGGCAACTCGGAGGGCACCATGCGGTGGTCCAGCGGTAGGGTCGAGGTGGCAGAGGGAGGAGGCGACGTCACGCGCCGACGCGTGCGGACAATATGGATACTCGCCATCGGCATGCTGGCCCTGGTGAGTGCCTGCGCGACCGGGAGCGGTGGTCCGAAGAAGACGCCGGCTCCCGGGACACAGGGGGCGGTCGATCTGAACGGCGACGGCCGCGGGACGTCGAACGAGACGACGGTCGTCGTCGACAATCAGAACCTGAACGAGATGACCATCTACGCCTACCAGGGGACGCAGCGGATGCGGCTTGGCAGAGCGAAGTCGCAGGGGCTGACCCAGCTCAAGATCCCGTCGAGCATCGTGAATGGGGTCGTCCAGATGCGCTTCCTCGCCGAGCCGATGGTGACCGGGGGCCAGCGCGCCTACCTGTCCGAGATGATTCCCGTGCAGCCGGGTGACCAGGTGGACTTCCTCATCCCGTACACGCGCTGAGCAGGCGTCGTCGAAGGTAGGTGGGGCCCCTTGGGGTCAGAGTCGCCGACTCTGACCCCAAGCTCTTTCGAGTGGGAGTGAAACCGTTTCAACCCTGGGGCCGTCTCGGCTGTCGCACCCTCGTGGCATTCCGTCCCTACCCTTCGACCACGTGATTGCGATGCGATCGACTCTCCCGGCCCTCCTGCTCACCCTGTCGCTGACTGGCGCCATCTCCGCCGTCGCGGACGCCCAGCTCGTTGGCCGCAACGAAACGGTGTACACGTGGCAGGGGACGATCCCCGCCGGCGGCCAGTTCACGGTGAAGAACTTCAACGGCCCGATCGATGTGCGGCCGGCCACGGGGAATACGGTCGAGCTGCGCGCCGAGAAGCGGGTGCGCGGCGGGGGCGAGGTCACCGACGTCGCCTTCGAGGTGCAGAAGTCGAGCAATGGCGACGTGAGCATCTGCTCGACGCAGAATGACGATTCGTGCGATGGCGACCGCCGTGGGGATCACGGCTGGCGCAATCGGCAGGTGACCGTCGTGATGACCGTGCTCATCCCGCGCAACCTCCGCCTCAAGGTGGCCACGGGGAACGGCGCGCTGAACGTGGATGGCGCGGGGAGCGAGGTGCAGGCGTCGACCGGGAACGGTCGTGTGCACATCGGCGAGACGCAGGGCACGGTGAACGTCTCGACGGGCAACGGCGACGTCGACGTCCGGAACGCGAAGGCGCGCGTGCGCGTCTCGACGGGCAACGGCGACGTGGACATCGTGACGGCGGAGGGCCCGGTCGAGGTGAGCAGTGGCAACGGCGACATCGACGTCCGGATGTCGGCGCTGCGCGCGAAGGAAGACATGTCGTTCCACACGGGCAGCGGCGACGTGAAGCTGACCCTGCCGGCGAACTACAACGGCGAGCTGGACGCGACGACTGGGAACGGCACGATCCGCTCGGACTTCGACCTCAAGGTGAAGGGGCAGCTGAGTCCGCGGCACGTCCGCGCGACGATCGGCGAGGGGGGCCCGATGCTGCGGCTGGAGACGGGGAATGGAGAGTTCGAGATCCGCAAAGGGTGATTTGCGGGGATGAGGGGATGAGGGGATGAGGGGATGAGAAACGGCCTCGGGAAGCATCTGCTTCCCGAGGCCGTTTACCAACTCACTGACTCACTGACTCACCTGTGCTACGCCGCCATCTTCCCTTCCGGCACCCACACGGGGCTGGTGCCCTTGATCGCGCTGGCGCAGAAGAAGCGGGCTGGGGGAAAGCCGCTCACGCCGATCTCCAGCGAGTCACCGGTACGAACCGGGATCTTCTCGCCGAGCAGCACGACGGCTTCGCTGAATGAATCGCTTTCCACGACTCCGGCCTGGCGGACTGACTCTGGGCCAGAGCTGATCGCAAACTGAAATCTGGACAATGAGGGCCTCCTGGGAGCCTTTGCCTCTTAGTACACCTTGCGTGAAGAAAGTTCTGAACAGGGGGCATAGTTCCTACGATGGGTCCGTGTCGGTGAACGGTGATCGGCGGACTCGGGAATGCTCCGGAGCGGCAAGGGGTCAGAGTCGAATCGACTCTGACCCCAACCGACAACCGAAACCGTTCACGGCGCCACAGGCGCGCCAGGCGCGCCTTACGGATTCAACCAGTAGCTCCACTTCACGAGGAACGTGTTGTTCGGGTGGCTCCGGAAGGTCGCGCCGTAGTCGCGGCGAAAGTCGTAGCCCTCGTTGTAGCCGGCATCGGTGCGCACGAGGTAGTCGCCGCGGCCCTGCTGCCACACGACGAACAGCGCGCTGCCCGGGCGGTACTCGTACCGCATGACGGCGTTCGAGCGGAACTCGCGGTAGTTGAAGCCGTCGAAGATCCCCGACGTCGTACCGTACTTCTTCATGCGGCGGTCGTAGTCGCTCGAGCGCGGCTGATCGAGCTCGCGCCAGTCGGCGTAGGTGCCGTTGGACACGTACGGCTGGCCGTAGAACTGGAACGACAGGTTCGGCGTGGCGGTGAAGTTGATCCGCGAGCTGATGCCGATGGTCGTCTGGTCGAGCCGGGCGAAGGTGTAGTGGGTCGTGTCGCTGCCGATGTCACCGTAGCTGGCGTAGAACTGGCCGTCGTCGACGTTGCGGCTGTAGTTGAAGTCCATCGACGCGGAGAACCGGCTCGAGACGCGCAGGTTGACGCCCGGCCCGCCGTCCATCCCCCACGAGTGGCCGGCGTCGGCCTTCCACCAGGAAGTGAACACGGAATACGAGAGCGCCTTGCGGTCGTCGGTCTCGAAGCCGGTCCACCCGTTCACGTTCTTCGAGTGGCGAAGCGCCGGTCCGCCGCGCGCATCACGATCGCCGTACGAGGGCAGCAGGTCGTTCACGTTCATGCCGAAGTGCACCCACCACTGGCTCGGCAGCTGGATGTGGAAGTTGTGGTTCACCCCGTTGCCGAGCACGAGCCCTTCCGTCGACCAACGCTCCTGCGCGTTGAAGTTGAAGAAGGCCTTACGATAGAACTTCGTCGGGTTCTGGAACTGGAGCGCGAACCAGTTGCGGAACAGCTGCTGATCGGCGCGCTGCTGGTAGCCGATGTCGTTCGTCTCGAAGCCGGGTGAGAAGCGCTGGTAGACGGACTGGAACCGCGTGATGCCGCCGCCGAACTTGCTCAGCGACACGCGCTCCGCGTCGCCCCGCATCTCGGTGCGCGTCGGGTCGTACGTGACGCGATCGTCGGGGCGCTGGAAGGCGTGCACGGTGTTGCTCTGCAGTGCCGCGATCGCCTCGGCCGACCCGCGAACGTCGCTCGCCGCAATGAAGCTGCGCAGCTCGTAGTTGTTGCCGACGAAGCGGCGGCGGAAATCCAGGCCGCCCGAGTACGCGCTGTTCGTGAGGAAGGGCGACCCGCCGGCATCGAGCGCCCGGTTCACGCCGGTGAGCATGAGGCCGAAGTCGCCGCGGCCGTCGGCCTGGTCGCGCTGCACGCGGACCACGCTGTAGTTGGTGCGCGGCTCGATGGCGGGACGGGTGCCGTCCAGCATCGCGACGCCGTCGACGCGCTCGGTGACGGCGTCGAGCACACCGATCGAGAATCCGTTGGCGAGGCGGCCGGTGAGCTTCGCGGCCGTGGCGATCGGCGTGGCGGTCGGACTGGTCGCGTCGCCGTAGTCGTCGGCCAGCTGCGGGCGGCGACCGATGCGGCGCGAGTAGAACAGCCCCGTGCAGCCGCTGTCGATGTCGCCACAGTTGGTGTTGAACTTGAAGATGCCCGCGCCCTCGAGAAAGAAGGGGCGACGCTCGCTGTAGAAGGTCTCGAACGCGGTGAGGTTGAGCTGGGCCGGATCCGCCTCGACCTGCCCGAAGTCGGGGTTGATCGTCGCGTCGAGCGTCAGGTTCGACGACAACCCGACCTTGAAATCGGCGCCCACGGTGGCCTGGCTCGGATGGTCGTAGCGCGACAGCCCGCCCTCGCGCGGCGCACCATAGTCGCGCGTGCCGTTCTTCATCACGACGTACGGCGAGAGCTCGACGCGGCGCGGCGTCGGCAGGCCGCCGATGCCGCTCAGCGTTCCCGCCTGTGACACGTAGCCATTCTTCTTGCGGCTGAGCAGCGGCCACGAGATGCGCTCACCGGTGCGCGCGACGTCGCGGGCGATGAGCAACCCGAAGGTGTGCTCGGCGCCGGGCGCGAAGCGGATCTGGCTGAACGGAATCCGGAACTCGGCGACCCAGCCGAGCGAATCGATGCGTGTCGCGACGTCCCACACGCCATCCCACGACGCGTCCTCGTTGTTGTCGTTGGAGACGGAGAAGTCGCGCTTCACGCCGGCCGGGTTCACGATGAACTCGTAGCCGGTTTTCTTGTCGTTGTACGAATCGACGATGATCTTGAGCTGCTCGGACGCCGTGCGCACATCGCGCCGCGACAGGAGCGACACGATGCTGTCGGGCGCGGGATCGAACATGCGCGCGAGCACGTACAGGTACCGGTCGTCGAAGGTGACGCGCGCCTCGGTGCGGAAGCGGCTCTCCTGCCCTTCATTCGGCTCGTACTGCAGGAACTGATCGATGATCTGCGCGCTGGCCCACGCCGCGTCATCCGTGCGGCCGTCGAGCACGGGTGCAACGTTGGCCCGGGTGGCGACGGCGGCGGTGACGGTGGCCCGCTCCGACCGCGCCGGGGGCGGCTCGGCCGGCGTGCCGGACGCCGCCACGACATACGGAGAGACGCCCTGCGCGAGCGCGGCGGGAGCGGAGGCAAGGAGCAGCGCGAGCGCGAGCAGCGCGCTCCGCCGGAGAGGGGCGTGTCGAGGGACAGTCATCTGACGATTGGGGGGCGCTTCCGGCGGCGAGCGGAGCGCTGCGCCGGAAGGGCGTGCACCGACTAGGACAACCGGTGCCGGGGAAGGGTTGGAACGGTGCTACGGTGCTGCTCGATCAAGTCTCGGCGCGAGGGGCCGCGAAGATCAGTCGCGTGGAAGCATGCGATTCTTCTCGTCGACCCAGACGACGCGAGGCATGAATCGGTCATCCACCTCGTCGTCCTCGAACTCGGCGTACGTCATGAGGATGACGATGTCGCCGGGCGAGCCGAGACGGGCGCCGGCACCGTTGAGCTGGACGACCCCGGAGCCGGCGTCGCCCGGGATGAGATAGGTCTCGAGCCGCGCGCCATTGTTGACGTTGACGACCTGCACGCGCTCGTAGGGCAGCATGTCGGCGGCGTCCATCAGGGCGCGGTCGAGCGTGAGGCTGCCCTCGTAGTTGAGGTCCGCGCCGGTGAGGGTGGCGCGGTGGATCTTCGATTTGCAGAGGGTACGACGCATGGGAGAAATATAGCGCCCCCGGAGCCGCGACGGTCGGGCGCGCGTCCGGACACGGTGTCCTACCCCGCCCTGGGCAGCCGCAGCACGAAGATGCTCCCCTGGCCCTCGCTGCTCTCGACGGTGAGGTCACCGTCCATCGCCCGCGCGAGCTCGCGGCTGATGGCGAGGCCGAGGCCGATCCCTTCCTGCTCGCGCTTGTAGCGGCAGGAGCAGAGCGCGAACGAGAGGCTGCGCTCGCGCAGCTGCGGGCGCACGAAGTCGCTCGTGCCGCTCAGGAGCTCGTCCACGGCGAGGTCCTCGAGCTCCACCTGGAGATGTCCGCTCTCGATCTTCGCGAAGTTGAGCACATCGATGACGAGCGAGAGCAGATACGTCTGGCTCCGCATGATCCGCTCGAGGTCGACGCGCTGCTGTTCGGTCACCGTACCGCGGATGCCGAGCTCCAGGAGCTGCGCGTAGCCGCCGATCGCATTGAGCGGCGTAAGCAGCTCGTGGCTCATCACATGGCGAGGAACTCGCTCTTCGCCTGGTTCGCCGCTTCCGCCTCGAGTCGCGCGCGTTCGGCCGCGAGGAGCAGGGCCTCGCGCTCTCGCTCGGCGGCGATGCGCGCGCTGACGTCCGCCATGATGCAGACCATGCGCGCGGTGTCGCCTTCCACCGGCACGAGATCAGTCGTGACCTCGAACGCGCACTCGGCGAGCCGGTACACGACCTTGGCGATCGGTGCCCCGGCGTCGATCGCGTCCGCCATCGCGCGATGGGAGTCACCGACGCGCGCCGCGAGTGCGCTGCGAAGAGGGGCGCCGACGACCAGGTGTTCGGCGCCGCCGAGCAGCGTCATCGGGGGTGCAAGTTCCAGACCCCCTAGCGAGCTCGGCCGAGCGGGAGGGCGGAACACCGTTCACGGCTCGATGCAGGGCGATTAGCTTCGCCTCATGCCGACGACGACTCTCCGACCTGCCCTCGCCGCCCTGGCCGCCGCGCCCCGATCAACCACCGTCCGCAAGCTCTGGAAGGCGCTCACTGCCGAGGAGCGTGCCGCCGCGATCTCCGCCTCGTTGGCGGACGACGAGAACGGGTGGGTGAAGACCACGACGCGGGCAGGAGTCGCGGGGGCGCTCAAGTTCCGCCCCCAGACCGTCTCGACGTGGCCGCGCGAGAAGCTGGTGCGTGAGGCGGCCCGGCTTCCCCTGGACGACGTGCAGCTGCTCAGCGCGTACCTCGTGGACCTGCACCTGGGCACCCGCCGGCCGATGATGGCGGCGTTTCTGGACTCGGTGGGGGTGAAGCACGAGAACGGCCGGATCGACACGGAAGCCAACGGCCCCATGGAGGTCGACGCGGAGCGGTTCCGCGCCGCGGCCGACGACCTCGCCCGGACGTTTCCCGTCGACGACGTCGTGACCTACTTCCTCACGGTCCTGCTCCAGGACTACGAGAGCTGGAAGCCGGCGGTCGAGTGGCTCGAGTCGGTGGGCGCCGCCTGATCGTTCGCGGCTAGCGCCGGATGTAGGGCGACCAGGCGATGCCGTCCGGCCCGGCGCCCGTGGTCCCGAAGCCGGTCACTCTCTGGGACCTCAGGTCGATGGCGACGACCTGGTTGGTGCCGTGGAGGGTGACATAGGCGTAGTCGGCGATGGGATCGAAGGCGATCCCCTCGGGGAGAGACTTCGTTGCCGGGTTGCCGATCCCCTTCTCCGAGCCCAGGTCGATCCGGGCGAGCACCCGCCGCGTCCCGAGGTCGTACAGGATGACGCGATTCGAGTCGGGATCACTCACCACTGACACGCCGCGCCCGGTGCGTGAGATGCCGATGCGGTACGGCCGGCCGAATCCCCTCAGGGTGTCGATGGTCGTTGCGGTGGCCGCGTTGACGACGGTGACCGTCTTAGCGGTGTTGCTGCCGACCCAGACCTGCACGCCGCCGGCGGTGGCGGCAATGGACTCGTCGTCCGGTGCGACCTTGTAGGTGCGCTTGGTGGTGCGGGTGTCGATGTCGTACTCGGTGACGGTGCCGTCGCCGATGTTCGCCGTCCAGGCGCGCCGACCGTCGCGCTGCGCGGTCACCATGTGCGATCCCTTGCCGTTCGTCGCGAGCGCCGTGTCCACCTTGCCGCTGATGAAGTCGACGAGGAGGAGCTTCTGGGCCGTCTCGCTGGTGACGAGCATCTTCGTGCCCGACTGCACGAACACGGCGCCGTGCGGCCTGGCGTACTGGCCAAGATCGATCGTGCGCACGACGCGCGGCGTGGGGTCGTAGAGGTCGATCACGCTGAGCGTGTTGCCCGGCGTGGCCTGATCGCCGTAGTTGGTGACGACCGCCCATCGGCCGTCGAGCGACATCGCGACTTCATGCGGCCCGTTCCCGACGGGCACCGTCGCGACCGTCGCGAGGTTCGAGGCATCGAGGACCGTCGCGCTCGCGCCCTGCTGGTTGGCCACGACGATCACTCCCGCGCGGCCGCTGGCGTCGGGGCGATTGTTCTCGATCACCGAGTTGCGCCGCGCCCTCGTGGAATCCCGACGCGCCCCCACGCGTGGATCGCTCCCCTCCGGCGGGTTGTCGGTGCGCGGCGGCGGATTCGAGCCACCGCAGGCGACGGCGAGCGCGAAGGGCACGAGGGAAACGAGCGAGAGACAACGCAGCGTCGGCATCGATGGTACGGGTCGGCGGGTCGGGTGGTGGAGCGGGCGCACAATCTGCGCGGCCAGGGCGCGGCGGCGCCAGCCGCCGTGCCTCGAAGTCACCCTTCTGCGACACGCGTGCCGAACGCGACCCTGCGCGAGGTTTGGCGGAGGGGCCGCGAAACGACGGCCGGCGCGCTCACGCGCCGGCCGGTGGGACGTCAGTACGTGCGCTCGGGAGCGAGCAGTCGCTTCGCGACCCAGACGAGGAGCGCGAGCGGAAGCGCGACCATCAGCGCGAACTTGAGGGCCGTGAGCACGAGGCCGAGGATGCTGAACCCGATGCCGACGACGACGCCGAACATCGCCATCGCGGCGACGAACAGCGCGAACGCGACGGGCAGTCCGACGAACAGGATCAGCGCGGAGTAGAACAGAACCTTGAGCGTCTTGCGCATGGAGGCACGGGCTCCGACTGGAGGACGTGCCACCGTACGCGCGCCGGCGCGCGCCGGTTTCCGCCCGGGTCAGTCGGCGCGGCCGAGCCGGAGGAGCTGGTCCGCGTCGAGCGACCGCCAGCTATCCGGGAACGACCAGATGCGCCTGACGCACTCCCGCGAGCTCAGGACGAGGCAGCGCGCGGCACGCGCCCACGATTGCGGTGTGGCCACCTCTCGCACCGTCCACTCGATGCCGTCTCGATCGACGACGACGTGGGGAAAATCTTCTTCGGCGGCCCCGCCGTTCGCGGGGAACACATGGCCGTGTGCGTCGACACTCCAGGACACCAGAATACCTGCAAGCTGCGCTGGTGAAGGCGACGGCCTCGGCGCCGTCGTGGTCTGGTAGTGTGAGGGAAGGTTCGTGCCGTAACTGCCCCCAGCGGGCTGAGCGAGATCGAGAAGCTCGCTAGAGCCCGCCGAGCAGGTTGTCGATCTGCTTCTGCCGCGCATCCATCGCGCGGCCCTCGAGGATGGAACGCATGAGGTCGTCCACCTCGAGCTCGAAATCGGTCGGATACTTCCGATTTTCCGGGAAGCGGAGCACGGCACCGATCACGAGCGGAAAATGCGGCTCCGCATCGTCGTCGTCCTCGTCGTCCTCTTCATCGTCCTCGTCCTCACCAACGGCCTCCTCGTACGAGGTGCCGCCGAGCGTGGCCGACGCGGCCCACGGCTCCGCCTCGTCCTCTTCGTCTTCGGGAGAGACGGTGTCCTGGATGGCGCGCATCGTTCGCTCGGGAAGCAGCGCGGAGAGCTCGCCGCGCACGCCGCCGTCCTCCTCCCACGCCGCGCCCACCACGATGACCGGCTCGCCAAAGGCGTCGCTGGCGAAGAACGCATCGACCAGCGGGGCCGGATAGGCGTTGACGGCGAGCAGCACTTCGTCGGGGCCGGCACGGGTGAACGCGACGGGCTGTTCACCGGGCGCCGCACCTGGCTTCTCCACACGCTCAATGCGGAGCAGGATCGGCTCCGGCACGAGGAACGTCAGCGGATTCTCGCGCGTGTACGGGCCGTGCGGCTCGGGCGCGCTCTGATCCGAGGACTCGTCAGGCGCGTCGTCAGGCACGTCGTCGGGTGCATCGTCCTGCTCGTCGTCGGGCGGCTCGTCAGGTGTCCAGCTCATACCACAAAGTTAGTCGCGGGCATGCCGGCAATCGACCGTGCGTGGCTCAGGCCGGCACCACCGAGCCGATCGCATCGCAGAGTGCGTCGATCGTGTACGGCTTGGTGAGAAACGTCGTGCGCTCGTCCAGCGGGAGATCCTGATCCTCCGCGGTATAGCCGCTGACGAAGACCACGGGAAGCATCGGCCGACGCGCGCGCAGTCCGGACACCATCTCGACCCCGCCGGCGATCGGCATGACCACGTCGGTGACGACGACCGTCACGTCGCTACGGCGCTCGTCGAAGATGCGCGAGCCCTGCACGCCGTCCGACGCCTCGAGCACGTCGTAGCCGGCACGTTGCAGCAGGCGGCGCGCCTGCGTACGCACGCGCGGCTCGTCCTCGACGAGCAGCACGAGCCCACGGCTGGACGACTGCTCGGGCGCCGGCACCGAGGCGCCGACCACTTCGCCGCGCGGCAGATGGATGCGCACGCGCGTCCCCGCGCCCGGCGTGCTGTGCAGCTCGATCGCGCCACCCGACTGCCGCACGATGCCGTACACCATCGCGAGTCCGAGCCCGGCGCTCTGCGCGGGCCCCTTCGTCGTGAAGAAGGGTTCGAACGCGTGGGTCCGCGTCGTCTCGTCCATCCCGCTCCCGGTGTCCTCCACGTCGATCGTCACGAACGGTCCGGGGGCGACGTCGAGGATCGCCGCGGTCGTGAAGTCGAGCGTCTCCTCGCCGGTGCGGATGGTGAGCGTGCCGCCGCGGAGCATGGCATCGCGCGAGTTGACCGCGAGGTTCACGAGCACCTGCTCGAGCTGGCTCGCGTCGGCGACGACGAGCGCGACGTCCACGTCGCGACGCAGCTCGATGTGCACGGCATTCCCCAGCACGCGCTGCAACAGGCGCTCGACGCCGGCCACGACCTGATTGACGTCGAGCAGGCCGGGCGCGCGCACTTCGTTCCGGCCGAAGATCAGCAGCTGACGCGTGAGCGTGGCACCGCGTTCGACCGCGTCGCGGATGTCGGCCACTTCCTCCTGCAGCGGGTCGTAGGTCGCGAGCGCCTTGCCGAGCGTCTCGGCCGCGCCGAGGATCACGCTGAGGAGGTTGTTGACGTCGTGCGCGACGCCGCCGGCCAGACGCCCCACCGCCTCCATCTTCTGCGCGAGGAGGATCTGCGCCTGGAGCTGCTCCTGCTGCTCGCGGAGCTGGAGCTGCTCGGTGACGTCGTTGATCACGACGAGGCGGACCTTCCGGTCGTCCAGCTCGAAGCCGTACGAGATCGTCTCGACGTCGATCGGCGTGCCGTCCTTCCGGCGATGGCGGAAGTTGGCGACGCGCGCGTAGCCCGGCGCGTCATGCGCGAAGTTCATCGCGCGCTCGGCGTCTTCGGGCGGGCGCAGAAAATGGACCGCGTTGTCGAGGAACTCGTCTTCCGAGAAGCCGTAATGCTCCACCGCGGCGCGGTTGACGACGATGAAGCGGAGCGTCTCCGCGTCGTAGACCCACGCGGGGAGGGGCGTTGCGTCGAAGAGCAACCGGAAGTCGCGCGCGGCGTAGCGCGTTTCGGGGGGCGGCACGACGCGCCGCGGGCCGGACGTTCGTGGTGCCGTCCACTCGAGGCGGCGCCGTGCGTCGCGCACCACGGAGAAGGTGCCGCCGTCAGGGAGCAGCGTGGAGGAGATCTCGACGTCGATCGGCTCGCCGTCCGTCGCGCGGACGCGGTGCATCGAGATGACCGAGCCGAGCGTCGCCAGCTCCTGCACGGGCGACGAGTGCGCCGGCCGATCGGATTGCTCGGTGAGCTCCTCGAAGTGCTTCCCGACCAGTGCTGCGACTGGTTGGCCGACGAGCGTCGCGAACGCGGCGTTGATCGTGCGGACGCGTCGCGACGCGTCGAAGACGATCATGCCGTCGCAGGCGGTGTCGAAGTAGTACTGGAAGTCCAGCGTCATCTCGGAGTCGGCCGTGGGCGAGCCCGCATCCGGGGCTGCAGGTGAATACGTCATGGACAGACATTATCGGTCCGGGACCGCCCCGTCGACATGGTACCGGCGTCCACTCTATCTTCCCTCCGCGGCGACGTATACCGCACGCATCACTCCCGACCCGGGATCCCCATGCAGGCCAAGACCGAACCGGCGCTCCGGCTCGCCACCTCCGACCGTTCCGCACGCGAGGAGCGCGCGCGGCCGCGCCTCACCGACGATCACGTCGAGCGGAATCCGGGGACCGCCCTCGACCTCGACATCGTCCGTGCCCTCCGCGTGAATCGCAGCGCCGTCGAGCGGCGCGCCGCCACCATTCCGACGCGCCGGACGGTCAAGAAGGAGTGGCAGGCGGCATGGCTGCTCCGCGCGATCACGCTCATCGACCTCACCACGCTGGCCGGCGACGACACGCCCGGGAACGTGCGGCGGCTGTGCGCCAAGGCGGCGCATCCGCTCCGCCAGGATCTCGTGGACGCGCTCGGCGTCGCGGACCTGCGACTCACGACGGGTGCGGTGTGTGTCTACCACTCGCTCGTCGCCACCGCCGTGGAGGCGCTGCGCGGCACCGGCATCCCAGTCGCCGCCGTGAGCACGGGCTTTCCTGCCGGACTCAGCCCACTCGAGGAGCGCGTGCGCGAGATTCGCGCATCGGTGGCTGCCGGCGCGCAGGAGATCGACATCGTCATCACGCGCGGCCACGTGCTCACGGGCAACTGGCAGGCGCTGTACGACGAGGTGCGGATGTTCCGTGAGGCGTGCGGCGACGCGCACATGAAGGCCATCCTCGCCACCGGCGAGCTCGCGACGCTCGGCAACGTCGCGCGCGCGAGCATGGTCGCCATGATGGCGGGCGCGGACTTCATCAAGACCAGCACAGGCAAGGAAGGGATCAACGCGACGCTTCCGTTCAGCCTCGTGATGGTGCGCATGATCCGCGAGTACCACGAGGCCACCGGCTACGCCGTCGGCTACAAGCCGGCGGGAGGGATCCGCAGCGCGAAGAACGCACTGGAGTATCTCTACCTCATGAAGGACGAGCTCGGGAACCGTTGGCTCAAGCCGGATCTGTTCCGCTTCGGCGCGAGCGCGCTGCTCACCGACATCGAGCGGCAGCTCGAGCACTTCGTCACCGGGCGCTACTCGGCGGCGCACCGTCACCCCATGGTGTGAGCATGACATCCGTCCGCGAGATCTTCGACACCATGGAATACGGGCCGGCGCCGGAAGGCGACGCGGCGGCGCGCGACTGGCTCGCTCTTCACGGCGCGCGCTTCGGGCACTTCATCGCCGGGGGATGGACGAAGCCGGCGGGGCTCTTCGACGTGAGCAATCCGGCGACGGGCGCGCGCATCGCGCAGGTGTCGCAAGGCAGCAAGAAGGACGTCGATGCCGCGGTGAGAGCCGCTCGCAAGGCGCTGCCCGCGTGGGAAGCGCTGGGCGGACATGGCCGCGCGCGCTACCTGTACGCGCTCGCGCGCACCGTGCAGCGCAACTCGCGCCTGCTCGCCGTGCTCGAGAGCATGGACAACGGCAAGAGCATCCGGGAGACGCGCGACATCGACGTGCCCCTCGTGGCGCGCCACTTCTATCATCACGCCGGCTGGGCGCAGCTGCTCGACAGCGAGTTCGCCGGGTACCACGCCGCGGGCGTCGTGGGTCAGATCATCCCGTGGAACTTCCCCCTGCTCATGTTCGCGTGGAAGGTCGCGCCCGCGCTCGCCGCGGGATGCACGATCGTCATCAAGCCCGCCGAGTTCACGCCCCTCACCGCGCTGCTGTTCGCCGAGCTCGCGGATGCGGCCGGACTTCCGCCGGGCGTGCTGAACGTCGTCACGGGAGACGGGGACACGGGCGCCGCCATCGTGGCGCACGATGGCATCGACAAGATCGCGTTCACGGGAAGCACGGAGGTCGGCCGCATCATTCGCAAGGCGACGGCGGGGAGTGGGAAGAAGCTCTCGCTCGAGCTGGGCGGGAAGTCGCCGTTCATCGTGTTCGAGGACGCGGACCTCGATTCCGTCGTCGAGGGCGTCGTCGACGCGATCTGGTTCAATCAGGGTCAGGTCTGCTGCGCCGGCTCGCGCCTGCTCGTGCAGGAAGGGGTGAGTGAGCGGCTCATCGCGAAGCTGCGCGCACGGATGGAGACGCTCCGACTCGGCTCGCCACTCGACAAGGCGGTGGACATGGGCGCGATCGTCGCGCCGGTGCAGCTCGAGCGCATCCGTTCCCTCGTGGCGGCCGGCACGGCCGAAGGCGCCGAGATGTGGCAGCCGAGCTGGGCGTGCCCGCAGGACGGCTGCTTCTATCCGCCCACGCTGTTCACCAACGTGCAGCCGTCGTCGACGATCGCGCAGGTCGAGATCTTCGGACCCGTGCTCGTGGCGATGACGTTCCGCACACCGAGCGAGGCGGTGGCGCTGGCGAACAACACGCCGTACGGGCTCGCGGCGTCGGTGTGGAGCGAGTCGATCAATCTCGCGCTCGACATCGCGCCGAAGATCAAGGCGGGCGTGGTCTGGATCAACTCGACGAACCTGTTCGATGCCGCGGCGGGGTTCGGCGGCTACCGCGAGTCGGGATTCGGACGGGAAGGTGGACGCGAGGGAATGTGGGAGTATCTCTCGCCGGACCGCGCAGTGCCGGCGCGCGAGAACGGTCGCGCCGCGCGCGCTGCCGCGAAGACGGCGCGCGGCGCGCAGGCGCGCGCGGTGCGCCGCGCCGCGGAGCTCGACGATCCGGATCGCGGCGCGCCGCTCGTCGATCGGACGCCGAAGCTGTTCATCGGCGGCAAGCAGGTCCGTCCCGATTCGGGGTATTCGATTCGCATTGCCGGGGCCGATGGGCGCGTGCTCGGCGAGGTCGGCGAGGGGAACCGGAAGGATCTGCGCAACGCGGTGGAAGCAGCACATGCCGCGTCGGGAAGCTGGAGCAAGGCGACGGGCCACAATCGCGCGCAGATCCTCTATTACATCGCCGAGAATCTCGCTGCACGCGCCGACGAGCTGGGACGGCGGATCAGCGCGCTGACCGGTGGCGACGGCGCGGCGGAAGTGGAAGCGAGTGTGCGCCGGCTGTTCACGTACGGTGCGTGGGCGGACAAGTACGACGGGCAGGTCCATCAGGTGCCGCTGCGCGGTGTCGCGCTGGCGATGAACGAGCCGCTCGGCGTGATCGGGATCGCCTGCCCCGACGAGCATCCGCTCCTCGGGCTCGTATCGCTCGTCGCGCCGGCGATCTGCGTCGGGAACACCGTGGTGGCCATCCCGTCGGAGCGTGCGCCGCTGGCCGCGACCGACTTCTATCAGGTGCTGGAGACGTCGGACGTGCCGGCAGGAGTGATCAACATCGTGACTGGCGCGAAGGACACGCTCGCGAAGACGCTCGCCGAGCACGACGACGTGGACGCGATGTGGTACTTCGGCTCGCGCGACGGCGTGAAGGCGGTGGAGCTCGCGTCGGCGGGGAACATGAAGCGCACGTGGTGCGAGCTCGCGCCGCGCACGTGGATCGACTCGCGCGAGGGCGAGGGCCGGCCCTTCCTGCGCGAGGCGACGCAGGTGAAGAACATCTGGATCCCGTACGGCGAGTAGCAGGCGAAGCCGAGCCCATTAGGGGTCGGAGTCGCGACCCCGACTCCCGAGTGCAAGAAGGGGCGCCGATCGATTCGATCGGCGCCCCATCTCGCTTTTGCCGTGGGTCGTCTTACGGTCCGACCACCACGTTGTTCGTCTTCGAGTTGACGGTGTTGATGTCAGCGCCAATATCGCGGCCGTCGTAGCCCTTGTTCAGGTAGGTGCTCGACGTCGAGAGCTGGTAGTTGCCGCCCGACAGGTTGATGAAGCCGAGGTTGCTCAGCGCGCCCGGGAAGTAGTTGTTCGCCGGATAGGCGCTCGCCGTGCCGCCGTTCACCATCGCGTTGTTCGTGTAGAGGTATCCCGGCGAGAACGTCGTGAGCGAGGCTGTTCCCTCCCCCGTGGCGTCGCCCTTCACACCGACGTTGCCGTGCTGGAGGATGTTCGAGTGGATGACGAGCCGCGAGATTCCGCCGCCGCCGTAGTAGATCGTTGCCGGGGCCGTCCCGCCGCCGCTCGTCACGGTGTTGTGCATCAGAACGACGTCGGAGAGACCGCTCAGGAGCTGGAAGGTGCGTCCCTCGCCGGTGTAGGGGCTCGACCCGACGTTCTCGATGACGTTGTCCGTGATGACGAACCGCGCCGCGGGAATCGCCGTGGTGGCCGCCGGGTTGGCGGCGAGATTGAACACGCTGCCGACGTTCCGGATCTTGTTGTAGCGGATCGTGACGTCTGCCGTCTGGGTCCACGGGTTGTCGCCGTTCTGGTTCTCGGACTTGAGCACGAAGGCGAAGCCGACCTGGGCGTCCTGCCACTCACCCTCGATCACGTTCCCTTCGATGAGCATGCGCTTGGCGTGCTTCGACTCGATGAGGTTCTTCGCCTGCCAGACACCCTTCCACGCGGTGGGACGCATGATGTGGTTCCCGCGGATGGTGATGTCGGAGGGGGAGAGATTCTGGATCGTCGCGCTGCCGCCGCCGAACATCACGACCTCGTGACCTGCCTCGAGGTGGCTGTTCTGAATGAGGAAGGGACCGGAGCCGTTCCAGCTGACGAAGGCCTGCGAATCACCGTAGCTGCTGTGGCAGTCGCCGAGCCACGAGTCGATGACGGCGGTGCTGGCGCTGTTGGCCAGCACGCAACGCCGGACGCTCTGGGTCGGCGTTGCGTGGATGTAGACGCGATCGAGGATCAGGTTGTTGGCGATCGAAGCGATCGTGTTCTGCGCGCTCGATGCGTCGCCGAAGCGGACGATGGCGTTCAGATCTCCCGTCACGGCCGAGCCGAACTCCACACCGGTGAAGCGGTAGTGATTTGCGGCAAGGTCGGTGCTGATCGGGCCGAACCAGGTGTTGCCCATGATCTTCGCCAGGTTCGCCGACGCGGCGCGTGACGGCGTCATGCGCGTTCCCGGATAGCCGATCGTGGCATCCGAGAGATCGGTGCGGATGACGATCCACTGCGAGCTGCTCCCCTTGTTCGGGAGGGTGAACTGGCCCGTGTAGGTGGCACCCGGCGCGAGGAGAAGCTCGTCGCCCGGCTGCGCGTTGTTGATGTACGTCTGCAGGTTGGCCCCGGCCGGAACGCGCACCTGGCGCGACATGCTGGGATACGCCGTGTTCACGGTGGCCTGCGGGAGCGTCGCGGCAGTGGCGCTGCCGTACGATCCGCCCGTCGCGCCCGGCGGCACGGGCGTCGTGCTGCCGCCCGAGGTGGTCGCGGAGTCGATCACGGTGATCGTGATCTGGCGCGTTACGGTGTCCGCCTTGGCGTAGACGATGGCGGTACCGACGCCCTTGCCGGTGACGGTGCCGGCGGTCGCCGAGTTGGTCACCGCAGTGGCGACGGTGACGGGCGACGTCGTCCAGGTGATCGGCACATTGGCGATCGGCGTGCCGTTGACGTCTCTGACGACGCCGGACACCTGCGTGGCCTGACCGATCTTGAGCTGCGTCGCGTTGGCGCTGATCGAGATCATGTGCACTGGCGCGCCGCCCGACTGCGAGGACGTGCTGGCCGTGTTGGTGATGGTCATGCTGCGGGTGACGCCATCCGCGGTCGCGGAGACCGTCGCGGTGCCGGAGGTCGAGCCGCCGGTAATGAGTCCAGTTGAGGAGATCGTCGCGACGTTGGTCGGCGAGATCGACCAGCTCACCGGGGCCTGCATGAGCGGATTCCCATAGTAGTCGCGCGGGATGCCGGTGGCCTGCACCTGCTGTCCCGTGGTGAGCGTGGAATCCGTCGTCGTGATCGTGATGTAGTGCACTCCGTACTGGCTGGTGTATCTACTCGGATCGAGGCTGTCCGCTGAGAACGAGGGTTGCTGCACGAGCAGCGGCTGAACCGGCTCACATGACGCGAGCACCATGGCCTGCAGGCCGACGAGCACCGGGGGAACGATCTTACGGATCGTGCGAATGATCGGAAGCATCGAGAAAACGATTCCTTCGTCGGGGGGGGGACGACGCGCAGCCCGCGGCGCTCTTCACGAAGGGAGAGCCCTGCGACTACGTGACGACGATTGTGGGTTGCGACGGGGACAACGACGCGGAGTGGTAGGAAGACCATGCGATCGGCTCACACCTCGATCGCACCCCGCATCTAGCAACTGACATTAGTTGCTGCGCAAACAATGCGCTGTGCGTAGAATCACAGTTGTGATATTTTCTTTTGCGCGCACTATGAAATTGACCAGGCCGCCATGTACACGGCAGAGCCCGGTGCGCGAACGGCCGCTAAGATTTGTGATGTGCTCGCGGCGTCATGACGAGCGGCCGTTTTCGCGCCTCGAGAGGCGCTGACGCGGGCTCCCTCAACCTACTCCACCGCGCGTGCTCAGGGCATCCGCCGGATCGCGCCGAGGAAGAGGATGGTCCCCGAGAGGCGCTCGCGAATGACGAAGACGTAGGGCCGGTCGACGCGGAACAGCGTGCGGAGGGGAGCCGACGTCACCGTCATCCCCACGCTCGTGGCGGCGGCCGCTTCCGTCCCCTCCTCGTTCACCTTCACGTACGTCTTCTGTTTCACGGTGCTGATGAAGAGACCGACGGAGGACATCCGGCTGAAGTCGGCGCTCTCCGCCTGGAACGCGGCGCGCATGCCGAGCGCCTGCAGCTCGGGAATGAGCATGCGCCCCCAGGTGAGCTCGAGACGCGGGAGATAGAGATCGAGCTCCGTGTCGCGGAACTGCGAGGTCCACGCCGACCAGGCGTCGGCCTGCAGCGACGCGAGCACGGCGTCGACGCTCTGGCCGGCGCTCGGCAGGACGACGCTCATCGAGTAGGCGCTGTTGCCGTACGGGAGATCCACGGCGGAGAAGGTGGGCGTCTGCAGGTAGCGGATCGTCCCCTCGCGATGCATCAGCTTCGCCGGCTGATCGCCGGCGATCCCATGAAATGGTGCATCGGCAGTGAGGGCCGGATCGAACTTCGCGCGCCAGCTTCCCTTGAAGTAGATGGCGTTGATGAGGAACATCACCTCATCGGGGCGGATCTGATCGACGATGATCGGGATCTTCCCTGTCGTCGCCGTGCTCACCCAATCATTGATGGACTTCACGGCGCCAGGACTCGCGAAATCGAGCGTGGCGGCCTGCGCGTCGAACCAGGTGCGGCCCGCATCGAGGAACGCCGGCTTGATGGGGAAACCATCGCGGGCCCAGATCGAGTTCGCGATGCGGAAGTCGACGGCCGGATCGAGCGTGCGAAGCAGCGTGATGAGCGACTTGTAACCCTGGTCGATCTCGGACTCCGACGCCGCGCCGAATCCGAGGGTGGCTCGCATCTGGTCGAAGGTCGGTCCGCTCGCGCCGTTCATCGCCATGCCGAGCGCCATCGAGGCGCTGAGCGGCGAGACGAAGACGTTGCTGTCCGCATTGTCGGCGCCGAGCTGGCGGAAGAGCGAGAAGGAGAAGTCGTTGTTGGCGGCGATGATCTTCTGCTCGCCCGGGCTCAGCGCCCGCGGCAACGCCTCGAGCACGGGGCTCGGGTCGCCAGGCCGCGGCTCGGTGGCGCCGGCGCAGGCGATGAGGAGCGCGACGCCGAGTGCGGCGACGACGGGCGGAACGAGGCGAGCGGTCATGATGGCTTCAGGCGCGGGATGCGAGGCTGGACATGATGCCCAACCTGCATCCCGCGCTCGGCGTCACTGCGCCAAGGGGTCAGACACCTTCGGTATTCGGTATGTCGAGGTCACTGCGCCAAGGGGTCAGACACCTTCGGTATCTGACCCCAGCATCCCGGGAGCTGGTCCCGAGTCTGACCCCCGCGGTCAGCGCTCGTGCGCGCGGGTGATGTGCGTGCCGGAGGCGTCGCGCACGCCGAGGTAGACGGTGCCACCGGGGCCGAAGCCGGCGATCGTCGTGCCCGCAGGAAGCGCGACGCGGTCGACGAGCTTGCCCGTCCGGTCGATCACGTCGTACTCGGGGCCGGCGTTCGACTGGAGTGCGGAGAAGGTGCGGACCCAGAGCTTGCCCTCGCGGTCGGCGCGGACGGAGCCGGTCGTGAATGCGGGCTGATAGTCGGGCAGCTCGGAGGGCTCGACGAACGAGAGGGGCGGCGGGCCCACCGGACGATCGCCCGTCGGCGCGCCGCCGCGCATCGGCGGGCCGCCTTCGGCGCGCTCGGTGCGGAACACGATCACTGGCGCGCCGGCACCGGGACCCGCACCGGGGCCGCCGCCGCCCGCAACGACGTCATTGCCGCCGGGGCCTTCGCGCGTGACGACGAAGCCACCACCCGGGCCACCCGCGCGCGCGCGCGCCATACGCGCCTTCGCGGAGTCGATGATGGCCGCCTTGGCGGAATCGGAGAGACGCTGCCAGTCGAAGGGGATCTTCGGCGCCGAGGTCTTCTGACCGTTCGCGTCGATGTAGTCGACGTGATAGTCCTTGCGCAGGATCGCGATCGTGCCATCGGGGAGGACGGCCCAGTCGTCGACCTCGGGGAGCGGGTTGATGGTGCTGGTCATCGACATACCGCGCTCGTTCTGCACGACGTTGAACTTCGGCGCGGGCGAACGCACGAACGCGGCCGTGTCGAGCCGGCGCGTGAGCAGATCGTAGCGCACGAGCGGAACGCTGTCGGGAATGACCGGCGGCTGCATCGGCTGACCGGCCATGCCGCCGCGCGGCGCGCCGAAGCTCTGGGCGCGATAGACGAGCCGCCCTTTCGCGTCGAACCCCGGATTCCCCTGCGGGCCGCCGAGGAGGAAGATGACGTCGTTGGCGCGCGGCGCGGCCATGATGCGCGCGATCTTCCCCGCCGGATCGATGACGAGCATCGAGAGCGAGTTGGGATCGACGAAGAGCGCGGAGTCGCCGCGGAAGGGGAGCAGCCCGCCGCCTCGCGTGCCATAGGCGCCCTTCGTCGCGGGCGTCGTATCGGCGACGACGGCGATCACCTTCATGGCCGAGTCGAGCAGCAGGAGCTGCCGGCGCGAGGGGTCATTCACGAGCAGCTTGCCGCCCGGGAGCGCCTGAATGGCGGCGACGGCGCCAAGCGCATCGGAGGTGGCGACGGCGGCACCGAGATGCCGGAGCGGGGGTCGCGACTGCTGGGCATTCGCGGTGGACGCGAAGACGGTCGCGACGACGAGCGTAGAGGCGAGGATGCGCATGGTGGGGATGCGGGGATGCGGGGATGCGGGGGTGCGAAACGGCGCGAACGCAGGCGTCAGTTGCGGATGATGACGACGTTGCCGCCGCCACCACCGCCACCACCGCCACCGATGAAGACCGGGCCACCGCCGCCGATGAAGCCGCCGCCGAAAGCGCCCGCGGCGGCGCTGCCCGCGGTGCCGCTTCGGATGCCGGCGAGATAGCGGGTGTCGAGATAGCTGGCGACGATCGCGGG
Source organism: Gemmatimonadota bacterium (assembly GCA_019510405.1). Classification (GTDB taxonomy): domain Bacteria; phylum Gemmatimonadota; class Gemmatimonadetes; order Gemmatimonadales; family Gemmatimonadaceae; genus AG11. Next base: position 4,266 of record JAEKKK010000115.1, on the reverse strand, counting down.
AAGCTTGCGGCGCTGCTCGTCGGTCAGAAGCGAGCGAACGACGGGCGCGAGCTTGACGAGCAGATCGACCGATGCCTTGCGTGCCTCGGTGTAGTGCCCGTACGCCTCGCCCTGATCGTACCGCTCCGGGAGCGCAGCGAGATACTTCGCGACGGGATTCCAGATGCTGTCGAGCGATACGGTGTAGGCACGATTCATCGTCGCGAGGCTATCGGCCTGCGGGCCGGTGAGGCCCAGCGTGTCGCTCTGCCGCAGGATCTGCCCGATCGGATTGAGGATGCCGCCGGTGCCGTACATCGCCTTGAGCTGGAACTCGGGGGTACGCTGTCCCTGTCGCGTGCGCCCGCGGTCGAGCTGCTGGGTGAGCTGCTGACGTTCGCGCGTGGGACCGACGTCGACGCGAAGCTGCATGGTGAGCGTGACGGGCGCGCGGAACGAGTTGAACTGCGGGTTGGTGCTGCCGAAGCGCGGATTGACCTCGTACTTGTAGCGCTTCGTCGTGGAGTCGAAGCCGCGCACGTAGAGCAGCGTGGGATCGGCGAAGGTGAACTGCCCCCAGCCGTGCAGGTTGTTCTGGCCGTGCAGCAGGAGATCGGCCGCGCCGAGCGGGTTCGACACGGAGAAGCTCAGCGTGGCGCGCTGCGGGAGCCGCACCTTCATCGGATTGAGCGAGATGCTCAGGTTCGCGTTCGACGTCCATGGGCCACGACAGGAATTTCGTGCGGCAATGGCGCCAAGCTGACGGGCGAGGCAGTCCTTCGCGGGTCCCGAGCCGCTCTCGAGGAGGGAGCGCATCGCGCCGGCGACCGCGGGATCGCTCGCGCGGGCGGGGTCGAACACGAACGCGCGATCGTTCGCGTAGCCGTCGCCGTTCACGTCGGCGGAGATGGTCGGCGTGAACGGCGTGCCGCTGCGGAACTGGCCGAACCAGTTCACGCGCACGGCATCGAAGAAGTTGTAGCCGAGGGTGTACGAGATCTGGTGGCGTGACTCGCCACCGCTGCGCGACCAGTCCACGGCGAGCGGATTGCCGCCGGTGCTCTGGAAGCCGCGATACTGCTCACGAACGTCGGCGAGCGTGTAGTTGAGCGACCAGGTGAGCTGCTGGTTGAACGTCGCGGGGAAGATCCCGAGGCGAAGCTGCTTCGTCTCGCTGCGCAAATCGCTCCGCAGCTCGCTCACCCGATTGAACTGCTGGCTCACGCGCGCGTCGCGCGAGGCGATGGCGCCCGTCGACGGCACGATGCTCGCCGGCTGCGCGTAGACGGGGCGGTTGCCTTCATCCGCCAGCGTGAACCGCTGCGTCGGCTGGAAGTTGCGATCGACCGTGCTGGGCTGGTTCAGGTTGCGCGACCAGGTGAGATCCACGGTCGCGTTGAAGCGGTTGCCGAGGATCGGGCCGTTCCAGTTGAGATTCGATCGCACGCTGCGGGGCGCGGCGAAGTCCCGCGCGAAGAGCGTGGCGTTCGGCGCATCGCTGGCGAAGACGCTCCCCGTGCTGCCGTCGGCGCAGCGCGAGGGGATCGCCGAGGGATTGGCGGCGTAGGCGGCCCAATCGGGCACCGGGACCGCGGCCCCGACGCAGGTGATCTGCTGGAGCGCGCCGGCGAGCCCGGTGTTGTCGATGGCCGAACCGATGGAGGTGGCGGCAGGCAGTCCCTGGAAGACGCCGATGCCGCCGCGCACGACGGCGCGTGGTCCGCGCATGGCGCCCTCGAAGCCGGAGATGGTCGGCGCGGTACCGTAGTTCCACGAGAAGCCGATGCGCGGGCTCGCGTAGAGGCGGTTCGGCGCACGGTCGTTGCGCTCACCGAACAACCGCTCGAGCTCGGAGTTGTACGCCGGCGTGGCGGAGAAGCGGTTGGCGTCGAGCCGCACGCCGTACTGCACCTGAAGGTTGTTCGTGCGGCGATACGAGTCGCCGAGCGAGAGCGCGCCGGTGACCTGGCTCGCGCTCTGGACGCGCGGCAGCAGCGTGCGCGAGTACGACGCCGGCCGGTTCGCGGCGAGGTCGTCGAGGGAGAGATAGGTGAAGGTACCGTTGGCGTTGGTGGTCTGGTCCTGATCGTAGCTCTCGCGACGCAGCTCGCTGCTCAGCTTGAGGCGATGCTTGTTGTTCCGGCTGAACCAGGAGAGCTGATTGATCGCTTCGGTGACGAGATTGCTGCTGCTCGTGCCCAGGAATCCGTTGCCGCCGATGCCGAGGGTGCGCACACCGCTCGTCCCATCGGCGAAGAGGGAGTTCACGAGCACGCTGCCGTTCGGGAGGGTGAGGTACGGGCTCCCGTAGTTCCTGCTTCCGTTCAGGTTGAGGGTGGTCTCGCTGAGCACGACGTTCTTCACGTACGACGTGTGGCGCGCCTGCGCGCCCGCGTTCCAGCTCGTGCGATCGCCGCCGTGCGCCGGCAGCTCGGTGACGAGGTTGCCCGCGGGCGTCTGGCGATTCCAGTTGCCGTTGAGCGTGAGGTTCATCGTCGTGCCGCTCGTGGAGCTCGGCGGGGTGAGATCGATCGTGCCGAACAACGAGCCCTGATCCGACAGCCGATCGCTGCGCAGCGCGTTGCCCGTGCTGACGGGGATGCGCTGCGCCGCGGCGATCGCCAGCAGGCGTGAGACGGAATCGGCGGCAACACCGGAGGCTTGGAGGCCGGCCGCGTCGGTATTGAGCAACGTGCGCAGATCGTTGGAGCGACGCCCGAGCTGATACGAGAGGTTGTAAAACGCCTTGTCGAACACGATCGGGCCGGCGAGCAGTCCGCCGAGGGAGACGTTGGTGTACTGCTGGCCGAGGGAGCGCGCGGCGCGATCGGTCCACTGGAGCGAGGGAGCGTCGAAGTTCAGGCTGTTGTTGCGGCGGATGAAGTTCGAGCTGCCGAAGGTGCGGAGCGAGAACTGCGCGCCGCTGAAGCCGCCGCGACTGACGTCGTACGGCGTCGTGACGAGCGACGAGGTGACCTGCGCATCGCGCGGGATGTTGGACGCCCCGAAGCTGGCGCCGTTGAGCGTCGTGTTGTTCTGGTCGGCGGAGAGCCCGAGCACGGAGAAGCCGGCCGGGTCGCCGTTGGCGTCGGTGATCGGTGTGACGCCCGGGATCGTCGCGGCCATCGCGTTCAGGTCACCCTGCTGGCCGGCGGCGACGGCGTCGTTCTGGATCGACTGCTCGGTGCCGCTGAGATCGGGCTGGTTGTCGTTCCGGCCGACACGACCGCGCTGTGCGACGGAGCGCATCGTGTCGAGCATGACCATGCGCTGGAGCTGCGCGTCGGCGACGAGGATGTCCTGGTCTGCCGTGCGACGCACCTCGAAGCGCCGCGGCGCGTAGCCGATGGCGGTGAAGTTGACGAAGTAATCGCCCTCTCCGCCGGGGAAGGTGATCGTGAAGCGGCCGTTCCGGTCGGTGCGCGCGGAGCGATTGACGCCACCGCCGACGGAGGTCGCGGTCACGGTGGCGTTCTCGATCGGCTGCGCTTCGGGGTTGACGACCTGTCCCCGGATGACGTCGAGCTGCTGGGCGGCCGCGGCGCGCGGCAGGCAGAAAAGGAGGACGAGCGCGGCAAGCAGCGCAGCGCTGTGAAGACGAGGCACGGTGGGGAGAGTCGGTTGTGAATCCTGGCCGTTCACCTGCGTGCACGGTTCGACACGCACGAGGGGAAAAGGGTGCCCGTCGGCGGATGCGCAGGGGTGGGAAGCACGAACGGCCACCGAATGGTGGCCGTCTGCGCGTCGATGGACCAGGACGCCTGGTTGCCGGTGCGTCTACTTGCGTCTACTTGCGTCTACTTCTCCCGTGCGCGCACGACGTGGACGCCGGCCTGGTCGCGCACGCCGAGGTACACGATGCCGCCCGTGCCGAATCCGGCGATCGTGGTGCCGCGCGGCAGGGTGACGCGGTCGACCAGCTTCCCCTCGCGATCGATCACGTCGTATTCCGGACCGCCGGTGAGCGGCTTGGTCGGGATGACGCGCACCCAGAGCTTGCCTTCCGCATCGGCGCGCACCGAGCCGTTGGCGAACGCGGGACGATAGTCGGGGAGCTCGTTCGGGGAGACGAAGTTGATCTGCCGGCCGCCCCCGGGGCCACGATTGCCTGCTCCGCCCGGTGCGCCCGGTGCGCCCGGTGCGCCCGGTGCGCCCGCGGCGCCGGGTGTGCCCGGTGCGGCAGCCGCGCCCGAGGCAGCGTTCGTCGGCGCACCGCGCGGAGGTGGGGCCGGGCCGTCCCCGCCGCCGCCGCCACGACGTCCGCCGCCGCCGAAACCACCACCGAAG